>DIRE01000001.1 GCA_002426575.1 Clostridiaceae bacterium UBA5444 | reverse complement strand
AATCACTTGTGTTAGAGCTATTTTTATATAAAATAATATATCGATACCCACATTTTTAATAAAATCTAAGTACAAACATGTTCATTATAACCAATTATAATGAACCGTCCCTATTCCAACCGCCGAGTTGGGGTTAAAACTGTGAACCGTCCCCAAACCCAAACCCCCCAAACCCAAAACTTCAAAACCTTTTCTATAAATAAGTTACAATTTCATCAATATCCTTCCTTATCTTCTTATAACTACTTTTATCTTCATACCCTATAGGTGTAAATGCAACAGGCTCTATGCCTTCTTCTAAATTTAGATATTTTTTTGCAGAGGATACATCAAAGGCCCCTATCCAGCATGCGCCAAGGCCTAGGCTTGTGGCGGCTAATACTATATGATCCATAACTATTGCTGCGTCTACAAATCCATAGTTTACGCCATCTCTTCTAACCCATGATTTATTTTGCATTGAGCATACACCAATTATAATAGGGGCTTTTACAAACCAATCTTTGCTATAGATATTTTTAAGTACATCTTCTTTTCCCTTTGTATGAATTACAAATATTTTAAATGCTTGTTTGTTTACTGCGGTAGGTGCAAGCCTTGCAGCTTCTAGTATCTTTTGAAGTTTCCCATCCTCTATATCATCACCTTTAAAGGAGCGGACGCTATGCCTTTTTTCTATAAGATCAAAATAATCCATTTTAACGCCTCCAAAATAATTATATAATTTATGTTTAATTATATATTAGCATTTATACATTAGTTTTTGAAATAAATAAACTATGGTTGAACATTTAATACCACTATAGCCTGAAGGTAGAAGATATATTCATGGTGTAATGCTATAATATGTATACTTATATAATTAAAATTTTATTGAAGTGGAAAAATTATGGAGGTGGGAAAAGTGAATTATATACCAGATTTAGATAGGTACAATGGTAAAATGAAATACAATAGATGTGGTAGGAGTGGGCTAAAGCTTTCTGCTATTTCGTTAGGATTTTGGCATAACTTTGGCGGAATAAATAGTTATGAGAATGGGAGGGCGATTGTAAGAAAAGCATTTGACCTTGGAATAACACATTTTGATCTTGCAAATAATTATGGACCTCCTCCAGGATCAGCAGAGGAGAGCTTCGGAAAGATACTTAAAGCTGATTTTGCAGGGCATAGAGATGAAATGGTTATATCTACAAAAGCAGGATATGATATGTGGCCAGGACCTTATGGAAACTGGGGATCCAAAAAGTATTTAGTAGCAAGCCTTGATCAAAGTCTAAAGCGTATGGGGCTTGATTATGTTGATATATTCTACCATCATAGGCCAGATCCTAATACTCCTATTGAGGAGACAATGAGAGCCTTAGACCTTATTGTAAGACAGGGTAAGGCATTATATGTAGGCATATCAAACTATAATGCAGAGGAGACAAAAGAAGCAATTAAGGTGCTTAAGGAATTAGGAACACCTTTTATTATTCATCAAGCATCTTACTCAATGTTTAATAGATGGATAGAGAAGGATTTATTATCACTTCTTGAGGATGAGGGGGTTGGATTAATAGCTTTTGTACCACTTGCACAAGGCCTTTTAACTAATAAGTATTTAAATGAAATTCCATCTGATTCAAGGGCTGCAGGCCCTTCAAGAAGTCTTACTAAAGATGATATAACAGAAGAAAAGTTATATAAAATTAACCTTTTAAATGGCATTGCCAAGGAAAGAGAGCAAAGCCTTGCTCAAATGGCATTAGCATGGGTACTTAGAAAAGATAGAGTTACATCTGCCCTTATAGGAGCAAGTAAGGTTAGCCAAGTTGAAGAGAATGTTAAGGCCTTAGAAAATCTTTCGTTTGATGAAGAGGAGCTAGAAAGAATAGATAATATATTGGGAAAATAAAAATATAGTCGTAGTCGGGTAGTCGGGGACGGTTCAGCATTTTGTTCCTTGGGAGAAAAGTGCTGAACCGTCCCCAAATCCAAATCCACTGAACTGTCCCCAAATCCAAATCCAAATCCACCTTTCAGACTTGCCTGCAAAGATACACAATTTAGAAAAATCTAAACAATGCTTTACAAAACCGTTGTTATAGTATATAATTGATGTATAACATCAGAGTAAATGGCATGAGTATATGAGAGCCGTGACCAATGATATTAATTCATTTGCCACGGCTTTTTTTCTATTAAATGCAGTAACTCATGTAGTTTTGTCTAAAATACTTAATTACACCTGAAGTATTTAATGTAAGTAAAAAACATAATATTAAATATCTCTTAATGTATCAAGACAGCTTTAGGTGAAATTAAATAACAAACAAGGGGGATATAAAATGGAAAAAGCAGCTAATGTTGTTCCAGATTTAAAAAGGGAAAAACATAAGGATTATAGAAAATCATTTTTCTATATAATAGAACCTTACCTTTTCCTTTTGCCAGCTCTTATTTTACTAAGTTTGTTTGTGTTTTATCCTTTTTTCAAAACAATTTATTTAAGTATTAGTAGGACAGATCCTCAAGGTAAAGTTAAGTTTTTAGTGGGAATTGACAACTATAAGTACCTTTTTAATTCTGCATCATTTATAAATAGTTTAAAAGTTACCGGATACTTTGCTCTTCTTGTTGTTATACCTTCAATAGTTATTGGCTTTTTTTTAGCTATACTTGCCAATACTAAGCTAAAAGGCATGAGGATATTTAGAACAATATATGCATTGCCAATGGCTATTTCTTCAGCTTCTGCAGCAATTATATGGATGTTTTTATTTCATCCAAGTATGGGACTTATAAATTATATATTTAAAGCAAACATTGGATGGCTTACAGATCCTAAGTATGGTCTTCTTGCTGTAGTAATTGTTACAGTATGGATGAACCTTGGGATAAATTATATATTTTTAATAGCTGGGCTTCAAGGAATACCAGAAGAGTTATATGAAAGCGCAGCTATTGACGGTGCAGGCGCTTTTAGAAAACATTGGTCAATAACCATACCTTCCTTATCACCAGTTTTATTTTTCCTGCTTATAATCAATATAATAAATACGTTCCAAGTCTTTGGACAAGTAAACTTAATGACAAGAGGTGGCCCTGGAGAAGCAACTAATGTTATTGTGTATGCAATATATAGAGATGCATTTTTTAATAACCGTTTTGACTTAGCAAGTGCAGAATCAATTGTTCTATTTGTAATACTACTTGTTCTTACACTGATACAGTTTAAGTTTGAAGAAAAGCAGGTGAATTACTAATGAGTGATAAAAGTAAAAAGGTATTATACAAGGTCATATTATATGCCATAAATATATTTGTAGCTTTTATTATAATAGCGCCAATACTATATGCACTTTTAGTAAGTTTCATGACACCAGATCAAATATTTGAATACCCACCAAAATTAATACCTAGAAAACTATACTATGAAAACTATAAAGAGGCATTAGAGACGGCGCCAATATTTAGATTTATTCTAAATAGCCTTATAGTGTCAACTGTAATAACTGCAGGGCAAATTGTTACAGGAGCTCTTGCAGCATATGCATTTTCGTTTATGAAGTTTAAGGGGAAAAATGTAATATTTATGATAATACTTTCAACAATGATGATACCAGGGCAAGCTATATTAATATCAAACTATCTAACCGTAAGTTCGCTCAATATATTAGATACGTATAGGGCCTTGATACTTCCCTATTTAGCATCAGCATTTGGCATATTTCTATTAAGACAGGCATTTTTATCACTACCCAAGGAGCTGCATGAGGCTGCAATACTTGATGGATGCAGTAATTTTAAGTTTTTAAATAAAATAGTTATTCCTCTTTCAAAACCAGCATTAGGCTCTCTAGGAGTTTACCAGTTTTTACAGGCATGGAACCAATACACATGGCCATTATTGGTTACTAATAAAGATAATATGAGAACTGTACAAATTGGTATGGGCATGCTGCAGAACGTAGATGCACAGGCTTTTGGACCTATAATGGCAGGTATTGTTATGATACTTATACCTTCAATACTAGCATTTGTTTTAGGCCAAAACCAATTAATAGAAGGATTAACTGCTGGTTCGGTAAAGAGTTAATAGCATAAAAAATAAAAATAGAGGGGGATAAAAAATGAAATATAAAAAATTTATTGCGCTTTTACTAACTGCATTAATTGCAATAGGTACTGTGGGATGCGGTGGAAATAAGCAGAATGAGGGAGATAAATCTAAAGAAGAAGGCAAGAAGGATGAAGTAATTGAACTTACATTCTGGCATGCAATGGGTGGAGTAAATGGTAAGGCAATTGAAACAATGGTTGATAACTTTAATAAATCTCATGACAATATAAAAGTTACTGCACAGTTCCAAGGAACATATGATGATGCCTTAACAAAATTAAAGACCGCAATGCAAGCTAAATCTGGCCCTGATTTAGTTCAGGTATATGATATAGGAACAAGATTTATGATTGATAGCGGTTGGATTACTCCAATGCAGGATTTAATTGATGGGGATAAAGATTTTAAAGTAGACAATCTTGAACCAAACCTTTTAGCTTATTATACAGTTGATGGGAAATTATATTCTATGCCTTTTAACTCATCAACACCAATATTATATTATAACAAAAACGCATTTAAAGAAGCAGGCCTTGATCCTGAGGTAGCTCCTAAGAATTTCAAAGAAATAGGAGAATATGCTAAGAAGCTTACTAAGAAGGATGGCAACAATGTTTCACAATATGGATATTCAATGGCCGTATATGGATGGTTCTTTGAACAGCTATTAGCTAAGCAAGGGGCATTATATGCAAATAACGGGAATGGGAGAAAAGATAAGGCAACTGCGGTTGCATGGAGCGAGGGAGAAGGAAGACAAGCAGCATTAAATATATTAAATGAATGGAAGACTCTTGTAGACTCTGGCTATGCTGGAAACTTCGGAAGAAAAACTGATGATACAAAGAATGCATTTTCAGCTGGAAGAACTGCAATGATTATGGAATCAACTGCAGCACTAGGAGGACTTTTAAAAGGCACTGGAGATAGATTTGAAATAGGAACAGCATTCCTTCCAGATATTGCAGAAAGCAACAAAGATGGTGGAGTTATAATTGGTGGTGCTTCACTTTGGGCAATAGACAATGGGGATGAAGCAAGAAAGAAAGCAACATGGGAAGTTATAAAATACTTTGTTTCTGCAGAGCAGCAGGTGTTCTGGAATAACCAATCAGGGTATTTCTCAGTAACAAAAGAGGCATATGATCTTCCACAGATGAATGATTCTCTTAAAGAAAAACCACAATTTAAGACAGCTATAGATCAGCTTCACAATACTCCAGTTACTGAAGCTACATCAGGCGGTTTAGTTGGGGTATTTGCAGAGGCAAGGCAGACGGTTGAAAAAGAGATAGAATTAATGCTTCAAAATAAACAAACAGCAGACCAAACTATTGACAATGCGGCAAAGAGCATAAATGCTGCAATAGAAAACTACAATACAACAACCAAATAATAGCCGTAGCCGGGTAGCCGGGGACGGTTCAGCACTTTTTTCCCAAGGGAAAAAGTGCTGAACCGTCCCCAAGGCCCCCAAGGCCAAGGCTCCAAGGCTCAATGCCCAAAATTAAAAAGGTGCCGGTTTTTAATAATAATTAAAGGCCGGCATTAAATATGTTACTATAGACAAAAATATAACAATTATAAATTAAGGGGATGGCAGAATGTCAAAAAATATAGCCCACAGAGGGGCAAGCGGTTACTACCCAGAAAACACGATGCTAGCTTTTGAGAAGGCAATTGAAATGGGGTGTGATGGAATAGAGACGGATGTACACCTTACGAAAGACGGGATTGCAGTAATCTGTCATGATGAAACAATTGACAGGACCACAGATGGAAATGGGTTTATAAAAGACTATACTTATAAAGAGCTTCTTAGATTTGATGCAGGAATTAAATTTGGCGATAAATTTAAAGGACTTAAAATACCAAGCCTTGATGAGTTTATAGATTTAATAAAAAATAGGGATTTAATTATAAATTTTGAACTTAAAGATGATAAGATTAAATATAAAGATATAGAAAAGATAGTGCTCGATAAAATATATAAGGCTAAAATTGAAGATAATTCTATTATATCTTCTTTTAATCACTACTCTGTTATGAAGTGCAGGGAGCTTGACAAAAATATTAAGACAGGCTTCCTTTATGATAATCAATTATATGATCCTGGCAGTTATGGAAAAAGAGCTGGGGTATATGCACTTCATCCTAACTATATTACATTAGAAGATGATATAGTTGAAAATATTAAAAATAGCAATTTAAAGATAAATACTTATACAGTTAATGAAGAAAAGGATATGACACGTTTAGCTAAGTTAGGCATAGATGGTATTATTACCAACTACCCAGATAAGCTAAAAACAATACTAGATTGCTTAAAATAAGTCCATATTCTATCATTTTTAGCTTTAAAACAGTATATACTGTGGAAATTAAAAAGTATTAATAAAATATGTTAATATTTCTTGAATTTCTGCTATAATGGATATATAATCTATAATTGGGTAGCCCTACTGGGAGACGTGTTTCTTGGGGGGCTTTCCTAATTCTTCTCCTTATTAGCAAGGAATTTTAATGCATTTGATTCTTTTATATAGATTTAATGGTTCGTTTATGAATTAAAATCATTTGCAATAGTTTTAGCATTAAATGCTTAAATTATATATTGTTAACATAGGAAGGGGATGTGAAAATGAATATTGGACAATTAGGAAGACATATATTGGTAGAGTTTTATAATTGTGATAAAGATATATTGAACAACTATGATTTGATTGAGAGATATATGAATGAAGCAGCAATAAAAGCAAAAGCTACCATAGTACAAAGTGTTTTTCATATGTTTAATCCTTGGGGTGTTAGTGGTGCTGTAATTATACAAGAGTCTCATCTTACAATCCATACCTGGCCAGAGTATGGATATGCTGCCGTTGATTTATTTACTTGCGGAGAGTCTGTTGATCCTTGGATTGCATTTGAGTATCTGCAGGATAAATTAAAAGCAACAAGGACTGAAACAACTGAAGTGCCAAGAGGTGTAGTTGATAGGATAAAGCACTATTCAAATGGTGAATATACCGAAATTAAATTTAAACCTGACACGGCACCATAAATAAACTTAGGGAGGAATTAATATGGAATTGTGGTTTACAGAGAGAAATACTAATTATGTCAATTTCTCTATTAAAGTTAAAGAGCAGCTATATTCAAAAAAGAGTAAGTTCCAACAAATTGACGTATTTGACACATATGAATTTGGAAAAGTACTTGTGATAGATGGATACGTTATGATTACTGAAAAGGATGAATTTATATACCATGAAATGATAACCCATGTTGCAATGGCAACAAATCCAGAGATTAAAAATGTACTAGTAATAGGCGGCGGAGATGGGGGATCAATTAGAGAACTTACAAGGTATAATAGCATAGAAAATATAGATATGGTTGAGATAGATAAAGAAGTGGTTGAAATATCAAAAAAGTTTTTCCCTCAAACATCCTGCAAGTATGATGATGAAAGGGTGGCTCTATATTTTGAAGATGGTATAAAGTTTGTTGAAGGAAAACATAATATATATGATCTAATAATTGTTGATTCAACTGACCCTATAGGACCTGGAGAGGGTTTATTTACTAAGGCTTTTTATCAAAACTGCTATGATGCTTTAACTGAATATGGCATACTAGTTAATCAAAATGAAAGCCCATATTACAAAAATACTGCATCAGATTTAATAAGAGCCTATAGCAAACTAGAGGCTATATTCCCTATAGCAAAAGCTTACCAATATCATATGCCAACCTATGCATCAGGGCATTGGATATTTGGTTTTGCGTCCAAGAGACTTGATCCAATTAAAGACTTTAAGCCAGAGAGATGGGAAAGCCTTGGACTTAAAACAAAGTATTATAATACAGATATTCATGTTGGAGCTTTCGCATTACCAACCTATGTTAAAGAAATGCTTAAGATTAAAGAATATAATTTATAACAAATTGGCTCAACAGTATTGTTGAGCCAATTTGTTCAAGAATTTATAAATAATATTTTAAAAGTAAGACTTTTATAAAAAGCTTTCGTATTATATAATGAAGAATAAAGCGAAAAGAGGTTATTAAAATGAATGGACATTTATATCGGTCAAGGACTAATAAAATGGTTGCTGGAGTGTGCGGAGGAATTGCAGAGTATTTTAGAATAGACCCTACCATAGTAAGGCTAATATGGGTATTATTTAGTCTTACATATGGTATAGGTGTGATGGTATATATAATAATGGTTATTGTTGTTCCCGAGGGAGACGCAAGTTATGTATATCAAGATAATAGAGGGCCAAGTAAAATTCAAAACCCCAAAAAACTTAGCGCAATATTTGGAGCCATCCTTATAATTATTGGTGCCGCAATGATAGCTAAAAGGTATTTCCGCATCGATTGGCTTGATGCACATTTATTCTGGCCTATTGTTTTAATTGCAGTTGGTATATTAGTAATTTATGGCGGATTTAAAAACAAATAAATATCATGTAAAAAGAGCATTCAAAACTAAATTGTTTACGAATGCTCTTTTATTTTGCAAATTCTACCCGCCTTTTGATTAAAAATTCACTACTAAACTTTGAAGCTAAAGAGGATAATATTATTAATAATATAGAAAGTAATATATACAATGGATCTACATAAGTTAAACTCAGAAGTCTTCTAGTAAATGGGATATATAGTACAAGCATAAAGGAAAGTATAACCAATGTATCTATCGCTATTGTAAAAGAGCATATCGGTTTTGATGTTCTTAAAACCAGTATAAGGCTCATACCCCCTATAACAATTAAAGATAGTGTTCTGCACTGTTCAATATATAGACCATTATGCAGTCCCACCAAAAATATTGTTACAGTGCTTAAACTTATGAATATGCCATTAGGTATTACATAGTTTAGTACCCTTGTTAAGAAGCCTTCTTTGACTAAAGCATTATTAGGTACCATTGCTAAAAAAAATGATGGTGTCCCTATTAGTATGTTCCCTATAAAAGTTAATTGAATAGGTAAAATAGGGTAAGGCTTAAGTATTAAGCAAAATATAGTAGATAGAAGTATGGAATAAACTGTTTTTGATAGAAAAAGTATAGAAACTCTTTCTAGATTATTAATAATCCTTCTTCCCTCATCAACTACTTTTGGTAGTGAAGAGAAGGAGGAATCCAGCAGTATAAGCTGTGCCACTGCCTTTGCAGCATCACTTCCTGAAGCCATTGCAATACCGCAATCTGATTCTTTTAATGCCAATACATCATTTACACCATCCCCAGTCATTGCAACTGTATGGCCAGTAGATTGAAGAACCCTTACAAATTCTTTTTTCTGCTTTGGTGTAACCCTCCCAAAAACAGTATAATCTTCAAGCAGTCTTGATAAATCGCACTGCTTGTTTTGAATCTTCCTTGCGTCTATATATTTTTCAGCATTATTAACCCCAGCTCTTTTTGCAATTGCAGATACTGTTATAGGATTATCCCCTGAAATAATTTTAATATTAACTCCTTGGTCATTGAAGTATTTAAGTGTTTTGGTTGCATCTTTCCTTATAGTCTCTTCTATTAATATTAAAGCTAAACTTTCTATATCTTCAGTCAAATCTTCTTTAAGCTCACCATTAACCTTTGCAAGCAGCAGTACCCTTCTGCCCATTAATGCCTGCTCATCCACCATGGATTTTATGGTACCATACTTTTTATTTAAAATAACCTCTGGGGCTCCTAAAACCCATGCACCTTCATCTTTAAATTCTACTCCGCTCCATTTCCTTGATGATGAGAATGGTATCTTTTTTATTGCCTTTTTTGGATTGGGGTTTTTGTATATTTTATTTATGGCCTCTTGGGTTGAATTATTAACTGGAAGTGCATTGCATATATAGCTCAATATATCACTTATATAGTTTATATCTACATTATTTAAAGGAACTATATCCACAGCCCTTAATTTACCGTCGGTTATTGTGCCTGTTTTATCTAGGCATAATGTATCAACCCTTGCAAGCACTTCTGTAGCTGGGAGTTCTTGTACAAGAGTATTTAATTTAGACAATCTCATAACTGAAACTAAAAATGTTAAGCTAATTAAAAGCACAAAACCTCCAGGTATCATTCCAATTATCCCTGCAATGGAGCTAAGTACTGCATCTTGCCAACTTTTGTTATTATATTTAATTTGGGTGATTACAAGTAAAATGCCTATAGGTATAATTATATATATTATTAATTTTAATATTTTGTTTATTGATGACTGCAATTCTGAGTTTATGAGTTTAAACTTTTTAGCTTCATTAGATAGCTTTGCTGCATAGGTTTTTGAGCCGACCTCAGTAACCCTTGCATATCCTAAGCCCCTCATAACAAAACTTCCTGATAGTAATTTATCTCCAGTATTCTTTATACAAATATCTGTTTCTCCTGTAAGAAGTGACTCATCCATTTCAACCTCACTTCCTTCAAGAACTATTGAATCAGCAGCTATTTGCATGCCTGGTTTTAGAATTACAATATCATCTAATACTATTTCTTCTATGCCTATTATGGCCTCTTTTCCATCTCTCATAACTGGTACCTTTATTGCATTAACCACTGAAAGGTTTTCTATAACTTTTTTAGCCCTAATCTCTTGTACTATACCTATTAATGTATTAGTAACAATAACACCTGCAAATAAAGCATTCTTGGGAGAGCCTGCAACTATAGCAAATACTGCTAATATCATATTAATCCCGTTGTATGCTGTAAAAAGGTTTGCTTTTATAATTTCCCCTACGGTTCTTGATGGACTTTTGGGTAAAATATTAGCTTTGCCTTCTAATATACGCTCTTTAATCTCATAATCTTTAAGGCCTGAATATTGATATGAATAGTCTTCATCACTTGTTTTGTCCAAAAATTACACCTTCTTATCATATGTGCTTCGTAAATAAAGTTTAAAGTTACATTTTTTAGACGGCACAAAAGGGCTTATTTCTTCTAAATTATCTATTATTATTTGTTTATTTTGAACATATATTCTAAGATATTTATATATTGATTCTAATATGGTATAAATTATGCTATATTAAATATTGTTAGCAGACTAGTAGACTAATCATATATAATCATATATAGTATAAAGCCTATGTAAATTTACTTAACTGGAGATGATTAAAAGGTGAAAAAGTTGTTTTTATATTTAAAACCGTATACTAATTATATTATATTCGCTTTAATAGTTGTATTTATGCAAGCAATATCTGAACTCTTTCTACCAACACTTATGTCTAATATAGTTGATATTGGTATAGCAAAAGGCGATATAAATTATATTTTAAAAATAGGGGGAATAATGCTTTTGGTGGCTGCTATAGGCACTGTCTGTGCTACTGCAGCAAGCTATCTATCATCAAAGACTGCAATGGGATTTGGCAGGGATCTTAGATATAAGGTTTTTGAGACTGCTCAAAACTTTTCTCTAAATGAGTTCAATCAGATGGGAAGCTCTACTCTAATAACGAGGACTACTAATGATATTACGCAGATTCAGCAGGTAATAGTAATAATGCTTCGTATGATGATTACAGCACCACTTATGTGTATTGGCGGTATTATTATGGCTGTATCGCAGGATAAGACTTTATCATCTATTATTATTGTTGTTATACCAATTATGGCATTAGTAATTGCACTTGTAGCTGCTAAAGGCATGCCGCTTTTTAAATCAATGCAAGCAAAGCTCGACAGGTTAAACCTAGTTTTACGTGAAAACTTAACAGGCATTAGGGTAATACGTGCATTTAATCGTGAGGATTATGAAAAGAAACGTTTTAATAAAGCAAATAAAGATCTTACAGATACCACTATGAAGGTTTTTAAACTTATGGCCATACTCATGCCATCTATTTCCCTTATTATGAACTTTACAACAATAGCCATAATTTGGTTTGGCGGAATGAGGGTTAGCAGCGGACATATGCAAATTGGGTCGCTTATGGCATTTATTCAATATGTTATGCAAATTATGTTTTCACTTATTATGTTTTCAATGATGTTTGTTATTATACCTAGGGCTTCTGTTTCTGCTGCAAGAATAAATGAAGTAATAGATATGGTACCAGATATAGATGATCCGCTGACACCATTAGGTAAAGACGTTAATGATAAAAAAGGGTATGTGGAATTTAAGGATGTCACATTTAGTTACCCTAATGCAGAAAAGCCAGTGCTTAGCAATATCTCCTTTTTTGCAAAGCCTGGGGAGGTAACAGCAATTATAGGAGGTACTGGATCTGGTAAATCTACACTTATAAACCTGATACCACGTTTTTATGATGTGAAAAGCGGAAATGTTTTAATTAATGATATAGATGTTAGAGAAATGGCACAAAAAGATTTAAGGCAAAAAATAGGCTTTGTCCCTCAAAAGGCAGTACTTTTTACAGGAACCATTTCAGATAATATAAGATACGGCAAGGAAGATGCTACCATGGATGAAATTGAATATGCCGCAAAAGTTGCCCAAGCAACCGAGTTTATATCAGGTATGGAGGATGGGTTCGAATCCTTTATATCCCAAGGAGGTACAAATGTTTCAGGTGGTCAAAAGCAGCGTATATCTATTGCTCGTGCCTTAGTTAGGAAACCTGAAATATATATATTTGATGATAGCTTTTCAGCTCTTGACTTTAAAACTGATGCAAAGCTTAGAAAGGCCCTTAAAGGTGAAATAAAGAATGCAACAATGATAGTTGTTGCCCAAAGGGTTAGTACTGTTATGGATGCAGATCAAATTATAGTTTTAGATGAAGGTAAAATCGCTGGAATTGGAAGACATAAAGAGCTTTTAAAGAGCTGCAAAATTTATAGAGAGATTGTGTCTTCACAGCTTTCAGAGGAGGAATTGCAATGAGCCAAGATAAAAAGAAACAGGCTAGAAGATCAGGAAAAGGCCATGGCGGCCATAGTGGAGGTCCTCCCATGGGAAGGCCAGTTGAAAAGGCAAAAGATTTTAAAGGTACATTAAAAAGGCTTCTTCTTTATTTAAAGCCCCAAAATACTAAGCTAGTAATAGTGTTTATAATGACAATATTAAGTACAGCTTTTAGTATTATTAGTCCTAAAATTATGGCTGAGGCAATAAATAAATTAAGTGAAGGCATTGCAGTAAAGTTAAAAGGTGTATCAAGCCCTAAAATCGATTTCAACTATATAGGCAAGATACTTATTATATTGGCAGTATTATATGTTTTAAGTGGACTTTTTAGCTACATTCAACAGCTTATTATGGCAAATATTTCGCAAGAGACTGTTTATAATATGAGAAAGGATGTAAATGATAAATTTTCACGCCTGCCACTTAAGTTTTTTGATTCAAGAACTAATGGAGAAATACTAAGCCGTGTTACAAATGATGTTGATAACATTTCAAGCACCTTGCAGCAGAGTATAACTCAGCTTATAAGTGCAATTGTTTCAATAGTTGGTGCCATAATTATGATGCTTACAATAAGCCCATACCTTACACTTATTTCTATTGTAACATTGCCTCTTTCAGCAATCATCACAATGAGAGTGGCATCGAAATCACAGAAACATTTTGCTAAGCAGCAGGAGGTACTTGGAGAATTAAACGGCCATGTGGAAGAGATGTATACGGGGCACACAATAGTAAAAGCCTTTGGCCATGAAAAGGAATCTATAGAAGAGTTTAAAAATATTAATGAAGAGCTATATAATGCTGGTTGGAAGGCGCAGTTTATATCTGGAATCATAATGCCTCTTATAAACTTTGTAAATAACATTGGGTATGTAATTGTATCAGTAATGGGAGGAATATTTGTAACAAAAGGTATGATTAAAATAGGATATATTCAGGCGTTTATTCAGTATTCAAGGCAGTTTAACCAGCCAATAGTGCAGACAGCTAATATTGCAAATATTATACAGTCTACCGTTGCATCTGCTGAACGTGTATTTGAGCTTCTTGATGAGGTAGAGGAAACTGAAGATAAAAAAGATGCTAAGATTATAGAATTCCCTAAAGGTGAGGTAAGTTTTAAAAACGTAGATTTTGGATATAAGGGAGATACTAAGCTTATTGAGAATATGAATATTGAAGTAAGGCCAGGGCAGGTAATTGCAATTGTTGGACCTACAGGAGCTGGCAAAACAACATTAGTAAACCTGCTTATGAGATTTTACGAAATAAATGATGGAAGTATAACCATTGATGGAATTGATTTAAGAGATTTAAAAAGAAAAGATCTGCGCAATATTTTCGGAATGGTTCTTCAAGATACGTGGCTATTTAATGGAACTATAATGGAGAATATAGCATACGGCCGCATGGGGGCAACAAAAGAAGAGGTTATTAAAGCAGCTAAGGCGGCTCATGCAGACCATTTTA
The DNA here is from genome assembly GCA_002426575.1 of Clostridiaceae bacterium UBA5444. Lineage (GTDB taxonomy): Bacteria > Bacillota > Clostridia > Clostridiales > Oxobacteraceae > UBA5444. Next base: position 453 of record DIRE01000001.1, on the reverse strand, counting down.
TTAGAACATTAGAGGATGGCTATAATACAGTTTTAAATGAGGAAGCATCTAATATATCTCAAGGTCAAAAGCAGCTTTTAACCATTGCAAGGGCAATACTTAAAGATCCTGCAATACTTATACTTGACGAAGCAACAAGCAGTGTTGATACTAGAACTGAGATTTATATTCAAAGGGCGATGGAGGAGCTTATGAAGGGAAGAACTTCATTTGTAATTGCCCATAGGCTGTCAACTATACGTGATTCTGATTTAATACTTGTTATGGATGACGGCAAAATAATTGAAAAGGGCACTCACGAAGAGCTGTTGGCAAAGAAAGGCTTCTACGAGGATCTTTATAATAGCCAGTTTACTACAGCAAATTCACAACAAGCAGATACGGCTATATAATATCTTAAATATAACTATGTTTTAGTACAGTGTTGATGTCAGGATATGTTGAATTTACTTT
>DIRE01000036.1:22283-22572 GCA_002426575.1 Clostridiaceae bacterium UBA5444 | reverse complement strand
CCTTGTGGAAGACCTATGTGCTGTTCTTCATTTTTAGGAGAGTTTGAGCCTGTTTCAATAAAAATGGCAAAAGAACAAAGTCTTTCTTTAAACCCAACCAAAATATCAGGTATATGTGGCAGGCTAATGTGCTGTTTAAAATATGAGCAGGATACCTATGAATGTATAAGGAAGCACCTTCCAAGGATTGGATGTATAGTACGCACTTGTGACGGAGAAGGCGAAGTTGTAGCAAACAATACTGTAAAGGAAAGCGTTAAAGTTAAGATGACTATAGGGGATGAAGAGG
>DIRE01000036.1:21892-22120 GCA_002426575.1 Clostridiaceae bacterium UBA5444 | reverse complement strand
AGATGACTATAGGGGATGAAGAGGAGACGAGAGTCTATCCTATGACAGATGTTACAATAATAAGCGGTACAACAGAAGGAGAAGTAGTTGATGATGAAATAGAGCTTGAACATGATGAAGATGTATCCTCCGAGGAGATTAACAACATTTTAAAGGATTCATAACTTTGTTAGTCTCAACAAAGTTATAGTAAATACTTTTCATATTTATCTAATGATGATAAAATAG
>DIRE01000036.1:21388-21733 GCA_002426575.1 Clostridiaceae bacterium UBA5444 | reverse complement strand
ATTTATCTAATGATGATAAAATAGTTTGTGGACATGCTGTCCTTATTTAAAGGGAGGTGAAACTGATGGCATATAAAATTTCAGATGCATGTATAAGTTGTGGAGCTTGTGAAGCTGAATGCCCAGTAAACGCAATTAGCCAGGGAGATACAACTTATGAAATAGATGCAGATGCATGTATAAGTTGCGGAGCCTGTGCAGGAGCTTGCCCCGTTGGCGCCCCTGAAGAAGAATAATATATGTACCACAAAAAAGGCCTTTTAAGGTCTTTTTTTAGTGGGTCATGTTTTGAATAACTGTTGGTTTTTAAAACGGATATGATGATTGACTTCCGCTGCTCCAAAA
>DIRE01000036.1:17762-21206 GCA_002426575.1 Clostridiaceae bacterium UBA5444 | reverse complement strand
TGATTGACTTCCGCTGCTCCAAAATGCCTATTTTTTTCAAAATAAGTAAAGCTGATAAAAATAGGCATTTAAGTCGCTGCTACAGTAAATCAACATATCCTGGCATCAGCACTGTACCAAAACATAGCCCTTTAGTTTTAAAAAAGTATTATATATAATTTTCTTTCTTGAATATAAATTATAATAATAGTACAATATGTCTATTAAACTAAAGATATTAATTTTAATATAGAGGGGGGATTTTCTTGAACACTCAAGAGACAATGAAGTACGTAGAAAGCGAATATGAAATTGTAAGGCTAACCCCTTGCGAGGTTTGCGGGGGTGAATATATACAGCATTTTCAGGAAATAGTAAGCAAGGATGATAATATGTATGATTTAATACTCTGTTCTTGCTCAAAATGTGGTCATGAAAAATCCTTTGAATTTCATGCACCATATCTTGAAGATGTAAATGTAAAACAGGAAAAGAAAAATAATTTGTACAATTAAATAATATAAAAAGGTAGATAACATGATATCCATGTATCTACCTTTTTATATTATTTAAAAAACTTTTTAAGCTTTTTTAGGTTATCTCCATATGGAGGATAACGAAGCTTTATATCTAAACTATTGGACTTTTTAAGTATGCTTTTATAATGGGTAAATGTATCGAAGCTTGCCTTTCCATGATATCCACCCATGCCGCTTTCCCCAACACCGCCAAATGGCATATAGGATGTGGCAAGATGTACTATTGTATCATTTATACATCCTCCGCCAAAAGATATACTATCTATTATCTTTTTCTCGTTTTCTTTATTATTTGTAAAGAAGTAAAGTGCAAGAGGTTTTGGGCGTTTGTTTACCATAGAAATAACCTCTGATAAATCACCATATTCAATAACAGGCATTAGAGGGCCAAATATCTCTTGCTGCATTATAGGATCTTCCCAAGTCACCTCATCTATAATTGTTGGTGCAATTCTAAGTCTTTCCTCATTAAATGTACCTCCAACTATAATTTTCCCTTTATTTAGAAGACCTTTAAGCCTTTCAAAATGCTTTTGATTTATTATCCTTGGAAGATCTGATTTTTCACAAGGATTTTCTCCATAAAACTCTTTAATATACTTTGCCATACAAGATAGTAGCTGATCTTTAACACTTCTATCAACCAATAAATAATCAGGTGCAACACAGGTTTGTCCTGCATTTAAGAACTTGCCCCAAACAATCCTTCTGGCAGCTAAATCTATATTAGACTCTTTATCAACTATACAAGGACTTTTACCGCCAAGTTCTAATACTACTGGAGTTAAATGTTTTGAGGCAGCCTCCATTACAATCTTTCCAACTGCTACACTTCCAGTAAAGAAAATAATGTCGAACTTTTTGTCAAGCAGCTCTGAGTTTTCTTTTCTTCCGCCCTGTACAACTGCTATATACTTTTCATCAAAATTTTCTTCTATTATTTTTGCTATTATATTTGATGTGGCCTTTGAATAATTAGATGGTTTAATTATAGAACAGTTTCCCCCTGAAATAGCACCTACAAGAGGAGCCATGCATAGCTGAAATGGGTAATTCCAAGGAGACATAATAAGTGCTAAGCCGTAGGCTTCAGGGTAAATGTGGCTCCATGATTTAAAATGCATAATAGGGGTTTTTACCTTTTTAGGTTTAACCCAAGAAGGCAGATTGGCTATGGTATATTTTATCTCTTCTAATACCATACCTATCTCTGTTTCATAAGACTCAAAACCGGCCTTTCCTAAATCCTCTTCTAGGGCATTTAAGATGTCCTCCTCATGCTTTAGTATTGCCTGCTTTAATATTTTAAGTTTTTCAACACGAAATGAAGCATCTTTTGTTGCCCCGCTCTCAAAATATTGCCTTTGCTTTTCAAGAATATCATTAATATCCGGCACCTAAGAACCCTCCCTTTAAAAAGATATTTGCCTAGTATATTAATGATAGCACTTTTTGGGAAATTTATTAACCTAAAAGTGCTATAAATATTTATCTATCAGTGCATCCATAGTCAATAAGTACTGGTTTGCCCCCCAAAATTCCCCATGATGTAGTAGACATTATATCTTCGAATAAAAGATTATGTTTTCTTGAGAGTTCCCTAAGATCTCTATATACCTGCTCAGGGTGGCCTATGCCCTCAAACTCTATATAAGGTGCAAATGTAATCTTAGTAAGGGGGGTTGCTCTCTCCATAACCACCATTGCATGCTTATGCCATAAAACGGGGCATAAGTAGCTTCTTAAATGCCTTTTTGCTTTATTGTAGACCTTATACTCCACCCTACACTGATGTATGCCCTCATCATTAGTAGCAAGCTTTATAACAAGCTCATCGCTTATGGCAAATACCTTTCTGCAGGACCCTTCCTCAAGCAATGGGAACTTCTCATATATCTCTTGTATATCCATTTTATAGATTGCCTCAAACCAATTATATATAGGTTCCAACCTTAAGCCCTCCTATTATTATTCTTCTCCCTGAAATATATAAAAGCATTGTTATTATAATATTCGCCCATCATATTCATTCTCCATATCAATATATTAACTTTCCATAATTAAGTTACAATATTTTGTAGCCTAATTATTTCCTTGCATAGGTGGTTGATATGATAGAAAAGCAATGATATAATTTTGTAGAAGACATTTCTACATTTTATGATTTATTTACACAATAAAAAGGTCGGTGATTCCATTGAATTTTAAGAAAAAAACTATTTTAACAGTTGCGATAGCTATGCTGCTAGCTAATTTTACTGCATATGCATCGCCATTATCAGATAGGCTGAGTAATCAAAAACAGCAATTGAAGCAAACTCAAGATACATATAACGAGGTAATGAAGCAGTTAAACCAAACAGAGTCCTCTATTCAGAAGATGGACAACCAAATGCAGGATTTAATGTTCCAAATTGAAGATTCTAAGAAAACAATAAATAAGACACAGGCAGACATTAAAAATACTGAGCTAGATATTAAAAAATCTGAAGAGGAATTACATAAAGAGCAAGAATTATTTAATAAAAGAGTACGTGTTATGTATATGAATGGAAATGTCTCATATTTAAACTTACTTCTTGGTTCTAAAAGTATGTCAGATTTTATAGTTAGAATAGATGGTATATCAAAAGTTTTAGAGTTTGATAAAAAAACCATGAAACAGATAAAAGAAAAACAAGCAGAAGTAGTAAACAAAAAAACAGTTTTGGTAAATGAAAATAAAAGATTAGAAAGCCTTCAACAAGCAAACAAGGGTAAGCTTTCTGAATTAGAAACTAAAAAAGCTAGTAGGGAAAACTTAATTAAGCAGCTTCAAGCAGACAAAAACAAATATTCTACACAGATTGCAGCATATAATTCACAAATTGCATCAACAGTTAGTCAAATGAACAGGGTAGCAAGCAGGGGCAGTATAGGCGGAAGT
>DIRE01000036.1:11764-17568 GCA_002426575.1 Clostridiaceae bacterium UBA5444 | reverse complement strand
AGGCGGAAGTGGTACAAGCAGTGGCCCAAGTTACTCTGGAGACGATTCATCATCTTTTGGTGATAGCTCAATTGTAGAATATGCAGAAAACTTTTTAGGAGTTCCTTATGTTCTTGGAGGAAATACTCCCTCAGGGTTTGATTGTTCAGGGTTTACAAAATATGTTTTTGCTCACTTTGGTATAAACTTAGAAAGAAGAGCATCAGAGCAAGCCTGCCAAGGCACTCCAGTTTCAAGAGGAGACCTGCAGCCAGGTGATTTAGTATTCTTCGGAGATCCTGTATATCATGTAGGAATATATATAGGCGGCGGCAGTTTTATTCATGCACCAGTACCTGGTGATGTTGTAAAGATATCATCACTAAGATGGATGGATTATAGCATGGCAAGAAGGGTTAGATAAAATAAAAGGTTCGGATAAACAACTACTTATCCGAACCTTTTTATTTTATGCTTTTTTTACATTCCTAGGATTACTCCTGAAACATAAGCTTAAAAACTGTAAATTAGGTGTAAAATATATTTCTTTAACTTCATTTTCTTTGCTAAGTATAGCTACAAACACCTTTTCTTTGCTATTCTTTCCGTATGCAATGACCTTCTTGCCTTTCGGGGCACCATCTAATGCGACACTTCCTACAGGAGCCATTATGTATACATCGTTCATATCAAAGTTAATAACTTTTTTTCTTTTTTTCTGTTCCATAATGACATCTATATCAACATCGCCATTAGTGAAGGTATATTCATATTCAACATATTGCTTCCGTTTTAAAAAGAAAAATAATACTGCAAGACCAACGAATACAAGACTTATTATAAAATTAAATTGTAATGTAATAAAGCACACGGTTATAGATATAACCATTAAAACAGTATAAACCTGATACAAGCCACTTTTATACACAGGATTAAGTTGTTCAAGATATTTGTCCATTTCTTTCCCTCCAATAATTATGACAATAGTAATAGTAATTGAGAAATTTTTATGATTAAATTATACTAATACAATTAAAAATTTGCTCAATTTATTAGTTATTCTTCTATATATAATAGCATGAAGATTATGCTTACTACAAGTATACGCTAATATAATAAATTATAAAATTTATTTAATATCTGTAATAATTGTGCCATTTCCAACAAAAAGTACTATAATAGATAAATAGGCATGAAAGATATACACTCGTCGGACGAAATGTTCAATAATTAACTATAAAAATTAAATATTTTGTTTAATTTTTATAGCTAAAGCAAAATATTTGTTAAAAGATGTTGACTTTTAATGGCAGTTTTGTTATTATTTCTTACGAGGGGATGTCGACTTTTGTTGAAAGGGAGGAATAATAATGAAATCAACAGGTATTGTAAGAAGAGTAGACGAGCTAGGTAGGGTGGTAATCCCAATCGAGCTTAGAAGAACTCTAGATATTGCAGAAAAAGATGCTCTTGAAATTTATGTTGATGGTGAACAAATCATACTTAAAAAATATGAACCAGCATGCATATTCTGTGGACAAGCTAAAGATGTTACTGTTTATAAAAATAAAAACATCTGTAGTGGTTGTTTAAAAGAGATTAAAGAAAAAGACTTTTAGTCTTTTTTGTTTAAATGGTGATTAAACTCTTAGTTTAATCACCATTTTTATGTTTTTATATAGTATATTTGTATACATCTCTTTTGGAGATTCCTCTGTCTTTGGCTACCATCTTCATGGCTTCTTTTTTAGTTAGTCCCTTTTCTAAGTACATGTCAATGTGATCATTAACAGAAAGTTTATCCCACTCTTTTATTTTTTCTTCTTCTATTTCCGCTTCATCTTTTCCCTCAAGTATTATAACAAACTCGCCTTTTGGCTCATTATCTTCATATAGGTTTATAGAGTTTTCAAGGTCTGTCCTTATTATTTCTTCAAACTTTTTTGTAAGTTCTCTGCAAATAGCAATTTTCCTATTTCCAAGGTTTTCATAAAGATCTAGCAATGTGCCTTTCACCCTATATGGGGATTCATATATAATAACCGTTTTGGTTTCATAATTTAAGTATTCCATTTGCTTTTTTCTCTCTTTTCCCTCTCTCGAGAGAAAACCCTCAAATACAAATTTTGATGTAGGAAGCCCTGATAATACAAGGGCCGTTATAGAGGCAGTGGGTCCTGGTATAACCTCAATATCTATTCCTTCATCTATACAAAGTTTTGCTATATCTTCTCCTGGATCTGATATTCCTGGCATACCAGCATCAGTTACAACTGCTACATTTTGTCCTGATTTAATCTTTTTAACAATCTCTATTCCTCTTTCATATCTGTTATGCTCATGATAGCTTATCATTGGTTTTTTTATTCCATAATGGTTCAATAGTTTTATTGTTTGTCTTGTATCCTCAGCAGCAATTAAATCTACTTCTCTTAATATCCTTATTGCTCTTAGAGTCATATCTTCTAAGTTTCCAATAGGTGTCCCGCAAAGGTAAAGCTTTCCCATCACAAAAAATCCCTCCCATATATATCTGTTATCTCTTTAGAAAAGTTTCCATTTTCGTCATACACATATAAGGGATTCATAAAATTTAAAAAAGGCTTCCCATATTTTAATCCCTCAACTAGAAATAGATTTGGCTTCTTTCCATGGTATGGATGAACAAATCTTATTTTTTTTGGCTCTAGTTTGTATTTTCTCATTATACAAAGCACATCAACAATTCTTTCAGGCCTATGAACCATAAAAAACTTGCCCCCATCTTTTAAAAGGAAGAATGATGTGGATATAACATCCTCAAGGCTGCACTTAATCTCATGTCTAGATATTGCCTTTGAATCTGTAGGATTTACAATTCCAGATCCTGAATTTTTATAGGGAGGATTTGTAGTGACCACGTCAAACCCTCCCTTATCTAAGTATTCTGATGCTTTTTTTAAATCATTATTAACTATTTTGACCCTACTTTCTAAATTGTTTAAAATAACGCTCCTGCCTGCCATATCTGCTACTTTTTTTTGTATCTCAACTCCTATTATACTGCTAGCTTGAGTTTTACCAGCAATTAATATGGGGATAATGCCCGTTCCCGTACCTAAATCTACCACCTTTTCGCCCTTTTTAACCTCAGCAAAATTAGCTAATAAAACTGCATCAACTCCAAAGCAGAAGCCATCTCTATCCTGTATTATCTTAAGACCTTTTATCTGAAGATCATCTATTCTTTCGTTTTCTAAAACTTCAACTTCCATAACATCACCTAGCTATTATTTTTTAATTAATGGTTCAACAAAACTCCTTAATGTAGCTTCGTCCATATACTGCCTATGGACTTTTTGGATTATTCCTTCCTCATCTATTATAAACGTTGCTGGGAAAGAATTCACCCTATACTTTTGTGATGCCTTTTGCTTTGTATCAAGAACTATATTCATATCAAATTTATTTTCATCAATATATTTTTTTATTTTATCCTTGTCATCCCCTACATCCACAATCAAAAATTCCGTATTTTTGTCCTTGTAGTCGCTATATGCCCTCATAAACCCAGGCATTTCTTTAATACACCATGGACACCATACCCCAAAGAAGTTTAAAACAATAGTTTTGCCCTTATAGTCTGATAGCTTTACCTCTTCACCATCCATATTTTCTAATGTAAAATCAGGAGCCATATTTCCCTCTTCTATACCAACTTCAGCTTCTGTTTGAGACTTATCTCCCGTTTCATTAGAATCTTCACCTTTTTTAGGCCCTGCGCAAGATGTAATAAAAATAGAAACCAATAGCAAAGTAATTAATACCTTTTTCATATTTTCCACCACCTATAAAGAATATAATTTAAATATCCAGCCATTGTATAGAGCAACCCCCATTATTACAAGCAAAACTCCACTTACTATGCTTATTGCTCTGCTATGTTTTTGCACTGCCTTTATTTTTGATGCCAAAACATCCATAACTATAGCCGTAATAATAAACGGTATTGATAGCCCAAGCGAATATATAAACAAAAGATATGCCCCATAAGCTGCACTTCCCGTTGAGCCTGCAATTATAAGTACTGAACCTAATATAGGTCCAATACAAGGACTCCATCCAAATGCAAAGACTCCTCCAAACAAAATTGAGTTTATAATATTAGTCTTTTTAAAGTTGTAATTAAATCTTTTTTCCCTGTACAAAAAACTTAAATTTAGTATTCCCATATGAAATAACCCAAATATTATTATTACCACTGAAGCTATCTTCATTAAAATAAATTTGTATTCATTAAGAAATTTTCCTATAGAACTTGCCGTAACGCCTAATAAAATAAAAACAATAGACATCCCTAGAGAAAAGAACATTGAATTAATTATTAATTTTTTCTTGCTATATTGTCCATCAGTTGCCTCGCCAGATAAATATCCTATATAAACCGGAAGAAGGGGAAGAAGGCAAGGTGACAAAAAAGAAGCTAACCCTTCAGCAAAAACCATATAAACCGATATCTTATCCATAAAAAACCCCCTTGTATAGTAACAGTATAGACAACTCTTGCAAATATTATTTCAAATTATAATACCCCATAAGGGTATTATAATTATACCATGCGATTATATATGTAACAAGACCAAATTTTTATGATTAATATATTTTATAGTACCGGTGCCAGAATATGTTGATTTACTGTAGCAACGACTTAAATGCCTATTTTTATCAACTTTACTTATTTTGAAAAAAATAGGCATTTTGGAGCAGCGGAAGTCAATCAACATATCCAGTTTAAAAACCAACAGGTACTTAAAAAATAAATATGGAGTATGGATAAAGCATCCATACTCCATATTTAAATTAGTTTTTATCTTTCATTGCTTCCTTTAGTAAATCTCCAAGGCTGTTTCCTACAGAATTATTGTTGCTGTATTTAGATATTAGCTTTTGGTTAAAACGGCTTTCGCCTTTGGAAATTTTCATGTTTCCAAACTTGTTTTCATTTTCTTTTTGCCTATATCCGCAGGAAGGGTCTTGGCAGCATAGCATTTTTCCTTTTTTGCTGTTTATAAGCAGCATATATTTCCCGCACATTGGGCATTTATTTTTAGTTACATTGTCAGGCTTATAGGTTGAGTCATCTGATTTTACGCCTTTTACAAGTTCTATAGTATTTTCCCTTATATCTTTAATAAATGCATCCTTTTTTTCATTGCCTTTTGCAATCTCAGATAACCTAAGCTCCCAACGGGCAGTTAGCTCTGGGGATCTTAAATCAGAAGGTACAAGGCCAATAAGCTGCATTCCTTTTGATGTTGGTATAAGATCTCTTCCATTTCTTTCTATATAGTTATTATAAAGAAGCTTTTCTATAATATCTGCCCTAGTTGCAGGAGTTCCAATACCGCCTTGCTTTATAGATTCTCTAAGTTCCTCATCCTCTATAAACTTTCCAGCACCCTCCATTGAAGTTAAAAGGGTTGCCTCTGTATAGTGGGCAGGTGGTTTTGTTTTAGATTTATTTATTTTAATATCTTTTACTATTTTTTTAGATCCTTTTTCCTGCAGAGTTAAGTTTTGCTCTGGTATATCTTCATCTTTTTCATCTTTTTTGTTTCCTTTTACAGCCTTCCAACCTATATCTTTTACTATATTGCCTCTAGATATAAAGCTTTCCCCATTTACGTCTGTAACTATTGTTGTCTGCTCATATTTATATGGCGGATATAGTACTTCTATAAAACGTTTTGCAATAAGGTCATATAACCTTTTCTCATCATTATCTAGATTAGATAGCTTTAAAGGCTCCTCCGTAGGTATTATTGCATGGTGATCTGAAACCTTGC
>DIRE01000036.1:0-11592 GCA_002426575.1 Clostridiaceae bacterium UBA5444 | reverse complement strand
GCATGGTGATCTGAAACCTTGCTGCTATCTACAAACCTTTTCCCAGGGTTTAATTTAGCGTTTAAAAGAGGTTTTGCAATTTCTTTATAAGGACCTGTTGCCATGCCATTTAACCTAGACTGAAGAGTTGGTACAATATCTGGTGTTATATACCTTGAATCAGTTCTTGGATAGGTTACAATTTTATGGTGTTCATATAATCCTTGCAGCACCGAAAGAGTCTTTGAAGCTGAAAAACTATACCTTTTATTAGCATCTCTTTGAAGTTCAGTAAGGTCATATGCTAAAGGAGGAAGTTTTTGTTTAGGCTCATTGCGTACCTCTTTTATAATGCCCATAACATTATGTCCTTTAACCTTTGACTCAATTTCTTGTGCTTTAGAATAATCAAATATCCTCATCTGTCCATTTTTACCTTGCCAATCTCCAAAATAATCATCAAAGTCAACACGAACAGTCCAGTAATCTTTAGGTACAAATTTTTTTATTTCTTCTTCTCTATCAATAATCATTGCTAAGGTTGGGGTTTGAACCCTTCCAGCTGTAAGCTGGGCATTAAATTTACAAGTAAGTGCCCTAGTTACATTAAGCCCAATTAGCCAATCAGCCTCAGATCTAGCCACTGCTGCATCAAATAGATTATCATAATTTCTGCCGGGCTTTAGATTTTTGAAGCCATCAAGTATTGCTTTGTCAGTTTGGGATGAAATCCAAAGCCTATAAAAAGGCTTTTTCCATCCTCCAAGTATCATTATCCATCTTGCAACAAGCTCTCCTTCACGGCCTGCATCAGTTGCAACTATAAGTTCATTTAAGTCATTTCTTTTCATTAAATTTTTTACGGTATTAAATTGGTTGGACGTTTGCTTTATTACCTTAAGTTTCATTTTATCAGGGATCATGGGCAAATCCTCCATGCGCCATGTTTTTAAACTTTTATTATAATATTCAGGCTCTGCAAGTGTTACAAGGTGTCCAAGAGCCCAAGTTACAACATATTTTTGCCCTTCAAGATATCCTTTATTTTTAACATTGCATTTTAAAACCCTAGCTATTTCCTTTGCTACGCTAGGCTTTTCTGCAAGTACTAGTGATTTCATTAAATCTCTCCTTTGTATTTATTCGTCTGCTATCTATCATTTTAAAACATATTTTAGAAAAGTGAAAGCCAAAGTAAATATATATACCATAATACACCTTGCCTTAATCATATAATTAATTGTGCGTATTTTTAAGGGCATGCATTATAAGATTAGGTGGAGGGTTGTAAATGATAAATACCATATGGTTTTTTATGATATTTATTGGGATTGTTTTATCTTTTATAAAGGGAAATACAGCAGCCGTAATGGATGCATCTTTAAAGGGGGCAGCTAATGCGGTAGAGCTTACTATTGGACTTATAGGAGTTATGGGTGTTTGGTGCGGGGTTATGAAGATTGCCGAAAAGTCTGGTCTTACAGAGGCAATAGGAAAAATAATGCATCCATTTATGAGACTCATTTTTCCGGACATCCCTAAAAGGCATCCGGCAATGGGAGCCATAATATTAAATATATCTTCCAACATATTAGGACTTTCTAATGCAGCAACTCCATTTGGAATAAAAGCAATGGAGGAGATGCAAAAGCTAAATAATAATAAAGATAGGGCTACAGATTCAATGGTAATGTTTCTTGTAATAAATTCTGCATGTATTCAAATAATACCCTCAACAGTAATATCTATAAGATCTAGTGCAGGGTCTAAAAATCCTTCAGAGATAATAATAACGACCTTAATTGCAACAGCCATGGCAGGACTAGTTGGGATTATATCATGCAAAATGCTTGAAAGGTATTATGAGTAGGGGTGATAGATATGTTTGTATTAAGAAATATTGCTATTTCAGCCACTGTTTATGTTATGCCTATTATAATTATATTTATATTAATATATGGGTATTTAAAAGATGTGAAGCTTTATGAGACATTTATAGAAGGGGCAAAGGAGGGATTAAATGTTTCAATTAAAATACTTCCATATTTAGTTACAATGCTATTTGCTATATCTATTTTAAGGGAATCTGGTGCCATTGATATGATTACAGATATATCTGGCCCCCTCCTAAAACTTCTAGGAATACCCCCTGAGGTGCTGCCTCTTGCATTTATGAAGCCATTCTCTGGAGGCGGATCTTTAGGAATAACTGCGGATATAATATCAAAGTATGGGCCTGATTCACAAATAGGAAGGATAGCATCAACCATGATGGGATCTACTGAAACCATATTTTATACCATGACAGTCTATTATGGGGCAATAGGTATAAAGAAAATGAGGCACACTCTTGTCTGCGCACTAATTGCCCATATAACTGGAGTGATTGCATCATGTATAATATGCAATATTGTGTTTGGTGTTTAAATAAAAACCTTTATTATATAATTATTTGTTTAATATGAAGGAACTAGTACAAAGGTGTAGAATAATATATACGACAATTAAGATAAACATAGGTACAATTAACAATCATTAGACGTGAAAATAACCTATTTGAAAGGAAAATGTACAATGGAGAGAGATGCGAAGTTAAAAAAGGAAAAGCGTAAAGAGAATATGGAATTTTATAAGTCAATAGACTATAGTGGATTCTTTGAGAGACTTTTTGCAAGGGCTATAGACCTTATTTTAGTAGCTGGAATCGTGTATCTTTTATACAAACCCCTAGGAATACTAAGAGCTCTTATTATAGGTTTTTCTTTTGACGTTGTATCTAGAATACTTATGACGTATTTTTGGGGAGCCACCATTGGAAAGCTAGTATTTGGGGTAAGAGTAATTTCGAGAAAGTCTGAGAAGCTTTCTATGTGGCAAGTAATTATTAGAGAATTAGCAAAGCTTATATCATTTTTGCCATTATATATTGGATACATAATGGTTATATTCACCAAGAGGAAAAGGACTATACATGACATAATAGCATGTACAGCTGTTACATCTGGAGGCAGGGAGGAGGCCTCATATGCAAGAGAGGTATATGGAGAAAGGCCTGAAAAGTGGAACTTAAGTATTGCTGGAGTAGTTACACTTATATTTGTAATTGGGGTTGTAGTATCAGCAAATAGAGGGGCTAATTATGTATTAACAAATGAAGGTATGTTTGGCTTCTCAAGAATTGCATCATCAAAGCCTTATGAATATAGTTTTGTATTGCCTAAAGATACAAGTTATAAAAAAGATATATTTCAAGTGGGAAATTTAGATGGAACTGGCGGCTATGATATATTTGTAGAGGATGCAAAGGATGGAAAGCCCCAGATTAGGAAGGTAAAACTAGCTGGAAGGGTTTTATCTCAAGGAAGCATAATAGCTACCTTTGACAAACCAATACTGCAGTACAAAATACTTGACCTAGATGGAGATAAAAAGGATGAAATAGCCGTACTATTTGAAGACAAGGTATTTAAAGTTTATAAGTTTGATAAGGAGTTAAAGGAAGTTGCATCTTTAGGACCTTTAGAATATGGCAAAATAAATGCAATAATGAAGGCAAAGCCTGCTGCTAATGTATCCCACAGGTTTTACATAGTGGGAGATGGAAACAAGCTTATATTATTAAACATGAAAGATGGCAAAATTGTAACCCAAAAGTTTGAACTTATGGAAGGCCATAATATAGTGAGCATTGGAATGGGTATATTTGGTGATGAGAATTATCTTGTTGCAGCATCTGATGATGGTGACATAACATTCTATTTATTTGATGGAGAAAGATATAAAGAAACTAAGGTTGTTTCATCTCCAATAAAAGGAGATATGAAAATAGGTATAGCAGATGTAGACTTTGACGGTAAAAATGACATAATTATAGAATCTGGAAACTCTATTTTAGCATACAACATAAAGGGCAATAGGCTCAAACCTATATGGGATGGTGGAGACTTTTATAAATTCAATAATCAGAAGATGAACATTTACATGGATGAATGCCTTGATTTTAATGGAGACAAAAAAATAGAAGCATTCATGACATCAAGACAGGTATCAGGCAACACAGGAAAATCAACAGCATTTATATTTACCTCAAATGATTATAAAATGATGGCTAATAGGTTGCTTAGAATACTAAGTTTAAGGTAAAATAAAAAGCGTTAGATGAGGAGATTTCCAACTCTAGCGCTTATTTGTTTAGTAAATTAATAAAATACTGATTTCAGGATATGTTGATTTACTTTTTGCAGCGACTTAAATGCCTATTTTTATCAGCCTTACTTATTTAGAGAAAAATAGGCATTTTGGAGCAGCAAAAAGTCAATTCAACATGTCCGGTTTAAAAACGATTGGATATTAAAATAGTTTTAGATAGTGAAGTGAATAGTAGAAGAATTTCGTCTAAAATAATGTAAACAGAAGGGCAGGTGACGGTGTTGAAGGATGAAGATGTTGTGAGGCTTGTACTTGATGGCCATAGTGAAGCCTATTCAATATTGATAGATGAATACAAAAATATGATATATGACCTTTGTTATAAATACACTCATGATTATGTAGAATCTCAGGATTTATCTCAAGAGATTTTTCTAAAGGTATACAGAAAACTTCATACATTCAAAAATACATCAAAGTTTTCAACATGGCTTTATAGGATAGGCATAAACACCTGCATTGACTGGACTAGAAAGCATAAGAAAACTCGGTATGAAAAATCTATTGAAGAGGATGAATACATAGGAAGAATACCTTCAAATAAACCGTCACCAGAAGATATGGCAATAAAGAATGAAAAGATAGAGATAGTAAGAAACGCCGTAGACAATCTTCCAGAGATATATAGAACAGTTATTATTCTATATAACTATAAAGATCTAAGCTGCAGAGAAATTGCAGATATATTGGAAATACCAGTTAAAACTGCTGAAACAAGACTTTATAGGGCAAAGAAGATGTTGAAGGAGAAGCTTTTAAAACCAAGTAATGGAGGAGAATATTTATGGAATGTCGTGAAGTGATACCTAAACTTGATGAATATATAATGGGAAGGCTTGATGACGGCATAACAGACAAAATAGCATTACACATTAAAAACTGCCAAAGATGCAGTGATGAGTTTGCTACATTAAAAGAATTAAACTCAATACTTAGCATAGAGAAGCAGGTTTACCCTCAAATAAACCTTACAGAGTGTGTGATGAATAGGGTAGAAGATGAAAGGGTAAATGCTAAAAAGTTTTATTTTAACAAGTCCCCTTTTATAAATCTAGGAATTAGCTTTGTTTTAACTGGTATGCTCTTAATATTTATAAGTATTCCTTCCGTAAACACTACTATAACTAAGTACACAGGAGATATAGTAAGCAGCGCTGTATCAATTAACTCAGATTTAGGTATAAAAACAAATGAAATACAGACATATATTAAAAAAATTATGAATCCAAGAGGAGGGATAAAATGAAATGTATATATCATAACGACAGGGATGCAGAGTTTATATGCTCATCTTGTGGCCAGCCTGTGTGCAGGGACTGTCTTACAATAGTAAATGGAAGAAATGTATGTAAGTCTTGTGCAAATAGAAGCCAAAATACAAATCCCAATGGAGATCCAAATAGCAGAGGTAATAACTATAAGCAAAGTGATGGATATAGTGGCTTTTTATTCTTTATATTTATGGCTGTTCCAGGGCTTAGGCATATGTATTTAGGACTTATGAAAAGAGGACTTCAGTTTCTTGCAACATTCTTTATACTTGTAGCTTTTGCATCCACAATAAACATATTGAGCCCCTTGTTTGTACCATTAGCTTGTATTGTATGGTTTTATAGTGCCTTTGATAGCTATCACTGCAGGAAGATGTTGGCAAGGGGCGAAGCTATACCCGATAACCCTATATTTGAGGATTATGGTTATAATGATATAAAGGTATATCTTTCTGAAAGAAAGAGTGCTGTAGGAACAATTATAATACTATTAGGAGTATACATGCTTTTTAAAGAAGTTAGTCATTATGCATATAATGAAGGTATGTTTCGTATAATTAGCATTGCATCAAATATGTTTATCCCTGTCCTTCTTATAATTGGAGGAATATATATGTTAAGCAAGGCGAAAAAAGACAAATAAACGAATAATAGATAAGCTGTTGACAAAATATAATTATTAGTATATATTTGACTTATATTTAAAGATGTTGATGGGAAGAGTAGGCAGGTTAGTATGTTTAAAAGAGAGCTGGGGTAGGTGAAAGCCAGTGCAAACGAAGCTGCTGAACATGGCCCCTGAATCGCAAAGCTGAATCTTTAAGCTTTAAAAATAAAGCAGTAAATAGTAAGCTTTGCCGCAAGCAGCCGTTAAACTGCAGAGTGATTATCTGTCACTTGTTGAGTTCCTTGCCGCAAGGTTAGGAAGAATTAGGGTGGTAACGCGATTATCTCGCCCCTTCATAAGAAGGTGCGAGTTTTTTTATTTTTTGTAAATAATAATAGTTACGGGAGGTAATTAAATGGAACAAAAAAAGACTTTTTATATCACAACACCTATATATTATCCAAGCGATAAACTTCATATAGGAAATACCTATACAACTGTTGCAGCTGATGCAATGGCAAGATTTAAAAGACTTACTGGATATGACGTAATGTTTTTAACGGGAACTGATGAGCATGGTCAAAAGATACAGAGGATTGCAGAACAAAAGGGAGAAAAGCCAAAAGACTATTTAGATAAAATGGTTGCAGGAATAAAAGACCTTTGGAAGCTTATGGATATATCTTATGATAAATTTATAAGAACCACTGATGAGTATCATAAAGAGGCTGTACAAAAGATATTTAAAAAACTATATGATCAAGGGGATATTTATAAAGGTTATTATGAAGGCCTATATTGTACTCCTTGTGAGGCATTTTGGACAGAAAAGCAAGCAGTAGACGGTAAATGCCCTGACTGTGGAAGGCCTGTTGAACTTACAAAAGAAGAGGCATATTTTTTCAAAATGTCAAAATATCAAGACAGGCTAATAAAATATATAGAAGAAAATCCAGATTTTATACAACCTGAATCTAGAAAAAATGAGATGCTGAATAATTTCCTAAAACCAGGGCTTGATGATTTATGTGTATCAAGAACGTCATTTTCATGGGGAATACCTGTTACTTTTGACGAAAAGCACGTGGTATATGTATGGATAGATGCTCTTTCAAACTATATAACAGCATTAGGCTATGGAGGATGCGATGACTCCCTATACAAAAAGTATTGGCCTGCAGATGTTCACCTTGTAGGTAAAGACATTATAAGGTTCCACACAATAATATGGCCTATTATGCTTATGGCATTAGATCTTCCACTTCCAAAGCAGGTTTTTGGTCATGGCTGGTTATTAGTAGATGGAGGAAAGATGTCAAAGTCCAAGGGAAATGTGGTTGACCCTGTTGTACTTGTAAATCATTTTGGGGTAGACCCTGTAAGATACTATCTATTGAGAGAGATTCCTTTTGGTTCTGATGGGCTTTTCAATAATGAGATATTTATGAAAAAGATCAATTCAGATCTTGCCAATGATCTTGGAAACCTTGTATCAAGGACAGTTACAATGGTTGAGAAGTATTTTGATGGAAAGGTTCCATCCCCAGCAGATAAAGAAGCTGTTGACGGCGGGCTAATTAATTTAGCAGTTCAAACACCTTGCAAAGTAGAAAAGCTTATGAATGAACTAAATATAAGTGGTGCACTAGATGAAATATGGAGGCTTATAGGCCGCGCTAATAAATATATAGATGAGACTACACCATGGGCATTAGCAAAGGATGAAGCCCAAAAAGGAAGACTTGCAACAGTTATATATAATCTATGTGAGACACTAAGGATTATATCAGTACTTGTATCTTCTTTTATACCTACAACATCACCTAAAATAAACTCTCAATTAAGTATACCTGATGAGCTTATAACCTGGGATAGCATACAGACTTTCGGAAATTTAAAGCCTGGAGTCAGTGTTCATAAAGGCGATGCAATATTCCCAAGGATTGATATTGATAAGAAGATAGCAGAGCTTGAAAATGAAAGAGATAAACAGATAAAATCTACAGAACAAAAGCCCTTAGAGATAAAGGTTAAAGATGCTATTAAGCCAGAGATAACCATAGATGATTTTTCAAAGGTTGATCTAAGAGCTGTAAAGGTTATATCCTGTGAAAAAATAGAGAACTCAAATAAGCTATTGAAGCTTCAAGTTGATATGGGAGGCGAAACAAGGCAAATAGTATCTGGCTTATCAAAGCATTATAAACCGGAGGAGTTAGTTGGAAAGACGGTTGTACTTGTTGCAAACTTAAAACCTGCCAAATTAAGAGGAGTAGATTCCTATGGAATGATACTTGCAGCCTCAGATGGTGATAAACTATCTATTGTAACATTAGATAAGGATATTCCAAGCGGATCTTCTATAAGATAATTATTGCAGAAGGCTTCAGCTTTACGGTACACTTTTTGCATTAAGGAGTTGATATAATTGATTTTTGATTCTCATGCCCATTATGATGATGAGGCATTTGATGAAGATAGGGATGAGGTACTAAGGCAGGTTAGAGAAAGCGTTGTTTCCCACATAATAGATGCTGGAAGCAACATTGAGTCTTCTAAAAAGGCTATTGAATTAGCAAAAAAATATGACTTTTTATATGCAGCCGTTGGAGTCCATCCTGAAGATGCAGGTGGATTTGACGAAAACTCAATAAGTATATTAGAAGAGCTTGCCCAAAATAAAAAGGTTGTTGCAATAGGAGAGATTGGCCTTGACTATTACTATGAGGACAAAGCAGAAGATGTATTGCAAAAACAGGTATTTGAAAAGCAAATTGAGCTTGCAATAAAGCTTAATCTACCAATAATAGTCCATGACAGGGAAGCGCACAAAGATACATTTGATATAATAAAAAAGTACAGCAAAATGGGACTTCGCGGAGTTCTTCATTGCTATTCTGGAAGCGTAGAAATGGTAAGGGAATATGTAAAGCTTGGCTTTTTTATAGGCTTTGGCGGCGTTATAACCTTCAAAAACGCAAAAAAGTCTTTAGAGGTTTTAAAGGAAGTCCCAATTGAAAATATTCTAATTGAAACAGACTGCCCATATCTCTCACCAGTGCCTTTTAGAGGAAAAAGAAACGATTCTAGAAATTTAAAATATGTAGTAGCAAAAGCCAGTGAAGTATTAGGAATTGAACAAGAATTCTTCGAGAAAAAAACAGAGGAAAATGCCAAAAGGCTTTTTGGTATAGATTAATAGAAAGGTTCCATGCAATATATATTGTGTGGGATCCTTTTTTTATTTATCTTCGCTTATTACAAATGATACTAAAACTAATACAAAACCTAGCAATATTATAAAAGGCTCAAGCAACCTAGAGCTTTGGTTATAATATATTAACCATATTCCGCCTAAAATAGTCAATTCAATTCCCAGCAATGCATAAGCGAGCCATGATTTATTTAACTTCCTTGAAATTGTTAAAACAATACAAAAAGTTACTATAAAAATAATTATAATCTTAAACATTAATTATAACCCCCATAAAGGCTGATAATTTAATTATACAGAAATTATTAATATTATGATAGCAGAAAATGACATATAATATTATCTTTGCATGGTTTTTGTATTTGCTTGAGTTTACAGAATATTATGATATAGTGATATTAAAAGTGTGGACTAGCCAATTGCAATATACCTTATATTTAACAAAAAGATTATTGAAGGCATAACTCCAGGAGCCGTAAAAGGCTGGTAAATGTACTTGTGAATTATGCAAAAATAGCACATAGCTAAAATAGAATGATTTATAGAAAGGAGCTAATGTTGTGATAGAAAAAACTTTAAATGGAAAATGGCAGATGAGGCAGACAACATGGGATAAATGGATCGAAGCAGACGTACCCGGCGATATGTATAGTGACCTTTTGAATGCTAATTTGGCTGAGGACCCATTTTACAGAGAGAATGAATATGACGCATTGAAGTTGTCATACAATGACTATGAGTATAGGACTAGTTTTGAAGTAGACAAGTGTTTACTGTCAAATGAGAAAGTATTTCTATGCTGCAATGGGCTGGACACGCTTGCAGAAATAACACTAAACGGTAAGAAGATAGGCGGTACGGACAACATGCACAGGATGTATGAATTTGATGTTAAGAACATATTAATAGAAGGTGAAAATACAATATATATTTTATTTTCATCGCCTGTCAAGTATTGTGAGAAAAAACATGCTGAAGAACCGGTACTTGAAAGGGATGATTCTCTGGAGGGATCATACTATTTGAGAAAGGCACACTGCATGTTCGGGTGGGACTGGGGCCCGAAGCTTCCTAATATGGGGATATGGAGAGATATATCGATTAAGGGTTATAATATTGAAAGAATAGAGCAGGTATACATTAAACAGAACCATCAAAAAGAAAAAGTATCACTTGATATAAGAGTGAACAGGGAAGTATGGACTGAGCAGGATACTCAAATAAAGATAGATATTGAAACTCCTGATGGTAAAAAATAGTAAATATGGTTGACGCAAAAAATAAGGAAGAGCACATAATTATTGATATTGAAAATCCGCAATTATGGTGGCCAAATGGATACGGAAAACAACCGCTTTACGATATAAATGTTAGCTTGCTAAATGATGATATAGTGCTTGACAGCAGAACACTCAAACTTGGTTTAAGAACTATAAATGTACGTAGGGAAGATGATGAGTGGGGACAATCATTTACATTTGTGGTAAATGGTACGGAAGTTTTTCTAATGGGAGCGGATTATATACCAGAGGATAGTTTGCTTGCAAGGTGTTCAAGGGAGAGGACTGAAAAGTTGCTTAAGGACTGCATAAAAGCAAACTTCAACTGTGTAAGAGTCTGGGGCGGAGGGACGTACCCTAATGATTATTTTTATGAAATATGTGATGAACTAGGACTTCTCGTATGGCAGGATTTTATGTTTGCATGCATGATATACGATTTGACCGATGAATTTGTTGACAACATCAAAAAGGAATTTGTTGATAACATCAGAAGAATAAGGCACCATGCTTCTCTTGCTATTTGGTGCGGAAACAATGAAATAGAATTGGGACTTTCCGATGAATGGATACCGGATAACAAAAAGGCAAGAGAAGATTATCTAAGGCAGTTTAATGATATAATTCCAAGCGTACTAAAAGAAGAAGATGCTGATACATTTTATTGGCCATCATCACCATCAGCAAGGGGAGATTTTGATAATCCAAATTGTGATAATATCGGGGACATGCATTACTGGGGAGTATGGCATGATACAGAGCCATTCACATATTACAGGAAGTACTTCCCGCGTTTTATGTCTGAATTTGGACTGCAGTCATTCCCGGGGATAAAGACTGTAGAGTCATTTACACTGCCTGAAGACAGAAATATTTTCTCACCTGTAATGGAAAGCCACCAGAAAAACAGCACATGTAATGCAAAAATACTTCACTATATTTCTGAAACGTACAGGTATCCAAAAGATTTTGAATCATTGCTTACAGTATCGCAGTTAATACAGGCGGAATGAGCCCTTCTGCATAAAATAG
>DIRE01000063.1:32400-78384 GCA_002426575.1 Clostridiaceae bacterium UBA5444 | reverse complement strand
ATTTCTGAAAGCTTAAAAAATATACAGATGATTAAATCCTATAGCAAGGAAGAATATATGGAAAAAAACTATACTAATTACTTGCTAGATAACTATAAAACCATAGAGAAGGTTAATTTTTATGATTCTATATATTCTCCAATAGTACAGATAACTAAGGCAATAATTATTGGATTCATTGTGGTATTATCATCTAAAGAATTAAACTATTTGGGTATATCCCCTGGTATGGTTGCAGCATCAATTGAATTAATATCCAACCTATTCTCACCAATTGACAACTTAGGTATGGAGCTTCAAAACATACAGCGGGCAATATCTGGTATATATAGGGTAAACGATTTTTATAATGAACCAGAAGATGGCATAAAGGATAATAGCCTGATTGTAGGAGATATAATGAAATCAGATAAAGATGTTATGCTAGCTTTTAATAATGTTTTCTTCAAGTATGAGGAAGATGACTATGTACTTAAAAATATAAATCTTGATATAAAGAAGAATGAAAAGGTTGCCTTTATCGGAAGGACTGGCGTTGGCAAAACCACATTATTTAAGCTTGTTATGGGACTCATTAAGCCGTCTTCGGGAAGTATAACCATAAATGGTGTTGATGTTTATGATGTACCAAATTCAAAAAAACGTAAAATATTTGGGTATGTAGATCAAGGTATTTCTATTATAAATGGAACTGTAGCAGAGCAAATAAGCCTTAAGGATAATAGTATTAAAAGGGAGGATATAGAAAATGCAGTAGACTTTGTAGGCCTTAAAGAGTATGTGGAGTCTTTAGAGAATGGTTTAGATACTATTGTTGTGCATGATTCACTTTTTTCTCAGGGCCAAAAGCAGCTTTTAGCAATAGCAAGGGCAATTGTATTAAATCCTCCTATACTACTTTTAGATGAGATTACATCAAATCTTGACTCTATTACAGAAGAGAGGATTGTATCTGTACTTAAAAAAGCAAGTTACTCTCACACCATATTGTCCATTTCTCATCGTTTATCCTCTATGGTTGTAAGTGATAGAGTAGTTATTTTAGAAAATGGCAGCATTAAAAATGTAGGTTCACCAGAGGAATTGCTAGAGATGGATGATTGGTACAAGAGCCATATTGAGCTTGAGAAATTGACTTGGGGTTAATATTAAGATGAATTGAGGCGGTGAATGGATTGAGCGAGTACTCTGAGCTTATAAAAAAGTTTGATAAAATTCGGGATTATATGCGTGACTTTTATGTTTACGGTTTTAAATCAAGGGAAGATTTTAATAAAAAAAGTCTTCGCAGCTATGATAACGAAAAAAGGCGTATAGAAAGCTATCTTTCTGATTTTATGTCATTTAGACAAGATGAGAATGGTAAAAGTGTATTCTTATCGGTTGATAGTTCAGATATTCCATCTAATCCTTTTTACCGTGCATTTAAGGCTAAAAGCTTTACGAAAAATGATATAACACTTAATTTTTTAATTCTTGATATATTATTTGATGGAAAATTGCTTTCGGCTACTGAAATCGCAGATATAATTACTGTAGAATACCTAAAGGCATTTGAAAATCCTACTATTCCGGATATTTCTACTATTCGTAAAAAGCTTTTAGAATATGTGTCACTAGGTATTTTGAAAAAAGAAAAGCAAGGGAAAAAGCTTCTCTTTTCAATCAACAATTCAGATGTAAATTTAAACTGTATTTGCGATGCACTTATATATTTCAGTGAAGTTTCAGAGCTAGGAATTATAGGAAGTACCCTGCTTGACAAATGCAATTATGATAATCATATATTTGCTTTCAAGCATAATTATATAATGCATGCACTTGAAAGTGAAATTGTATATGAATTGCTTGAAACTATGCATATGAAAAAAACAATTCAAATTGTTAATCATGGACCCCGTAGTAGAGGTGATACTACTCTTTTAGTTGTTCCCCTTAAAATACTTATAAGTGTTCAAGGGGGGCGTAGATATTTAAGCGCATATGATTTTAGGACAAAAGATATAATGAACTTTCGCATTGATTACATAAAATCAGTTAAACCAATTAGCAATTGCAAGGAGTATGATAAATACTTAGAAAGACTTTGCAAAATATTATGTCATACTTGGGGTGCATCTTTTGGTAAAGGGAGAAATCTTGAGCACCTTTCAATGACTCTAAATGTTCCTCACAATGAAAGATTCATTGTAAATCGAATAGAGAGAGAAGGGCGTTTTGGAATACTTACAAGGATTGATGAAACTACTTATAGATATGACATTGACGTGTATGACGCTTCAGAGATGATACCCTGGCTTCGCACATTTATAGGCAGAATTATTTCACTTGAATGTGATAAAAGGTCAGTTGTTGATACTTTTAATTCTGATTTAGATGAGCTTTTCAATATGTATGGAGGTTAAAATTATGATATTCTCTGAAGTATATAGTGCATATTACAATGCAGTTGCCCATCTTATAGATAAAGCCATTGATGGCGAGCTCAATGAAAAAACAGCATTTGACATTATAAATGACTATGCCTTCTCTGAAAGCTTTGTCTTTATTTTAGATGCAATCAAAAATGAGGAATGGCAAGTAATAACAAAGGATTTTAATACTCCAATAAAAAATAAACCATCTATGCCATTGACAGAGTTACAGATGCGGTACTTAAAGGCAATTACTCTAGACAAACGTTTTTTAGTGTTTGGCCAGCATATTGAAGGGCTTGATAATATTGAACCTCTTTATACTGAAAGCGATTTTTACTACCTTGATATAAACAAAGATAGGGATCCATATGATAGTGACGAATACATAAGTGCTTTTAAAACTATTTTATGTGCTCTTAAGGAAAAGCGGCAAATAGAAATAGAATTTAAAAGCAGTAAAGGATACTATCATCACCATATATACACGCCGCGAGAGCTAGAATATTCTCCTAAGGATGATAAGTTTCGGTTAATTTGTCAGGGCAAATATAAACTTTCTACAATAAACATAGCAAGAATAAAAGGATGTGTATTACTGAAGAACACATTTGATGAAAGCCAAATCAGAGGGCTTCATAGGCAAAAGTGCTTTGTAATATTCGAAATTACAGATAAACGGAATGCTTTAGAACGTAGTATGCTTCACTTTGCAAATTATGAAAAAGAAACAAGACAAATAGATAATGACCATTATGAAACGAAACTAACATATTATAAAAGTGATGAAACCGAGGTGCTTATAAGAATTTTATCTTTTGGACCTATGATTAAAGTAACTTATCCAGAAAGTTTTATTAAAAAAATAAAAGAAAGACTTGAAAATCAGAAAAAGTTGCGTACAAATTAGAGTTCGCAACTTTTTTTCGATGATAAGTGGTAAATTTTCCTGTATGATATGTATTGCAGAGTTGCTTTTGTATGGATTTTATAAAACTCCTACGGTGCCCGAGGTGTTACCGAAGGGTATGCCAAGTAATTTTGCTTATACGGGCTTAAATCCCGTTCAGAGGCACTTCCCTTGCCATGGCTTGGGAAAATGCAGGTTCGAATCCTGCTACGAACAAGAAAGTTCGCTTTTGGTTAAAAAAGACCATAGGGCTTCAAACCCTTTAGAAAAGTTCTTAGTGTTCACAAATTATCCGGTCATAGACTTATGCTTGCATAAATCTATGACAAATGTGATTTTTGCCTTGCCAAAGAGCGGATACCGATTTATCTTTATCTCGTCTAAAGTGTATTTCCCCGGCGGGATAACAGAACATCTCAAGTTCTTTGCCGCAAAAATCCCATGGATAATTTGCAAAATGCTTAAATTTAATTGGAGGTGTATATCGTGAAAGTAATTGTTAGCGAAAATGAGAGGGGTTTACTCTTTAAAAACGGTAAATTTGTTAAAATGCTTGGCGCAGGTAAATACCGATTTTTCGGTAATTCTGCAAAGGTTCATATTGTCAGCATTTCTAATGAATTTAAATTGCCTGGCTATGATTTATCTGTGTTTTTGAAGGATAAGGATATACAACAACAGATTTCTGTTGTTGATGTTCAGGATGAAACTATTGTGCTTCATTATATAAATGGGAAATTTTCAGGCTGCTTGCAAAGCGGTAAATATGCCTTTTGGAGTGTATATGACAATCATGAGTTTAAAGAAATAGATATTTCAAATACTGAAGTAGCAGAGAATATTCCCAAATTTATTTTTGAATATATACCACAAACATACTATTTTAAAATAGAGGTTGCTCATTTTCAAAAGGCAAGAATGTATTTTAATCAAAAGTTTGTAAAACTATTAGATGAAGGTACATATTATTTTTGGAATAATGGTACAAAAATTGATGTAGGATTTGTTGATACACGTCTTTTGCAAATGGATATTACGGGTCAGGAAACTTTGACACTTGATAAGGTAGCACTTCGTATAAACCTTGTATGCCATTATAAGATTTCTGATTATGTGAAAATCTATGATGAAATAGAAGATTTTAAGGAACAAATTCATGTAACATTACAATTGGCTCTACGTGAATATGTTGGTAAATATCGTATTGATGAAATTCTTGAAAATAAAGAGCAAATATCTGAATTTGTGTTTAAAAAGCTTAAGGAAAGAGAAAGTGATTACTTTATAACTGTTTATGATGCAGGAGTTAAGGATATTATTCTCCCAGGTGAAATACGAGACATTATGAACACTGTGCTTATTGCTGAGAAAAAGGCACAGGCCAACGTAATAACCCGCCGTGAAGAAGTTGCATCTACACGAAGTTTGCTCAATACTGCAAAATTGATGGAAGAAAATAAAACCCTTTATAAATTAAAGGAACTTGAATATCTAGAAAAGATTTGCGAGAATGTAGGTAATATAACTGTTAGTGGTGGTAATGATTTGCTATCACAACTTACTAAGATTTTGAAGGGAGAATGAAGATGATTGAAATAAAAGGTGAACATGCTACTGCGAAGGTATTCACCGATACTATAGAAGATGCTGCTATGGCCCAGATTAAATGCCTTTGCGATATGAAATATGCAGAAGGTGCTAAAATACGCATCATGCCTGATGTTCATGCAGATGCCGGGTGCACCATAGGTACTACTATGACCATAAAAGATACGGTTGTTCCAAATCTTGTGGGAGTTGACATAGGATGTGGTATGGAAACTATTCAGATATCTAATAAACATATAGAACTACAAAAACTTGATAAATTAATATATGCAAAAATTCCATCTGGAATGAATGTAAGAGAGACGCCGCATAAGTTTAGTGATGAGATAGATTTGACTAAGCTTCGCTGCTATAATAACATAAACTATCATCGTGCAATCCACAGTATTGGAACACTAGGAGGGGGAAACCATTTTATTGAAGCAGATAAAGACGAAGAGGGTAATATATATATTGTCGTCCATTCTGGCAGCCGCTATCTTGGGAATGAGGTAGCTAAATTGTATCAAGAGCTTGCATATAAAAGATTAAATGGCAATGATAGGAAGGCTATTGATAGTCTGATAGCAGATTATAAGGCAAATGGCAGAGAAAAAGAAATTCAAAAGGCTATAAAAGAACTAAAAAAGCAAGTGCTTACCAACATACCCTCTGGACTTGCCTATGTATCAGAAGATTTATTTGACGATTATATACATGATATGAAAATAATACAGCAGTATGCAGAAATTAATAGAAAGGCCATGGTTTATGAGATTGTACGTGGTATGAAACTAGATGTTTATGAGCAGTTTACAACCATTCACAACTATATTGATACTGATAATATGATACTTAGAAAGGGAGCAGTATCTGCAAAGTTTGGAGAAAAACTGCTTATTCCAATTAATATGCGTGATGGTAGCTTAATTTGTATAGGAAAAGGCAACGAGGATTGGAACTATTCTGCTCCTCATGGTGCAGGGCGTCTAATGAGCCGCAGAGAGGCAAAAAACACATTTACTGTTTCAGAATTCAAAAAGCAGATGGAAAATGTATACACAACTTCTGTGAATAAGGAAACTCTAGATGAATGCCCAATGGCATATAAGGATATGAATGAAATTATAGAAAACATAGAACCTACTGCTGAAGTTATAAAAATTATAAAACCTATTTACAATTTCAAAGCTGCAGAGTAAATGTATTATTAAAAGAAATTAAAAATATTAATTGTTGTATAACTTAACAAGTATACTATGGTTCCAGCTAATACATTCCCTAAAAATATTGCAGGTATTGCTACTTTATTTTTCATTCCAAGGAGTGATGCAATAAGGCTGCCAGTCCAAGCTCCCGTCCCTGGAAGGGGTATTCCAACAAATAATAAAAGTCCCCAGAATTCATATTTTGCAATACTATCGCTTTTTTTCATTGCTTTAGATGTTATCTTTTCAATTAGCTTATTGGTTTTCTCAAACTTTGAAAGCCACTTAAATATGTATTTAATAAAGAAAAGTATAAAAGGAACTGGTAGAGTACTTCCAATAATACTTAAAATGGTTGCCTCAATTGGAGGAATGCCTAGTGCGATTCCAACTGGTATGGCTCCACGAAGTTCAACAACTGGCAACATTGCAGTAAGAATAACAATTATATTAGATTTTATTATACCTAGTACGTTAGACATTTTGCTTTCAGCTCCATATATTATTAAAATAAGTGCTATGCTATTGGGTTATCCACATATAATTTTTACCTATAAACGCATATAATATGCTCTTTATCATAGCACTTATATGGAAAAAAATAAAGACTTTTGTTACTTATGGCCATTTGCTGCTAAATACAACTAATAAATCCTTAAGAAGGTATTAACCCCTTAAGGATTTATTAGTTGAGCTATTTTTTTTGATACTACTTCATAGCCAGCAGAGTTAGGATGCAGGGTATCTGCTTCGCAAGTTTATTCCCCCTGTCATGCTTGTACAAATTTATATATTAATTATATTATACACAGTTTTATAAGCAATCAGTGTATGTTGCCAAAACTAGAAGTAAAAGCAAAAAAGATAACAAATTGAATCCTTTTTCATATTCATATCGTTATATATATAGAAAGCTTTCAAATGATGACAGGGGGACTTACAAATGAGAAGAATATGGAACTGCTATTGCCTAGAGGTTAGGTTATTGATGACAAATTTAATCTATTGGGCAGCAAATTTAATTGGTATTGCATATATGATAGTTAGTATGGCTGTTAATAAAAACTCAGTACTTTATGAGCCATGCCAAACATTAACATCATCTGCATATTTAGTATTTGCAGGAATATTTGCATTTATGGTTTTAGGCTTTTATATGGTAAGGATTGAGAAGGCTAATTATTGTGATGAAATTTTTTATTCCCTTCCTAAGGGGTTTAGCTCTAAGATAATCTCTAAGATTTTGGCTTTAATAACTGGTGTTATTGTATTTACGCTACTTTTTACTATAGAAATATACATATCCTATGCCATTGCAAAAGTTGAACCGATTATATATTGGAAATCCTTTTTATATATAATACTTTATCTTACTATTCCATTTATTATATGTGGATTTATTGGTATGTTATTAGCATTAACCATAAAATCAAGGGCTTCCTATTCACTTATGATTATACTATGGATTTTATTGACCTCATCAAATGAACTAATATTTGATGTTCTTGGGGGAATTACTCGTGGAAGAGGTACAAAACTTTTAGAAAAAATGGCATTCTTTTTTAATATAGGACAAACAGATATAAGTTTATCTTATCAAAATACCTATGGATTCCCTTTAGAGATGCAAAGATGGTATATAAAATTCTTTATGCTATCTTTATTGTTGTTTGTAATTTTATTTTTAGTTGTTTCTAAAAACTATAATAAAACAAAAAAGCCTAAAATTTTAATTACAATAATATTTTCATTTATAATTGGCTTTAATGTTTATGGATTTATGCTTCCTACTCAGGTACTAAAAACAAATGATGTTTCTGAAAATCCTGGGTGGGATGAGAGGGATTATTATATACAAAATAGAGAAGCAAATTATGCTAATGAACATAATTTTAATATTAAAGCCTACGATATTAAATTATCCACGATTCACCAGATTAAATCAGAAACAAAGATTGACTATATTATTACAGAGGAAACAGATAATTTGGTTTTTACGTTATTTCATGGATTTAGAGTAAAAGAAATTAAAAATAGCAGAAATGAATACCTTGATTTTGAGCAAAAAGGCGATCAATTTAAAATTAAATTTAATAGTAAATTAAGTAAAGACCAAGAAGATTATATAATAGTAAAATATGAGGGAAATAGTTCGGCATACTATTTTGCTAATGAACAAAGCGTATTTTTGCCAGCAGACTTTCCTTGGCTCCCCATAGAAGGAAGTTATAATGCATTCACATTTGTTGATACATTTTCTACAACTATATTGACAACTCCTTTAAATAGAAATAAGGAAACAAAATATAAACTTCAATATAAAGGACCTAAAACGCTTTGCACAAACCTTAATAAGGTTAACAAAGATACATGGGAAGGTACAGCAAATAATGGAGTAACATTAGTTGGCGGAATGATGAAGGAGAAAAAAATAGGGGAGGATACAATATATTATCCTGTTTCTATTAATAACATTGATAAAGCATTAAACGAATATATAGAGGAAGGGCAAAATATAAGAAAACAAATAGAGAAGGATTTAGAATATAAAGTAGATAATGGGAATAAGCATTTTTTTGTTGATATTCCTAAAGATTACTTTTTATCAGTCAATCTATTGAATTTTAAGGACCATATTATAATAGATGAAAGTTATTTAAATAATGTTCACAATAAAATATCAAAAGAATATCTACCTAGACAAATAATAAATAGTGACGTAATAAATATAGAAAACTATTCTAAAGATATAACCTACCTTTTAGGATATGCTTATGAGTATTGGTACAACCTTAGATTTACCAATATAGAGATATATAATATTTTAGAAGATAATATAGAGAATTTAAAACAGTTAATGGAATGGGATAAAGAAGATTTAAATAAGTGTAAACAAATAGAGAAAGAAATCCGCATAAGAGAGTCTGTTAAGGATTATATTGATAAAAACAAAGATGATGAGAAAAAGGTAAATAATTTTTTAAAAAAGTGGTTTAGAGAGATGAAAGATAACTCCAATTTCACTTCAGATAATTTAGAAGTACTTTTAAATGAAGAGGAGAGTAGATGAGTATGAATAACATAGTTATTAAAAATTTAAATAAATATTATGGAGATTTTAAGGCATTAAGCAACATATCATTAGAGATAAAACCAGGAATATTTGGACTATTAGGTCCAAATGGTGCAGGGAAAACAACTCTTATAAGGATTTTAGCTACATTACTACCTTGCGAATATGAAGAAATGAGATTTGGAGAGCTTAACTGGAGGGATGGTGAAAGTATAAGAGAGATACTAGGGTATCTGCCACAAAAATTTTCTATGTACAAAAATCTATCTGTGGAAGATGCATTAGAACATATAGCAGTTTTAAAAGGGACTTCTAATGTAGATGAGGAAGTTAATAGATGTCTGTATAGAGTAAACCTTGCAGGGGAGAGAAAAAAGAAAATAAAGGCTTTATCTGGTGGGATGCTTAGAAGATTTGGAATAGCTCAAGCAATAATAGGAAATCCAAAGCTTATAATTGTTGACGAACCAACTACAGGCCTTGATCCAGAGGAGAGAATTAAGTTTAGAAACCTTTTAAAGGATTTAAGCAGGGATGCTACAATAATAATATCAACACACATTGTAGAGGATATTGAGGCAATCTGCCAGGAGGTAGCTATTTTAGATAAAGGACAAGTACTTATAACTGGAACCATACCAGAACTTAAAAGGACTGCTGAAAATAAAGTTTGGAAGGTTAAACTTTCAGAAGATGAATATAGGAATATGCCATCATCTTTAGAGACAATAAGATCTACTTATACAGATGATGGATATGAAATAAGGCTTTTATCTGAAAATACAATAAAAAGAGGAGTAAAAGACGAACCAACTCTTGAGGATTGTTATTTATATACAATAAAAACCAAAGGCCATAAGGTGGGATAGGGCTATGAAGAAAAAGATGGATATGTTTTTTCAGTGGAAGTCTATGGGGGCCGGTGCTTATATTCCTATAATTATACTGCTTTTAATAAGCGGATATACTTATTTTAATAGATCATTATTAAATTTTATGTATAATGTATTACCAATGATAGAGCTAATAGTTCCATTACAGGGACTATGGTGGATAGTTTTTATATTTATAAATGATTTAGAGGAAGAAGGAAGCGAAACTATCTTTAGCTATCCTGTAAAAAGATATAAATTAGGCATAGTAAGAGTTATAAAGTTTATAATACTTTATTTAGTGCTGGTTTTACTATTAGTTTATTCATTTAATTTTTATGTAGAGATTGGAGACATTAATTTAAATACATTAGCAATGTGGCTATGTACTTGGTCTTTTTGCGTATCTTCAATGGCATTTGCATTTATGACAATAACTTCAAGCTCAGCAGCTACGATTGCAATAGTTATTGGAATATGGTGCCTGCAGGGTATTTTATCTTTTAAATCTATATTTGTATTATTATTAATCGGAATAATATCCTTGATATTAGGACAAAAGTTTCTTGATTCTTATAAGGATTTTAAGTAACTTAAAGGATGGGAAAGGTGTGGATAATTAAGATACACCTTTCCCATCCTTAGTCTTATTATTCTCCAAAAGTCTGGGACTTAAGCAGATTAGCATAAAAGCCATTTTTATCGATAAGTTCTGTATGGGTACCTTTTTCAATTATATGTCCATTATTCATAACCAATATTAAATCTGCTTCACGAATTGTAGATAATCTGTGAGCAATAATAAAGCTTGTTTTGCCTTTCATAAGAGAGGAAAATGCCTTTTGTATTCTTGCCTCGGTTAATGTATCAATACTGCTAGTTGCTTCATCTAATATAAGCATTGGCGGATTTATAAGCATTACTCTAGCAATGGTTAAAAGCTGTTTTTGACCTTGGGATAGATTTCCTCCATCTTCGGTTATAAATGTATCGTATCCATTAGGAAGTCTTTTTATAAAACTATGGGCATGGGCGGATTTTGCAGCTTTTATGATCTCACTATCAGTTGCATTAACCTTCCCATAGGCTATATTATCTCTAATTGTACCTGAAAAAAGCCAGCTTTCTTGAAGAACCATGCCAAATAGATGGCGGAGGCTTTCCTTATTTACAGATTGAATATCTGTTCCATCAATTAAAATACTTCCACTGTCTACATCATAAAACCTCATAAGGAGGTTTACTAAGGTGGTTTTGCCTGCCCCTGTTGGTCCAACAATTGCTATTGTATCTCCAGACTTTGCATCTAGTTTAAAGTTTTCTATTAAGGGTTTATCTTTATTATATGAAAAATAAACTCTATCAAAGACTACATTTCCTTCTGTTATATTAAGATTCGGTTTGTGTATATCTTCTTCTTCAGAAGTTTCATCTAGTATATCAAACACCCTTTCAGCAGAGGCAATGGCTGACTGAAGCTGGGTTGCCATACTAGTTATTTCATTTATTGGCTTTGAGAAATGTGTGGAATACATAAGAAAACTAGATATATTTCCTATAGAAAGTTTACCCCCAATTGCGGCCATGCCACCTATTATACCTACTAATATATAGGTAATATTATTTACAAACCTTGTAGATGGATTTGTAAGGGATGAATAAAATTGTGACTTTTGTCCACATTTATATAACCTTTGGTTTATTTCTTTAAATCTATATTGTGAACGTTTTTCGTAGCTGAAAGCTTTCACAACACTGTGCCCCCCGATTATCTCTTCGATATAGCCATTTAATTCACCTAATGTTTTGGATTGTTCTTTGAACATCTTATTTGAATTACGCGCAATAAATGAAGAAATAAAAAAACAAAGAGGAGTTATAAGGAGTACCACTATAGTAATAGAAGTACTTAGTTTAAACATGAAAATGAGTGCTCCTATAATTGTTATAACACCGGAAAAAAGTTGAGTAAGCCCTTGTATTAATCCTTCAGATATAAAGTCTATATCATTTGTTAACCTATTTATTATATCTCCATGAGTATTATTGCTATCGTCATAGTATTTTAAAGGAAGAGCGGTTACTTTATAAAAAGCATCATGCCTTATATCTCTAACAGCATAGTTTGAAAGCTTATTTGTAAAAATAGATAGCATCCATTGAAATAATGCACTTAAAAAGTATATTACCGATAAAATAATAATAATATTTAGAATGGATGGGAAATCAACTTTTCCTTCTGCAATTATGAAATCTATTGCCTTGCCTGTATAAAGAGGACTGATAATAATTAAAACATTGCTAATAATAGCACATATAATTATTGCAAATAAATATTTTCTATATGGCTTTATATATTTAAACATGCGAAGCAGAGTAGCATTTTTCAATATTTTCAACCTCCTCTTTCTCAAGCTGGGATATACAAATTTCATGGTATATTGGGCATGTATTTATAAGATCTTTATGGGTTCCAATACCAACCATACACCCATTATCTAAAACAATTATAAAGTCTGCATTTTTAACAGAATTAACCCTTTGGGATACAACTATTGTGGACATATCATATTGATTAGTGTTAGTGCGCAATGCCTTCCTAAGAGCTGCCTCAGTGGTATAGTCTAGTGCGCTTGAGCTATCGTCTAAAATAAGTATCTCAGGTCTTTTAACCAATGCTCTTGCAATGGTAATTCTTTGCTTTTGCCCTCCCGAGAGGTTTGCACCCCCTTGAGATACTTTAAAGTCAAAACCATCTGGCAGATTATCTATGAACTTTTCAGCTTGAGCAATTCTTGCAGAACTACGTATTTGTTCATCATCTGCAGATTCAAGTCCCCAACGTATATTTTCTGCAATAGTTCCAGAGAAAAGTATAGCCTTTTGGGGGACCATACCTATTTTTGCTCTAAGTCCATCTTGTCCATAGTCTTTTACATCTATTCCATGAACTAGTACGGTACCACATGTAACATCATAAAAGCGTGGTATAAGGTTTACAATAGTGGTTTTTCCAGAACCAGTAGCACCGATTATTCCTATTGTCTGCCCTTTCTTTAGATTAAATGATATGTTTTTTATTGCATATTCATTTGAATCATTATACATAAATGAAACATCTTTAAACTCAACTATTGGAGTATCTAAGGTTTTAGTATCTGGCTGATTCGGCTGCTTATTTATTAAATTATCTCGACTGCCAATAGTACTTTTGGTTTCGAATATTTCATTTACACGAGCCGCTGATGCAGCTGCTTTTGTAAATGTAACAACAAGGTTTGCAACAATAATTAAGGAAGATAGTATTTGAATTACATAATTTATGTAGGCAATAATTTGTCCTTGAGTCATCTCTCCTATATTTACACGAATCCCACCAAACCAAATAATTGCAAGTATTGCAAAGTTCATTATAATTGATGTGGCAGGGTTTAGAAGGGACGCAATTTTGCCAACCTTAATTGCAGTATCAGACAAATCATTATTTGACTCATCAAAGCGTTTCTTTTCATAGTCCACACTAGCAAATGCCCTAATAACTCTAACCCCTGATAGATTTTCTCTAATAACTATAGACAATTTATCTAACTTTTTTTGTATTGTTTTATATAGAGGAATTGATTTATTCATAACTGATATTAATACAATCAGAAACAAAGGCAGTATACTTAATATAACCAATGAAAGCTTCATATCAAGTATCATTGCCATAACAAGCCCTCCAAAAAACAAAAATGGAGCCCTAACCACCAAGCGTATCCACATTGCAACTGCAAATTGAAGCTGGTTTACATCATTTGTTATTCTATTTATAAGTGAAGGAGTGCCAAATTTATCTATCTCAGTATGAGAAAAAGCCTCAATATGTTCAAAAAGTGCATCTCTTACTAAAGTTCCAAAACCTTGAGAGGCTATTGATGCAAAGTATTGGCATATAAATGCAAAGATCATACCTAGAACCGCTGCTATAAGCATAACTTTGCCTATTTTTAGTATATAAGAAGTATCATTATTTTTTACACCTTTATCTATAATAAAAGCCATAAGTGTTGGTATTATAAGTTCAAGAATTGCTTCTAAAAGCTTAAAAAACTGTCCCCCAAAAACATAGCCTTTATATGGCTTTAAGAAGCGTGTAAGCTTTAGCAAAAGTGCTCCCTCCTTTGAAAATGTTAATTAGAAATACAAAACACACCCATATCATTATAGCAAACAAATTGTTTTAGGGTAAAAGAAAATCATCGTATTTAGCTTAGGAATGCGCTATTATAATTTTGACCAGGTAAGCTGCTTTCTAAGAATAATTAGCACTATTTAACTGTAGATAGTATAAGAATATTCCAGTATAATATACTAGAGGCGGTGATACATATGGATAAAGAAATTTTAGAAATATTAAAATCAATACAAAGCGATATGAAAACAATGCAAGGCGATATTGGAACAATACAAGGCAGTATGAAAACAATGCAAAGCGACATAAAGTCTATGCAAGGTGAAATAAAGGATATAAACCAGCATCTTGATAGGGTTGAGAATAAGACTGATAGGAATACAATACTCCTTGAGGATTTAAATAAAAAGGTAGAGATTGTAGCAGAAGTACAGTCATCTTTTTCTGATCAATTAGGCAGGGAAAAAGATGATAGCATGGATTCTTTAGATAATAGGTTAGAGGTTATAGAGCTTGCCGTTACTGACACCTCCTCAAGAGTAAAAAGCATACAAAAGGAGCTGCCAACTATAGTAGAGCTCACTTCAAGAAACTGGAGTGATATAGTTGAGATTAAGTCTGCAAGATAAATATTTATAATATAGAACAGGGTTCAATCCTTAGGGTTGAGCCCTATTTGTTTTTTGTAATTGTATATATTTTATACAATCGTGGTAATCCCCGACAAAATACAGTATTATACCCATAATTTGAGGTAAAACAGGTATAATAAAGTTATATTAGAAATTATATAATGTATCATCATATAGAATGGAGGAAAGCTATGGGGAAAATAAACCTAACATTAAAATAGGTGAATGAGGATGTAATCTTGACTATAATAGTATAATTATGCCTTTAAAAAGAATTAAATAATTAGTACAATAATATAAGGGAGGGATTTTTGTGGAAAACTTAAAAAAGACGCCGCTTATAAATACATATGAAAAATATGGCGGTAAAATAGTCGATTTTGCAGGATGGGCTTTGCCAGTTGAGTTTGAAGGAATTATAAAAGAGCATGAAGCAGTTAGGAATAAAGCAGGGCTCTTTGACGTATCCCATATGGGTGAGATCATAATAAAAGGGAAGGATGCATATGGCTTTGTAGAATATTTAATTACTAACAGTATAGCATCATTAGAAGACAATCAAGTTTTGTATACATTCATGTGCAATAGAAACGGTGGAGTTGTAGATGATCTATTAGTATATAGATTTTCTAAAGATGAATATTTTTTGGTTGTAAATGCAAGTAACTTAGATAAAGATTATAAATGGATAGTAGATAATGTTGGAGATTTTGATGCCGATATATGCAATATTTCAGATGACACGGCACAACTTGCAATTCAAGGGCCTAAAGCACAGTGTATTCTTCAAAAGTTAGTAGATGTTGACCTATCACAAATAAAATTTTTTCACTTCTTAAGAGATGTAAATATAGACGGTAAAAAAGCTATTGTATCTAGGACAGGGTACACGGGGGAAGATGGATTCGAGATATATGTGTCACCCAAGGATGTAGTCTCCCTATGGGATAGAATACTTGAGGTTGGCCATGATGAGGAAATAGTTCCTGTAGGACTTGGCGCTAGAGATACATTGAGATTTGAAGCAAACCTTCCTTTGTATGGAAATGAGCTTTCAGAAGATATAACACCTTTAGAAGCTGGCTTTGGTTTCTTTGTAAAATTAGATAAAGTGGATTTTATAGGCCGCGAGGCACTTAAAAACCAAAAAGAGAATGGATTAAATAGAAAGATTGTTGCCTTTGAAATGAAGGATAGAGGAATTCCAAGGCATGGCTATGAAGTTTACTCAGATGATCAAAAGATTGGCACAATAACTACAGGGTACTTTTCACCGACTCTAAAGAAAAACATTGGCTTAGCCATTATAGATGCAGACCATGCTAAAATAGGAAATGAAATAATAATTGCTATAAGAAAGAAAAGGTTAAAAGCTGAAATAATTAAAAGACAATTCTATACTAAGAAAACGCAAAAATAATATATGAGGAGGAAATGAAATGGTAGTAGAAAAAGGCTTGTTATATTCAGAGGATCATGAGTGGGTAAAGGTAGAAGGAGATAAGGCTTATATAGGAGTAACTGATCATGCTCAGGATTCCCTTGGGTCTATAGTTTATGTTGAGCTTCCAGATGTGGATGATGAGTTTTCAAAGGGAGATAACTTTGGAGTATTAGAGTCTGTAAAGGCTGCTTCAGACTGCTATATGCCTGTTAGTGGTAAAGTAATAGAGATTAATGAAGATATAGTAGATAACCCTGCATCAGTAAATAAAGCACCATATGAAAGTTGGATGATTTGTGTTGAATTAACAGATGCATCTGAAATTGATGGGCTATTAAGCCCAGAAGATTATGAAAAAATAGCTAAATAAGGAGGAGTTTCATGTTTCCCTATATCCCAAACACAGATATTGAAAGGAAAGAGATGATGGATTTAATAGGAATAAAATCAATGGAGGATCTTTTTAGCTATATACCAAAGGAATTAAGGCTAAAAAGGGAATTAGACTTAGATAAAGGAATATCAGAGTTAGAACTTTCAGGGAAAATTAAAGCCGTAGCAGATAAAAATATAAACATGGACGAGGTAGTTTCATTTTTAGGAGCAGGATCCTATGACCATTATATCCCTTCAGTTGTTAAGCACATAACATCAAGGCCTGAATTCTATACTGCATATACACCTTATCAGGCTGAAATAAGCCAAGGAACATTGCAGTCAATATTTGAGTTTCAAACAATGATATGCAGTCTAACAGGCATGGAGGTTTCAAATTCGTCTATGTACGATGGTCCTACTGCAGCAGCTGAAAGCTGCATAATGGCATCCACATCTACAAGAAGAAAAAACATTATTATATCTTCCACAGTAAATCCTGAGACTAGAAAGGTTTTGAAAACCTATGGCAGGTTTAGAGGGCTTAATATTATAGAAGCAGAATCAGATGATGGGGTATTAGATATTGAAAAGCTCAAAAAATTAGTTGACAAAGATACTGCAGCAGTTTTAATACAAAGTCCTAACTTTTTCGGAATAATTGAAGACGGGGAAGAAGTTGGGAAGATTGCTCATGATAATAAGGCTTTGTTTATAATGAGCGTAGATCCCATATCCCTTGGTATATTAAAAAGTCCTGGGGAGATGGGGGCGGACATTGTTGTTGGTGAAGGACAAGCATTAGGAGCAAACTTAAACTTTGGAGGACCTAATATTGGTTTTTTGACAACAACCTCAAAGCTTATGAGGAAGATGCCTGGAAGAATAGTTGGTGAAACCTGTGATGTTGATGGCAAAAGGGGGTTTGTATTAACTCTTCAGGCTCGTGAGCAGCATATAAGAAGAGAGAAAGCAACTTCTAATATTTGTTCAGACCAAACATTAAATACAATAGGGGCGGCAGTATACCTTTCAACTCTTGGAAAAGAGGGTATAAAAGAGGTTGCATTAAATTCCACAAAGAAGGCCCACTATGCATTTAATCAACTTACTAAATCAGGCAAGTTTAAACCCTTATTTAATAAACCTTTCCTTAAGGAGTTTGCAATAACTTCAAATTTAAATGCTGAGCAAATAAATGAAGAACTATTATGCAATGAAATTTTAGGAGGATATTTATTAGAAAAGGAATATACTAAGTATAAAAACTCTATGCTTTTATGCGTTACTGAAAAAAGAACTAAAGAAGAAATAGATAGATTAGTACACATAATGGAGGTGATTTGAGAATGGGCTACGACAAACTTATATTTGAGATTTCTAAGGAAGGCAGACGTGGCTATAAGCTTCCAGAACTTGATGTACCTGATGTAGATATTAAGGATTTAATTCCAGATAATATGCTTAGAAAAGACGACTCTGACCTACCAGAGGTAAGTGAAGTTGATGTAATAAGGCATTACACTAATCTTTCTAATAAAAACTATAGTGTGGATAAAGGATTCTATCCTTTAGGTTCATGTACAATGAAGTATAATCCCAAAATAAATGAGGATATGGCATCCCTTCCTGGGTTTACAAGGATTCATCCTCTCCAGCCTGAGGAAACTGTCCAAGGAGCATTAGAGCTTATGTATAATCTATCTAATGCATTATGTGAGATAACTGGTTTTGATGGAGTCAGCCTTCAGCCTGCTGCTGGTGCTCATGGAGAGCTTACAGGGCTTATGGTTATTAAGGCATATCATGAAAGCAGAGGGGATTTTAAAAGAAATAAGATAATAGTTCCGGATTCAGCTCATGGAACTAATCCTGCAAGTGCCTCTGTAATAGGATATGAAATTGTAGAGGTTAAATCGAACGAGAAAGGTTTAATCGATATTGGGGAATTAAAATCCATATTAAATGATGAAGCTGATGAAATAGCAGGACTTATGCTTACAAACCCAAATACATTAGGACTATTTGAAGAAAATATAAAAGTGATTGCAGACCTTGTTCATGAAGCTGGAGGACTTTTATATTATGATGGAGCTAATATGAATGCCATAATGGGTATATCAAGACCTAGAGATATTGGGTTTGATGTGTGCCACCTAAATCTTCACAAAACGTTTTCAACTCCCCATGGCGGCGGAGGCCCTGGAGCAGGACCTATTGGGGCTCGTGATGATTTAGTGAAATTTTTACCATCCCCATTAATTAAAATGGAAGATGGAGAGTATTATTTAGATTATGATAGACCATCATCAATTGGAAAGGTGAAGAACTTTTATGGCAATTTTGGGGTTTTAGTTAGAGCCTATAGTTATATATTAACAATGGGAAGAGATGGACTAAAAGAAGCCTCACAAAATGCTGTATTAAATGCTAACTATATAAAGGTTAGATTAAAAGATTATTATAATGTTGCAATAGATCACTTTTGTATGCATGAGGTTGTGTTTGCAGGGCTTAAAGACAACGAAAATGATGTGTCCACACTAGATGTTGCAAAGAGAATAATAGATTATGGTTTCCATCCACCAACAGTTTATTTTCCTCTTATAGTTCATAATGCACTTATGATAGAACCAACAGAAAGTGAGAGCCTAGAGACTTTAGATGCATATATTGATGCTTTAATAAATATTGCTAAGGAAGCCAAAGAAGATCCTGAAAAGTTAAAGAATGCTCCTTATAATAGTCCCGTAAGGAGATTAGATGATGTAAAAGCTGCAAGAAACCCAATTCTTAGATGGACAAAATAAATAAAAGCTATGGCACTATTTACAAAAATAGTGCCATAGCAAAATATGCTATTTAGTATTTGATGTATCACTTTTGTGCCTCTTTAGGCTCTATGGACTTTTGCTGACATTGCCTATATTGTTTAGGACTTAACCCTTTTGTTTTTTTAAATACCTTAGAAAATGTGAAAGGATCCTCGTACCCCACTGAGTGGGAAATATCGCTAATGGACAAATCGTTATTGTACATATATTCGCATGCTTTATCCATTCTATATTGTATTAGATATTCCTGAGAAGGCTTTCCAATGGCTTTTTTAAAAATACTGCAAAAGTAATTTCTGCTAATACACAGATAATCTGCAATGTCTCTTACAGTTATATTCCTAGCATAATTATTAGTAATATATTCAACTGCTTTCCTTATATAAATATCCTTAGGATACTTTTGTTCAACACCATTAATATTAGAATTATCTATAAGTTCAGATAGGAAGATATGGATTAGACCTTTAAGCCTTATCTCGTTTGACTTTTTGTATTTGCATGCAGCAATCATGTTGCTCATGCATTCTTCTAGGGCTCTGTCCTTATCATATACAAAGGTTGGGTTTTCTTGGGTTATGTTTGCATATTTTAAATATGACTCTGCCTTGAAGCCATTAAAACCTACCCACATATACTCCCAAGGATTAGAACTACTGGCTTCATAATATGTTATAGTATCAGGGCAGATAAGAAAACCCTGATCTTTTGAAAGACTGTACGACTTATTTCCAACATAAAAAGTACCTTGGCCTTTTTGTACATAATGAATCAGATAATGATTTCTCACGGCTGGGCCATAATGATGACCTGGAGTACATTTTTCCATTCCAACATGATAAACATTTAAATCAAGACCGTTTCTTTCGTTTATTATATGTTCAACAATATTGTCCATAATATTCTCCCCTTATATTACATTATACCATGTTTGTAATAAATAACTCCATTCAAATACCAGAATATTTATAATATAATCAATATATAGACAGCATGGGTAATAAAGGTAGCACTGACTTCATTTAGCAACAAGTAATTGCATATGAAATTAGTATTTTAATATTAATTAAAAGGGGGAAATGCAATGAAAAAGAGGTTATTGTGTGTTTTAACGGTGGCATGTATTATTGCAGGTTTATTTACGGGATGCGGTAAAGAAGAGGTTGTGCAAGTTGATGATACTCCGCCAGAGAGTAAAGGTAAAAATGAATATGGGTGGGATATACCAGTTAACACAACTGAGTTTTCTTACTACGTAAAGGGAAAAGGCAATCCTGATAAGGCAAAAAAGAACAGCGCACAGATGCAGAAGTATATGCTGGATAATTTTAACGTAAAGATTGACAAAATAGTGTATGATACAGACGGAGACGAAAGACTAAACTTGATGCTGTCATCAGGTGAGTATCCAGAAGTTATTACTAATATGTCCAAAACAGATGTGGA
Organism: Clostridiaceae bacterium UBA5444; assembly: GCA_002426575.1. GTDB lineage: Bacteria > Bacillota > Clostridia > Clostridiales > Oxobacteraceae > UBA5444. Next base: position 57,415 of record DIRE01000063.1, on the reverse strand, counting down.
CAAGTGGAAAGAGCAGGGTAAGATAATAGATTTAACTCCTTATGTTGATAAAGTTGGCAAAGATATAAAAAAGGAACTTGGCAAAGATTATGGAAGATATTTAGATGATGACAAAAAAATTTATGGACTTCCTTATGGATGGGGAATGCTCCCAATACCAGATACTAGTGCTCATATACGTTGGGACTGGTATCAGCAGATGGGATCTCCAAAGTTTGAAACACCAGAAGAATATTATGAAATATTAAAGCAGATGGTAGCAGCTCATCCAAAGAATGCAAAAGGTGAAAAGGTATATGCTCTTTCATGGAATGAAAACTGTTCAATAGATACTGTAGCAGGTATATGGGGATTAAAAGAAGGGTACAAGGAAGATGCAGATCATAACCTTACGCACTGGATTAATACACCAGAGGGGTTAGAGTTTACTAAGTTTTACAATCAGGTTTATAGAGATGGGATGCTCGATCCTGACGCATTCTCAAATAAGTATGATGAGTGGAAGGCAAAGTTTGCAGGAGAGAGGATAGCAGGACATATAGGAGGATGGTGGGAAAGCTGGAATGCTGGCCACGAAATCTGGCAGAAAGAAAATAAAGACTGGAAAGAAGAGCAAAGATACGTACAGGTTAAGATAAAGGCAGCTAATGCCCCTGCAGCATATCTTTCACCAAAGGATACAACAGGATGGGGCTATACGGTTATAACAGATAAGTGCAAAAACCCAGAAGACTTAATGAGATTCTTTAACTTTAATATAACTCCAACTGGTACAAGGCTTATGGCATGGGGAATACCAAACGAGGAAAATTCCAATTGGAACTTCCAAGATGGAAAGTGGAGCTATAGTGAAAAGGCAAAGGATGGAATAATTAATGGAACATATGACTATGATGCACATTATCTACTAGGACCGAATCAATTTTGGTTCTGTCACCCACAGGGTGTTATGAGTGATGATGAAAGTGCAAATGCATGGATTGACCAGTGCTTTAACAATGATGCAAAATGGAAAAAACTAATGAATGATAATTTAAAGGATACTATTTATGATAGTTCAGCACTTGACCAGATCTTCCCTGAATTTGATGATCCTATAAAGGTTAAGATGCAGCAGGTTTATGATACAGCTCAAACATATTGGGCAAAAGCAGTGTTAAGTAAGACTGAAGGGGAATTTGACAAGAACTATGAGCAGCTAAAGAGTATGCTTGACAAAGCAGGAGTAAATGAAGTTCAAGAGTATATCAGCAAAGAATATAAAAAGAACCTTGAAAAGTTATCAAAGTAAAAATATTAATAGAGAAGGCAAGAATTTGCCTTCTCTATTAATAAAGTATATACATTGTTGAGAATGGAGGAATATAATGGCTGAATTAACTACTCAGACTAAAAAAACTGAAACCAAATTTCAAAAGGCTAAGAGAACCTTTATAAAAGAAAAAGAAGTATGGCTTATATGTATACCCATGATAATATGGGTGTTAATATTCTGCTATTATCCTATGTATGGTAACTTAATGGCATTTGTGCGCTACATACCAGGCAAAAGCATATTTGAGTGCAAGTTCGTGGGCTTGAAGTATTTCAGACAGTTTTTTGAAAGCCCTGACTTTAAAATGGTATTAAGAAACACTTTATCAATAAGTGGTCTTGGAATATTATTTGGCTTTCCTGCACCAATTATACTTGCCTTGTTAATAAATGAAATTAAAAATAAGCATTTCAAAAAAACAGTACAGACAATATCTTATTTGCCTCACTTTGTTTCATGGGTTGTTACTGCAAGCTTACTTTTCTCATTTCTAAGTACAGATGGGTTATTAAATGAGATACTCTTAAAGATGGGAAAGATAGACAACCCTATTTCGTTTTTAGGAGAAGGAAAGTATTTCTGGACAATTCTAACCTCTGCTAATATATGGAAGGAAGTTGGATGGTCATCAATTATATATTTGTCTGCTATAGCTGGTATTGATAGCGAATTATACGATGCCGGGGCAGTAGACGGTTTAGGACGATTTGGAATGGTATGGCATATTACCTTACCAGGTATTAGAAATACCATTGGACTTTTGTTTGTTTTAGGCCTTGGAGGAATATTGAATGCAGGCTTTGAGCAGCAGCTATTGCTAGGCGCACCACAGACTAGAGAGTATTGGGATGTTATTGATACTTATTCATACCGTTATGGCATACAGATGGGTAACTATTCTTATGCTGCAGCTGTTGGCATTTTTAAATCTGTAATAAGTTTTGCACTAGTACTTTTGGTAAATAAAGCAGTTAAGAAATTCTTTGATGTTACTGTTATATAAAAAAGAAAGTTATCTCTTTATATAAATTGATGAGGTGATTTTATGGATCAAGATTATTATAGGAAAAGTATAGGTAGTAGAATATTTGATTTTATTAATATTATTTTGATGTTGATGGTTATATTTATAATGGTTTACCCATTTATTAACCAACTTGCAGTATCGTTTAACGATAGCACGGATGCAGTAAAAGGCGGAATATACTTCTTCCCAAGAAAGTTTTCAACGTCTGCCTATAAATATATTTTTGAAGATGTAAAACTATTGAAGGTTACTATTATGTCAGTATTAAGGGTTATTGTTGGTACAATTACATGTGTATTTTGTACATCTTTATTAGCTTATGTAATTACTATAAAGTGGTTTTCAGGAAGAAGGTTCATGAGGAAGCTATTTGTTTTTACAATGTACTTTGGAGGAGGGCTGATACCATTTTACTTATTAATGGTAAGGCTGCACATGACAAACTCATTTAATGTATATTGGATACCAGGCCTTCTAGCCCCATACTACATGCTTCTTATTGGGGCCTATATGCAGGATATACCGGAAGCCATATTTGAATCAGCAAGAATAGATGGTGCCTCAGAACTAACAGTATTCTTTAAAATTGCAATGCCCATGGCCACCCCTGTTATTGCTGCAGTATGTATATTTGTTGCTGTTGGCCATTGGAATTCATGGTTTGATTGTATGATATATAACCCATCAGGTCAGTTTGACACCCTCCAGGTATATTTAAAACGACTATTACTTGAAGTGGAAGCAATAACAGGAATAAGGGATCAGCAGCTGCTGCATTCAAAATACAGCGAGCTTTCCCCAGTAACAGTGCGTGCTGCTGCCACGGTAGTAGTAACAGCTCCAATAATTATAATATACCCATTTTTCCAGAATTTCTTTATACATGGAATGAGAGTAGGAGCCGTGAAGGAGTAGTCATTTTCAGTATGGAGGGAAAGGTATATGCTTGAAAGCAGTGAGACAATAAACAGTAAAGTTGAATTTGATTCTTCTAATATAAAACTCAATGAAGGTTTTTACTGGGCAAAGAGTCAAGCTCTAAAATATGTTTTCACGGGAGATACTGTTGGTGATTGGTATGAGGCATCACTTCCAAGTCGTTATGCATTTTGCATGCGTGATGTAGCCCACCAGAGTACAGGAGCCCAAGTGCTTGGACTTTATAAATTCAACAAAAACATGTTAGAAAAGTTTGCACAAAATATAAGTGAAAAAAGAGATTGGTGTAGTTATTGGGAAATAAATAAGTTTGATTCTCCAGCACCTGTTGACTATAAAAGCGATGAAGACTTTTGGTATAACCTACCTGCAAATTTTGACATTCTTGATTGCTGCTATAGGCAGTACCAATGGACCGGGGATAGGGACTATATTAATAGTGACGTGTTTTTAAACTTTTATGAACGTACAGTAGAAGACTATATTAAAGCATGGGATATAAACAATGATGGCATTATGGAGCATAAAGGTCCAGTAAATTACAGAGGGATTGCTTCTTACATGGAGGACTGTGTAGGAACAATAGATAATTTTGTAGGTCATGATATGATCTGTGCCCAATATGCAGGCTTTATGGCTTATGCAACAATATTGAAGCTTAATGGGGATGTTCAAAAATCTAAGATATATGAAGAAAAGGCAGAAAATCTTAAAGATATGTTCAATTCAAAGTGGTGGAGTGATGATAGACAAAGTTACTATGGCTTTACCTGCTTAGATGGAGAATTTTATATCCCTAAAGGGTGCGATGATGATTTTAACACTGCATCTTCCATGCCTTTATATTTTGGGATAGCAGAAGGCAGCCATAAGATTAAAAAAGCTTTGAAATCTGTTATAAGCTGCAAAGGTACAAATGTTGAGTCAATGTCATATTTTCCCGAGATTTTATATAGGTATGGATGCTCCGACGAAGCCTATAAGTATCTCATGAAACTTATAGATCCAGCACTTAAAAGAAGGGAATATCCTGAGGTGTCCTATGCTGTAATTGGAAGTATAGCAACAGGCATGATGGGTATTAAACCAGATGCTAAAAATAGGCTTGTCGAAACAACAGGAAGGTTGACTTGCGATGTGGATTGGACAGAGATAAAAAACTTGCCTGTACTAGGTAATGAAATAACTGTAAAGCATAAGGGAGTCTATGAAACTTCATTTATAAATATAACGGGTACCCCTATTACGTGGAGGGCAATGTTTAAGGGAAAAGTAGATACTATTCTAGTAAATGATACAGAGGTTAAGGCTAAGTGGGAAACTAAACAAGACGGCCAAACCTATTCATATTCAGGGGTCGAAGTTGATACTAATGAAAGGTATACTGCAAAAATAAATATATAGTGAAATAAGCTTATTAGCCTTGCTTTTACTATATTTGTATTTAACATAATTTATGCTGCATAAGTAGCAGCGGAGCGGAGGTCAATATGAAACAGCCTTGTGATTTTGAAGTCATAAAAGATGATAGTTTAAAAGTTGATATAAGCACCAATGAAATAGACGGGATACTATATGTTAAGCTGGATATCAATTGTGATGATGAAATTGCTTTTTCTCCGGTTGATATTATATGGTATCATGACATAATCGATATACAATCATTCTGGCATCCAGGCTCTGGGAGGAATATGAGCCTTCCAGTGGATTGGATGGGGAATATATCTTTTAAAGGCACTGTAAATGCTCCTGTTGTAGTATTTTACAGTGGAGATAAAAGAAACAGACTTTCAGTTTCTTATTCTGATGCTTTAAATAGCGTTCTATTTAATATGGGTGTAAAGGAAGAAACGGGGGAAATTAGATGTAAGATTACGCTCTTCACTGAGCCTTCTAAAAAACAGAAGCATTATGAGGGAACCATAAGGATAGACTGCAGAAATGTACCATATTACGAGGCAATAAACGATGCATCAAAGTGGTATGAAACCTTGGGCAGCTATAAACCATCTCATGTACCTGAATATGCTGAAATGCCTATGTACTCGACATGGTATAGCTTTCACCAAAACCTTAAGGATTATGAAATAGAAGAGCAGTGCAAAGCTGCAAAAGAGCTTGGCTATAAAACGATTATAGTTGATGATGGCTGGCAGACGGATGATAATAACAGGGGATATGCATTTTGTGGCGATTGGGAGATTTGCAGCAATAAATTTAAAGATATGCAGGGGCATGTAAAAAAGGTTCATGAAATTGGCATGAAATATATGATCTGGTACAGCGTACCGTTTGTTGGGTTTAAATCAAAAGCATGGGAAAGGTTTAGTGATAAGGTTTTATATAATATTGATTATTTGGGAGCAGGGGTACTAGATCCAAGGTACCCTGAGGTTAGAGAATATCTGATAAACATATATGAATCAGCAGTTTTAAACTGGAATATTGATGGACTAAAACTGGATTTTGTAGACCAGTTCGATTTAAGGGGAGCATGTACAAAGGCTCTTGAGATAGACAATAGAAGGGATACGGAATCAGTTCAGGAGGCAGTGGATTTACTCCTTAGCAGTGTAATGGAAAGACTTAAAAAGCTGAAACCCGATATAATGATTGAATTTAGGCAAAGGTATATAGGACCGTGTATGAGAAAGTATGGAAATATGTTTAGGGCTTCAGATTGTCCAAATGATCCAGTTACAAACAGGATTGAGACAATAGACTTAAGGCTTCTTTCGGGAGATACTGCCGTGCACTCTGATATGCTTATGTGGTCGAATAATGATACTGCAGAGAGCGTAGCATCGCAGTTTATAAATATACTTTTTTCAGTCCCGCAGTTTTCAATGAGACTTGATAAGTTGTCAAAAGAGCATATGGAAGTGACTAAATTCTGGACTTCCTTCTGGATAGATAATAGGGATGTACTATTACAAGGAAAATTAATGCCAGCATCACCTGAGGCAATGTATCCTGTTGTTGTGGCCGAGAATGACGATAAACGTATCATTGCTTTGTATGATGATATGTATATAAAAACAGGGGTTAACATACCTAAAAAACTAATAATAGTAAATGGTGCAATGACAGAGGAAATATATCTTGTTATAGAAGAGGATATAAGAGGTAAAATGTCACAGTATGATTGCCGTGGTAACTTAATACTATGTGAGCAGGTGGATTATAAAACTGGACTAATTAAATTAAATATAAAAAAGTCAGGTGTTATAATAATAGAATTGGAAGATAATTAAATTATAATACAATGGCTATGAAAAATATTAAGGGAGATGTGAAAGCATCTCCCTAATACGTAAATTATTTTTCGTTATGCAAAGAATCTTAAATCGCCGTTCCCTTAGCTAGGGGGGCAGCGATTTAAGATTTTTTTTTATTGCTAGGCTATAATGATGGCCTAGAGTACGCTTTTCCACTTCTACCAATAAACGTTCAAATCAATATTGCCCATTTCGTTTATTATATGCTCAATACTACTACCCATTATGTCACAAACATGTAACATTATACCATATTTGTGATAAATTAATCCATGTAAATGTCCAAATATTTGGAATATAGTCAGTATATGGACAACCGTTCATGAAAAATATTCAGTTTCAGTATCAGTTTAACACTTGAATGTAGTTTTGAGGGGGTGACTGATTAACAAAATATAAAATCAGATATACAAGGGAGGGCTATTAAGAAAGGAGAGTTTAGAAGTGAGAAAAAAGTGTATTAATTTAATCTCGATTGTTCTCGTTTTTTGCTTATCAACATTTAATGTAGCAGCTTTTGCATCAACTAATGCAGCAAAAAATATATCAATTAGGTATGGCGGGGATAACAGATATGAGACATCCTTAAACATTGTTAAGGCTGGATGGAAGTCAGCCGATACTGTTGTATTGGTAACAGGTGAGTCCTCGGCTGATGCATTGTGTGCTGCCCCGCTGGCAAAAGCGTATAATGCACCAATTATATTAATAAATCCTAAAGGCCAAAATTCTGATGTATTAAATTATCTTTCATCCCTTGGCACAAAAAATGCGTTTATAATAGGTGGGACAGGCGTTATACCTCAGACAATAGAAGATTTAATCAAATCCAAAGGAATATCAACTAATCGTATATTCGGAAACGACAGATATGCTACCTCATTAAAGATTGCAGAACAAGTAGAAGAAAAACTTGGGACAATCACTGAAGCTGTGCTTGCAAATGGTTCAGATGAATCTTTTGCCGATGCATTGTCAATATCTTCAATCGCTGCTTATAGAGGAATGCCTATACTATTGACTAAGAAGGATAACCTACCAGATGGTGTTACTTCATTCCTTTCTTCAAAAGAAATCAAAAATACATTTATAATTGGCGGGAATGGTGTTATAAGTGATTCAGTTAAAAATCTTATACCCAACTCAAAAGTTCTGTCTGGAAATGATAGGTATAGTACAAATGTTGCTGTTATGAAGGCTTTTTCAGATTTGAGTTTTAATAAAGTATATATTGCTACAGGTAAAGGTTATGCTGACGCACTGGCAGGTTCTGTTTTAGCAGCAGTTACTTCTTCACCAATTGTTTTAGTAAATTCCAATATCCCGTATGATACAAAAGAGTTTCTTAAAGATAGCATGTCAGTAAATAGCAGTATTGTTGTTTTAGGCGGAACAGCGGTTGTTCCAGACAATATTGTTACTGATCTTGAGAAGGTTATTAAGGCTATAGCTGACCAGCAAACACAAATACCAATTGGCGGCGGTTCAGGTAGTTATACACCACCTGAATACCATGATCATTCATTAGACTTTGTTCCAAATGAGCCTGGAGAAGTACAGGTTACCGTGAAACCTCTTGTTATAGCTATGGACTTTACAGATTACAACCATGAAGACATAGATGACAAAGAGGATTGGAGAATAAATAATTTTGAAGGTAAAGACTGTACACCTGAATTATATAATAATATGTTCTTCGGCGAAGACTTTTATAAAGGCAGCGATGAGGGAAGTTATATATCAATAAATAAATTTATTAAAGAAGAATCCCGGGGGACTGTTGAGGTAAAAGGCGGAGTGCATGGATGGTATCCAGCAAGTCGCGAAGCAGCATATTATGGGAGCAATGAAGACTGGAAGGAGCAGAATAGAACCTGCGACCTTGTCAGAGAGGCTCTTGATGCTGTTGCAAAGGATCCAAATATTAATCTGGCAGATTATGATGTAGAGGATCCTTATGATTATAATAATAACGGCAATTATTTTGAGCCAGATGGTGAAATTGATTGTATTGTTGTAATTCATCCAGGGCTGGGAGAAGAATTCGGCGGCGGCTCACTTGGCGAAGATGCAATCTGGCCGTTTAGATCCGCGTTAACATGGTATGATAATAATCCAAAGCATGAGGTTACGGATACAAAAGGTAATAAATTAAAGGCTGATAATTTCTTGGCAATTGAGCAGGACATTCCTGTTGACTTATTTGCTCATGAATATGGCCATTATTTAGGGTTACCAGATCTATACGGTCGTGGCCAAGTACCTGTAGAATACTGGTCATTAATGGGCGGAAGTTATACTGGTTCATTAAGAGGATCTAAGCCAAATAGCTATGGTGCTTTTTGCAAAGACTTGTTGCAGGAGATATTTGATAAAAAGGGAGTTAAAACAAATTGGCAGAAAAAAGAGACATTAAATTTAGCTGATATTAATGAAAATGGTGTAGATGTAATTTTAGATCAGGCAACTTTAAATGGAAAAAACAACAGCGCTTTGAGGATTGATCTTCCTGATAGAACCGACCAAATTATCGATTATAAGAGTAATGCTTATTACAGCGGCATAAAAAATTCAGCAAACGAATCAGCTATAACCAGTATAGATCTTTTAAATATTCCTAAAGGAAGCGAGATAAAGCTAGAATTTGATACATGGTACGATATTGAGCAGGATTGGGACTATGCATCCGTACAGGTAAAGGATTCTAAGGAAGGCGGCTTTGTATCTATATCAGGAAACATAACTACTACAGATAATCCAAATGATGATACTCCGAATGATCTTACAGACAGGAACCCAGGGTATGGCATAACAGGAAAATCCAATGAGTGGATTAAGGCAGAATTTGATTTAAGCCAATATGCCGGAAGAAGTATTAGCTTAAAGTTCTACTTCTGGAGTGATACAAATACACCGAATACCGGCATATTTATAGACAATATAAAAGTTACTGCAAAAGTACTCCCAGGCGATGCTGAAGGGGATTCAAAGCCTGAACCTGTAGAAATTGTGCCCAATGAACAAGAGGTACTTTCTGATAATGCTGAAGTAGATTCAAAGCCTGACCCTATAGAAGTTACACCAAGTGATAAAGATGTACTTCCTGATGATACTGAGGAAGATTCGAAGCTTGATTCTATAGAAGCTACACCAATTGAGAAAGTGATATTCTTCGATGATGCTGAAGGGAATCCTAAGTTTGACCTTGATGGCTTCACTGTATCAGTAAATGGGGAGAGAACTTATAAGCATTATTATATGCTTGAGTGGAGAAATTATGACAATGGATTGGTGGACAAGGGGCTTTACGATGTTACCTCATTCTGGGAGGAGCTTAAGTACGACCCAGGTCTTATAATCTGGTATGTAAATGAAAAATTTGGAGATCCAAGAGATTCGAAAGGCAGACCTGATCAGGCCGTAGTAGATCATCCTGGATATTGCTCTGTTGGTATTGTAGATGCAGACCAGGAACCTATATCGTATAAGGATGAACACACCCTTCCTTGGCTTGAATATGTGACCTACCAGATGCATGATGCAGCATTTAGCCTAAAGGATAGCTCGGCATTTACAAAGGTTTGGGGCAATGCTTATGTAACTAAAGATCCAAGCACAAATATGATACCCGTATTTGATGACAGCTTAAAATATGATAGTCCTTCTGGACATGAGTGTGGCCTTAATCTTGCCAGCTATGGCTTAAAGATTTTTGTTACAGCAGAGAATAAGGATAGAAGCGTTGCTAAGATTCATATAATGAAGGGTACAAAGAATGATGCAGCACCTATATATGATAGTGATGTACTAAATTCAATTAAAATAAAAAACACATATATACAAGATGGCTATATATATGTAGATACAGAAGGAAATCTCGCTGATACTGCTAAAATGACATATGTTACTACTATGGACAGAATATATGGCGACGGCAGCGTTAAAACTATTCATTTTAATAACGAAATAAATCTTACCCGTACTGCAGGCGGCTTATACAGAGCTAAAATAGCTGACTCATTCTCAGCAATGGATTTGCCTTATGGAGAATGGAAACCTGGTTTTATCGTACTTAGCGATAAAGACGGTAATACGAAGGCATTTTACAACATGCATGCAAATTATGGATATGGTATGGACTTAAGCAATTTAAATGTTAATAAAAAGTAAGCTAACAAAGATAAATCAGAGGTAAGTGCAGAGAATGTAAAGAAATCAAAAGATGGACTGCCTCAGACTAGTTGGAATAAAAAAACTGGAGAACCCCACAATCAAGTATGTATTGGAGGTTCTCCAGAAATTCCACCTAGTTAGAGTAGTTGAAGATACTTATGAATATGGTTTTTCGATGAATATCATATAGATTATCAAAATTATCTTCAAATTTGAAAGAAGGCTGTCTTATGAAACAAATTAAAAAAGTACTTGGTACTGCTAAAAAGACAGGGCAAAAGCTGCCTTGCAAAAGGCTGCTATGCGTACTGTGTGCATTCATGATTTTTGCTGCTTCGTTTTGCAGTCCACCGCCTAAGGTTGTAAATGCTAAAACAAATGAAGACTTAGCAATGCAGCTCCTCTCGCCTCAGGGAAAGCAGACCCATGATAAAGTGGTTCAGGAAAGCATACATGTCAAAAGCAGAGAAGACTTACCTAATACACATCCAAAACCACCTAGCCCTTTGAATAGTACCACTAGTAAGAATAAGAATAAAAAAAATAGTGCACTACTTGCTGAGGGTATACAGCAGACATACTCTATGGCAGATTTAAATAAACTCGAGTTACCGGATCTTGTAAATACGATTACCTCGGTTATGTGGAATCAGATAACTGATCTTTTCAAATATAATGAGGATGCACGCATCTTTTATAGCGACCAAAAACGTGTAGAGTATCTTATTAATGAAATTAAGCAAAGAGGAAGCACCTATACGAGCAGTTACAATAAAGGAATACCTACTCTTGTAGAAGTTGTCAGAGCGGGATTTTATCTTGGATTTTATAATCCACAATTGAAGTATTTAAACAACAGGGATTTTCATAACAAATGCATTCCCGCATTGATGGCAATAGGAAATAACCCAAATTTCAAACTTGGTACAGCAGAGCAGAATTCTGTAATCGCAGCATTTGGGCTGCTAATAGCAAATGGCTCATGCGATGATAAAGTTGTCAATCTTGCCAATACCATTTTGGATGATTACTACTCAAACATGGACAACTATATAAAGGACTATGGAAAAGGCAATGCTCTTTGGCGTGTAATGGATGCAATAAGGTATGATATCTATGAATATTTTTATACTGGACAAGCCATCGACAGTCCATGGTATGGAAAAATTGAGGACTATATAGATAATGTAGGACGCTTTGCTATTTATGAAGATGTAACTGCAGAAAATGGATGGCTGATTAATAATGCATTATATGAAATAGGTACGGTAGCAAAGGTATCTAGTGATCCTACTAAAGGAAACAGGATACTAACACAGGCAATGCATACCTATCCTTACCTAAGCCCACAGTATTTCGAGGCTGCAGGTGCCATATCAAATAACTATAAAGGTGTAGACAATGATGGCAATATGGTTGATATGAATAAAATAAAGGCAGATGGAAAAGCTAAATATTTACCAAATAGTTACACCTTTGATGATGGCAAAATGATATTTAATACTGGAGATAAAGTAACAACTGAAAAGATACAAAGGCTTTATTGGGCATCCAAAGAAATAAAAGCACAATACCATAGGATGTCTGGAAATGACAAGGCTCTTGAGCCTGGCAACGCTGATGAGGTACTCCATGTAATGATTTATAATAGCCCAGATGAATATAAGTTTAATTATTATTTATATGGGTTAGGTACCGATAATGGTGGTATGTATATTGAAGGTGATGGGGCATTCTATACTTATGAAAGGACACCGCAGCAGAGCATATATACTTTGGAAGAGCTGTTCCGCCATGAGTCAACCCATTATCTGCAGGGAAGATATGTTGTGCCTGGGATGTGGGGAAGTTCCGCAATATATAATAATAATAGGATAACTTGGTATGAGGAAGGAAATGCTGAACTAAATGCAGGAGGCACCCGTACTAATGGAATTGTACCTCGTAAATCCATGGTAAGCAATATACTAGATTCCTCTAAATGGTTTACGCTGCCGCAGGTGTTCCATTCAAAGTATGAAGATGGATGGGACTTTTATCAATATTCATTTGCATTCATGGACTATATGTATGAGAAGGACATTGATATATTTAACAATCTCACTAACTATATAAAAGCAAATGATGTAAAAGGATATGACCAATATATCAAAGAATTAAGTAATAATTCAGAGCTTAATACAGCATATAGAAACCATTTGCAGGATCTTGTTGACCGCTACAACAGTAACAATTTAATAACTCCATTGGTTGCGGATGATTATTTAGTACCACCAACTGCTAAAAGTGCAAAGGATATTTATTCTAATATAATTAATGAAGCGGGGCTCACTAACACAACTACTGCCGTGCATAAGTCCCAATTCTTTAATACATTTGAACTAAGAGGCACATATACTGGGGCAGCAACGCAGGGGCAGCTTAATGATTGGAAGGCAATGAATGATTTGGCCAATGGTTTTCTCAATAAACTGGCAAAGGATTCATGGAATGGTTATAAAACGCTCACATGTTATTTTGTAAACTATAGCGTAGATAGTTCAAATAGGTTCCAGTATGATGTGGTGTTCCATGGTGCATTTCCTAAACAGGATGGAACTACAAACGAACCGCCTGCTGTAAAGATTAACGGGCCATATACTGGAGTATTAGGAGATAAAATAACATTCAGCAGTGAAGGTTCTACCGATTCAGACGGGACTATGGAATCATACCTGTGGGACTTTGGTGATGGAGCAACTGACACATCGGCTAATCCAACCCATGCATATGCAAAATTAGGGCCATATACTGTGACATTGACTATCACCGATGATATAGGTGGATTAAGCACTGAGAGTACTACAGTGACAGTTACAAATACCGGAATAGCAGCGGAAACGGAGCCTAATGATTGGTTTAACAAGGCTAATGGGCCTATAACAAGTAATACAAGCGTATCTGGGGGACTTACATTAGGTGATGGTCAGGATGTATTCTATTTTAATGTTACTTCGCCAGGAATGGTGGATATAACGGTAACAGCTGATCACACTAAAGTAAACTGGTTATTATTTAAAGAAAACGATACCGATAATTGGGTAGCATGGGCCAACGGTCAAATGACTGACACCCAGCTTCCAGGCAGTTATGATGCAGAAGTGGGTAAGTACTACCTAAAATTATATAAGTTTAAAGAGGAGGATATAGTACCATACACTATAAATGTAACTCTTCCAGGAGACGCTGCAAATCAATCACCTATTATAAAGATTAACGGACCATATACCGGAACAACGGGAAGTGCAATAACATTTAACAGCGAAGGATCAAATGATCCAGATGGAACAATAGTATCATACCTGTGGGATTTTGGCGATGGAACAACTGATACGTCGGCTAATCCAACCCACGCATATTCAAAAGCAGGGACATATACCGTGAAGCTGACTATTATTGATGATAAAGGTGGATCAAGTACTGAGAGTACCATAGCTACTGTAACAGAATTTACAAATACCGGAATAACGACGGAGACCGAACCCAATGATTGGTTTGATCAGGCTAACGGACCTATAAAAAATAATGTCGATGTAACCGGGGAATTTACATCAAATGATATTCAGGATATATTCTATTTTAATGTTACTTCACCAGGAATGGTGGATATAACGGTAACAGCTGATCATACTATAGTAAACTGGCTATTATTTAAAGAAAGCAATACTAATGACTATGTGGCATATGCTACCCAAATGACTGACACCCAGCTTATAGGCAGTTATGATGCAGCACCAGGCAAGTACTATCTGAAGTTATATAAAATGGAGGGTGATACAGCACCATATACTATAAATGTAACTCTTCCAGAAGATGCTGTAAATCAATCGCCTATTGTAAAGATTAACGGACCATATACCGGAACAACGGGAAGTGCAATAGCATTTAGCAGTGAAGGATCAAGTGATCCGGATGGAACAATAGCATCATACCTGTGGGACTTTGGCGATGGAGCAACTGACACGTCGGCTAATCCAATCCATGCATATTCAAAAGCAGGAACATATACCGTGAAACTGACCATCATTGATGACAAAGGTGCAAAGAGTACTGAGAGTACCACAGTAACTGTAACGGAAGTACCAACACCTATAGCAGTAAAGGGCGTAAGCCTGAACAAAAAGGAAATAAACTTAACTGCAGGAGAAGCAACAGAAAAGTTAACAGCAACAGTAAGCCCAGCAGATGCAGCTAACAAGAATATAACTTGGAGTTCCGATAAACCATCAGTTGCTTCCGTAGATAGTAACGGGGTGATAACACCTATATCTGCAGGAACAGCTACCATAAAGGTAACCACAGCAGATGGAGGATTTATCGATACATGTACGGTAACTGTTTCTAATGCAAATTCAGGGGGAGATTGGAGTGGGGGCTCCTATATTCCTGATCAGATTACGGTAGAAGTAAAAAGGCTTCAGGGATTAAACAGGGTGGACACTGCAATTGAAATAGCAAAGGCAAGTTATATAGGAAAGGTTTCAAATGTAATACTGGCAACTGCAGGTAATTATCCTGATGCACTCTCAGGAAGTGTGCTTGCATATAAGCTTAATGCTCCGATACTTTTGGTTGGAAGTTCAGATGGAGACCAGCAAAAAGTATTAAACTATATGAAAGAAAATATGGACAATACAGGTACAGTATATATACTTGGAGGCGTAAGAGTTATAGACAGTGCATTTGAAAAGAAAATATCTGCCTCAGGTTTCAACAGTATAAAGAGAATATGCGGAGCAAATAGATATGAAACAGCGGTAAAAATAGCAGATAGCTTGAATGCGAAGACGGGTACTCCTGTTATACTTGTAAACGGAGATAATTACCCAGATGCATTATCTATAAGCAGCATTGCAGCTATAATGAAAAGTCCAATACTTTTAATCAACAAGGATGAAATAAATGAAGCAGTACGTAAAAAAATTCAGGAGATAAGGCCTAGCAGTATATATATAATAGGATCAGAAGGAGCAATATCAAGGAATGTAGAGAAAGAGGCAGCAGAAATAGCATCAATAGATATGGCCAATGTGATAAGAATAGGCGGCGCAAACAGGTACGAAACTTCCCTTAATGTCGCAAAATACTTTAATTTATATGGACAAAATATATGTATAGCAACAGGAAATGACTTTCCAGATGCCCTTGCAGGAAGCGTATATGCTGCAAACTGCAATGCTCCGATTATATTGACAGACAAAGACCTATCAGACAATGTAGTTGATTATTTAAAAACAAAAAATATAAAAGACGCTACAATATTTGGGGGAGAGTCAGCTGTGAGCAAGTCGATTGAGCAGAAGCTTTTAGGGCTGATAGTGAAATAAAATAAAAATGCTCCCAACAAATGTGAGCAGCCAAAGTCAAGAAGCATAGTATCCCCGACGTTGAAAAACGATATATAAAGATTTGGATTTCTGTAGAGAAAAAGTAACTTAAAATGCCATCCCCTTTGCTAGGGAATGGCATTTTATATGCTCAAAAATATTCCCATATGTTAAATTACACCATATCCATGGTAGATAAATCCATACAAGTGCCTGAATATTTATAACATAGTCAACATATAAATATGGTGGGGAATGGATGCAGTACTGACTTTATTTGCTAAATAATAATTGCATGTAAAACTAGTATTTTAACATTAATTAAAAGAGGGATATTTATGAGGTCTAGCAAGAAAGTTCTTTCGTTTATTTTAGTATTAATGCTTTTAATTACAATGGTGGGATGCGGGGATAAAGCTGCAGATAATTTAGAAAAGGTGGACAAAGTTGTGACTATAAGGATGGTAGAGAGCCTTACAAGCCCTGCAAGGACAGCTATACTTAATGAAATAATAGGAAAATTTGAGGATAAAAATAAAGATATAAAAGTTGAGCTAATATCTCCTCCTCTAGAAAATGCAGATGATAAGATAAACCAAATGCTAATGGCAAAACAACCTCTAGATATAGTTGAGGTAAGAGACCACACTGTAAAGCAATTTTTAAACAATAACTATCTTGAAAACCTTGATACTTATATGGAGAATTGGGATGGCATGGATAAACTTGTAGACATGGCAAAGGTTAAAGCTAAAGAAGTTGGAGGGAATTCTTATTTAATACCCTATGGCTTTTATATTAGATGCCTATATTATAGGGCTGATTGGTTTAAAGAAAAAGGGTTAGAGCCACCAAAGACTTGGCAAGAATTATATGACATAGGGAAGCAACTTACAGATCCGCCTAAAAATAGATATGGCTATTCTTTTAGAGGTGGCCCTAATGGCCAGAGTTATGCAACCATGGTAATACATGATACCATAGGCGATGACATTGATATCAGTAGTGCTATATATACAAAGGATGGGGATACTATATTTGATAGAAAAGAAGCAATTGATGCATTAGAATTTTATAAAAAGATGTACAATGACATATCTCCAAAAGATTCTATAAGCTGGGGATTTGCAGAGATGGTTGAAAACTTCTATTCAGGAGTTACGGCAATGCTTATACAAGATCCTGAAGTTATAGCCACCTGTCAAGAAAAGATGGAACATGGAACATGGGCTACGGCGCCGCTCCCTATAGGGCCATCTGGCAAATCTTATTCACCTGCAGGATATGCAGGATGGGGTATGACATCATATTCAGAACATAAAGAAGAAACGTGGAGATTCCTATCTTTCTTATTAAATGAGGAAAATAGTACTTACTTCTGCAAAAAGAATTCAATGATTCCTATTTATAAAACAGCATCTGAAGATGATTTCTTTAAAACAGAGCCTTATAAGGCTTATATGGCTATGTCTGCAGAGCCAGACAAATATGTGGGAGTAACAATGCCTTTTGATAGTAAAGGGTGGGGGCCTTTCATCAAGAAATGCGATCAAGATCTGCAGAAAATGTTACTAAACCAGATGACAACTCAAGATGCTGCAAAGTCATGGTCAGAGTATTGGCATAAGGAAAAGGAAAATAAATAAGCCTTGTACAGCATTAACTTGATATAAAAGTCAGGTTAATGCTGTGATATTTGGGGTTAGTTGTATAAAATGGTGAGCGATGAATTGTGATTAGTGAGCAAATTCAAAAGGTGGGAGCGAGCTTGGAAAAAACAAATAAAAGAGTGAGAATAAGTACTAAAAGGTTTATTATATGCATGCTTATCCCGGGTATATTATTTATAGCTATTTTTACATACTACCCTATGATTAAGGGTACAGTTATGGCATTTCAGAGCTATCAACTTTGGGATATAAGTAAGATAGAATTTATAGGCTTTGAAAACTTCAAAACAGTATTTAAAGATCCTTATTTTAAAGATACTATTTTAAATACTATAATTTGGATAGTTGTATCATTATTTTTTCAATTTAATCTAGGATTTGCATTAGCACTTTTGCTAAAGAAGAAGTTTAAAGGAAGTGGAATTTACCAAGGCCTCATATTCTTCCCTTGGGCAATATCAGGCTTTATGATTGGATTAATATGGAGATGGCTGTTTAACGGACAGATAGGTGTAGTAAACGATATACTTATGAGAATTGGTATTATAACTACTCCTATAGGTTTTTTATCTACACCAGGTCTTTCCCTAGCATCAGCCATAGTCGCTAACATATGGTATGGCATACCTTTCTTTGCAATTATGATTACTGCGGCACTTGAGTCTGTACCACTTGATTTATATGAGGCGGCTGATATTGATGGAGCCTCGTCATTTTACAAGTTTTTTAAGGTTACGATACCTTATATAAAACCTGTTCTCATATTAACAACTTTGCTTAGGGCAATATGGATACTAAACTTTCCTGATCTAATCTATTCTCTTACAAATGGCGGACCTGCAGGATCATCCCATATTCTTACGACATACATGCTTAGCTTACTTATGTTTGATCAGGATTATGGAAAAGCTTCAGCAGTGGGAGTCATTATAATGGCTGTACTAATTTCTTTTACCATTTTTTATATGTATATAACAAAGTTTGAAGAATCGGGTGATTTTTGATGAGTAAGAGGAAAAAAAGTAAAGGTAAAATTATAGGGCTCATATTTAAAATAGCTGCCTTAGGTATATATTTGGTATTTACAATATTTCCGTTTTTATGGATATTCATAACTTCTATTAAACCTAGGAAAGAGATATTTACGTTTCCAGTAATGTACTGGCCTAGTAAAGCAACACTTGACAATTACATTCAAATATTTAAAATATCAAAGTTTGATAAATATCTTTTAAACAGCTTAATTGTATCAATAGTTGGCGCAGGTGCTGCCTTATTTATAGGTATTTTAGGGGGATATGTCCTTGCAAGATTTAAGTTTAAAGGAAAAAACAAAATATTACTGGCATATTTATTTACCCAGATGATACCAGGATTTATTATACTTGCACCCCTATATATTTTGCTTTCAAAACTTGGCTTAATTAATCGCTTAAGTGCGCTTATGATTTTATATACAGCATCACTAATTCCTTATTGTACGGTTTCTCTAAGAGGTTTCTTTCAAAGGATACCAGGGTCGTTAGAAGAAGCTGCCATGGTTGATGGCTGCAGCAGATTTCATGCATTATTTTATATAGTAATACCTGTTATGCTGCCAGGTATTGCAGCTACATATATATTTGCTTTTGTTCAGTGTTGGAATGAACTTTTTCAGGCTGTTATGTTTATAGATGTAGAATATAAAAAAACAATTCCTGTAGCGTTAAACTCATTTATTATGAAATATGATATTGACTGGGGGGCATTATCGGCGGGAACAGTTATATCAATACTTCCAACGATTATATTGTTCGCATTTATACAAAAATATATAACCGGGGGATTAACTCAAGGTGCTATAAAGGAATGATTTAAAAATTTAGCAGCATTATCAATCAATCAAATGTAATTTTGCTTGATTGATAATGCTGTTAAATAGTGATAATATTGTCTTAGCAGATAGTTGGTGTCAATATACTAACAATTCTCATTACAACAATACGAGGAGGCAGAGTTATGAAAAAAGATCCAAGACAAATGTTAAATGATTTTACAGGTGGATTACAAGAAGTAGGTAAAGATAATGGTGAACACGTTCAAGCATTTATGAATTTATTAGGGACAACCTATAAAAATGGAAGTTTAGATACTAAAACAAAGGAATTAATAAGCGTTGCAATAGCAGCTTATTGTCGCTGTGAATATTGCATAGTATTCCATGTATATAAAGCTTTAGAAGCTGGAGCTAAAAGGGACGAAGTAATGGAAGCTGCAATGGTTGCAGTTGCTTTTGGCGGAGGTCCAAGCATGGCTTATACAGTAACATTACTTAAAGATTCAGTTGATGAATTCGAAAAGGATTTCAAATAATATGAAATAATAAATGAAGCTGTCTAATGAGTACCATACTTTCAATATTAGCCTAGGTATATATTTTGAATAAAGTATATATATATGCTTAAGCTAATATTGAAAGTATAAGCTTATAAGACAGCTTTAAATTTATATAATATAAATTGGCGGGTGATATATATGGAGATAAAATTAGAAAATATAAGTGGAAATAATAAAAGTGCAAAAGTGGGTAAGATTAATATAAAAGTTGGAGATAAAATAGAAATAAACACAGTATTAATGCAGCTTGAAACCAATAAGGGAAATTCACCAGTTAAGTCAGGGCATACAGGAGAAGTTAAGGAAATAAAAGTTTCTGAAGGCGATGAAGTACAATTAGGAGATACATTAGTTGTTATAGATTCTAAAGATGAAAGTAAGGAAAGCAATTCACAGGGGATTAACTTTGACTACTTTGGTACCATGATTAGCGGAAAAAAGGAAGAAATAGATAGTGATTTAACAATTATAGGAGCAGGCCCCGGGGGATATGTAGCAGCTATTTATGCTGCTAAGCAAGGTTTAAAGACTGTAATAGTGGAAAAAGAATACTTTGGTGGAACATGCTTAAACGTAGGATGTATTCCAACAAAGGCATTGGTAAAATCCTCAGAGGTATTTAGCCATATGGTTAATTGCGAGGAGTTTGGGCTAAGCTGCGAAAACCCAAAGGTTAATATGACAAATGTAATAGATAGGAAAGATAAAATAAAGGATGATTTAGTTTCGGGTATAGAATACTTACTAGATAAAAACAATGTAAAGGTTATAAAAGGTGAAGGAAGTTTTAAAGACAAAAACACGGTTTTTGCTAAATCAGGAAAAGATGAATATACTATTCACAGCAAAAATATAATCATTGCAACAGGATCTAAAATATCTAAAATTAATATACCTGGTATAGATTCTCCTTTTGTTTTAAACTCTACTACAGCTCTTGAAAATAAAAACTTACCAGAGTCCATAACTATAATAGGTGGTGGAGTTATAGGTATGGAGTTTGCTTTTATGTATTCAAACTTTGGAGTTAATGTAAATGTTGTGGAATATATGCCAAGGGTTTTAACCATGGTAAGTAAAAGAATTTCAACAAAAACAACTAGTATAGCAAGGCAAAAAGGTATAAATATATATACTAACTCAAAGGTTACTAAGATAGAGGAAACAGAAGACAAAAAAGCATTGGTAATATTTGAAAACGGCAATAAGGAGAAGTATTTAACTTCAGAAAACATACTTGTAGCAATAGGAAGAGAGCCTAATATAAATGGATTAAATTTAGATAATATAGGTATAGAATTAAATGAAAAAGGAAGAGGAATTAAAGTAGATGATAGACTAAGGTCCAATATAGAAAACATTTATGCAATCGGCGATGTAAATAACAAAATACAATTGGCTCATGTAGCATCCCATCAGGGAATCGTAGCAGTTGATAATATATTAGGAAAAGAAAAACATATGGACTATTCTGCAGTGCCAAACGTTATATTCACATCTCCAGAGATAGCTACAGTAGGAATGGATGAAAAGCAAGCTAAAGATGCAGGCTTAAATATAAAGGTAAGTAGATTCCCCTTATCTGCAAATGGAAAAGCTAAAACCATGGGAGAAGAGGAAGGCTTTATAGAGATAATTAAAGATATAGATGCAGATAAAATAATTGGAGCATCAATAATAGGTGCTGACGCATCTACACTTATTAGTGCATTGACCTTAATTGTTCAAAATAATATTACAGAAGAGCAGATAGTGGATACAATTTTCCCACATCCAACAACAGGTGAGATAATACATGAGGCTGCATTAGGATTAGGTATAGGGGCACTGCACTTTTATGAATAAAATAGTTACGTCTTTAGAACATGATCCATATTATAATTTAGCCTTAGAAGAAGAGCTGTTTAATAATGTTAGGGAAGATGAAGTGATATTTTATCTCTGGCAGAATGAGAAAACAGTAGTTATAGGCAGAAATCAAAATCCATGGCTTGAATGTGATATAGATACCTTGAAAAAAGAGGGGGGCACACTTGCTAGAAGATTATCTGGCGGGGGAGCAGTATTTCATGATTTAGGTAACCTTAATTTTACGTTTATAACCAGAAGGAGACAAAAAGATCTTGAAAAGCAACTAAAAGTAATAAAAGATGCATTAAAAAGCCTAGGCATAGAATGTGAGACTTCTGGCAGAAACGATCTAACTATAAATAGAAGGAAGTTTTCGGGTCATGCCTTTTATGAAACAGGCGACAGATATTTTCATCATGGAACACTAATGGTAGATGTGGATTTAGAGTTTTTAGGGAAAATATTAAAGCCATCTAAGATAAAACTAGAATCAAAAGGTATAACTTCTGTAAAAAGCAGGGTTATAAATATTAAAGAATGTTTAAACGATATAGATATGGATGACCTAAAGACTGCCTTAATAAAAAGCTTTACTAATCTTTATGGTGATATTGATGAAAAGGTGGACTTTAAAAAAGAAAAGTATATACCAAAAGAGTACTATAAGTATAGTAGTACTGAATGGATCTACGGTGAAAGCCCAAACTTTGATGTAAAGTTAGAAGAAAAACTACCAATTGGGAACGTGCAGGTATTATTAAAGGTTAAAGACGGTGTGATTGAAGATATTCAATGTTACTCAGACAGCCTTGAAGATTTGAACTTTGAATCTTTTAAAGCCATGTGGAAGGGTAAAAGCGCTAGTAACCTGACAGGGGATATTTGCAAAGGAATATTAGGCAAGTAATCTAATATAAAACAGTTCAAATTTACTTGAGAATACAGAGTTTAGAGTCAAATAAAACAAAGACTTTAGATTCTGTATTTTTTATTTAGATGGATATCCAAGAAATGTTTACTATTTCAAATAGGGCATTGATAAAATTGCGATACTTAAAGAAAAAGATGTAGAATATAGGTAGAATCAATATTCTGTTATATAATATAAAAAGGTGTGCAGCATAGACATAGGAAGGTGATTATTTTGGCACAGCATAAGACAAATGCAATGAGAATTTTGGATTCAGAAAATATAAATTATAATATTTTAACCTATGATAATAAGGATGGAAAAATTGATGGTATATCAGTGGCAGAAAAGGTGGGAAGGGATGTTAAGCAGGTATATAAAACATTAGTAGCCCAAGGAGATAGTAAAGAGATTTTCGTTTTTGTAATTCCAGTATCTGAAGAGCTTGACTTAAAGAAGGCAGCAAAGATTATAGGCGAGAAAAAAGTAGAAATGATACATGTAAAAGATATAAACAAATATACAGGATATATAAGAGGCGGCTGCTCTCCTGTAGGAATGAAAAAGAAATACAGTACATATATAGATAAAACTGCAGAGAAATTAAACACTATAATGGTAAGTGGTGGAAAGATTGGAACCCAGATAGAAATATCTGCCATGGATTTGGTAAAGGTTGTGAAAGGCAAGCTTGAAAATTTGACAAAATAAATAGCAAAATGAGGCAGAAGACATTTATGTGGATGATACTTCATTATATGTTTGCCAAAAGGCATTAATGTAATATAATGGGGAATAGAGCGTTGCTGTAAAATATAACAAACTTAACATCCAACAAAGGTGGTATTAAAATGTTTAAATTTCTACAGGACAAGTTAGTTTGTCCCCTATGCCATGGTGAATTAAAATGGGCTGTATTAGAGGAAAGTCCTACAAGAATAATTAAAGCAGATATCTCTTGTATTTCTTGTGGTGAAGAATACTCTGTTAGAGATCAGGTAGTCAATTTTCTTATTAATAGTAAAGCAGAACCTGATCTTTGGCAGACAGGAGAAGACAATCTTGAAAGATTTTTCAAATTAAACCCAGAAATAAGGGCAAGGCTTATGGTAGCACCGTTTGAAGAGATGAGTGCTGCAGATATGTATGTAAAGGCAATGTTACTTGAAAAGGAAGGCAATGAAAAGGAAGCCGAGAAATTGATGAATATTGCTACAATAAATGCATATACAAAAGAAATGCTGGATGCTACTGATAAGGAGTTTAAGTATTTAATTAACTTATTAAGAAAGCAAAGCCAGTTTGTAGTAGACATTGCTTCTGGACCAGGTGTGTTGGTGAAACAGATACTACAAAATACAGACCTAAAGGTTGTCATTACAGATTTAAGTATGAGTATAATAAAAAGAACATATAACAGTTTGATTAAAGAAGGATATGGGGAACGAATAACTTTCATTGCATTTGATGCCCGAACAACACCTTTCAGGAACAATTCGGTCCCTATTATAACATCCTTTGTAGGACTTCAAAATATCGATAATCCTGATAATATTATATCAGAGCTTAAAAGAATATCATCTGGTGAATTTTATTCAGTATGTAGTTTCTGCTCTGAAGATGATGATATCAATAGGGCAGACCTGCGAAAGTCTGGAATTGAATCTATGTATTTGAAGAAAAAGCATGTAGATGAGTTTGTTAACAATGGTTGGAAGGTAGAATTGCTAAATCCCATACTTGCAAAATCAAGCCCTACACCAATGAGTAAGATTTTACCAAATGTTGGTGTAGACGGATTTCCTGTTGCTGATGGTATCTTCGAACATTGTATAGTAAAAGCATCAGTATTATTATAAACATTAGATGTTAGTACACAATATCCCTAAGGTATGAATTGATGGAACCTTATTACCAAGGTTCCATCAAAAATGTTATAAAATCAACAGTATTCTTAAATAGAGCCAAAAGTTTAAAATAACAAAATAGGAAGCCTACATAGCTTCCTATTTTTGAAAACATAAGCCTATTTAGGCTTGCTAACAAACATTTGGGAAAACATGTTTCCATAAGGGCCGCCTTGTCTAATTCCTATTCCTATATGAGTATA
>DIRE01000063.1:0-32293 GCA_002426575.1 Clostridiaceae bacterium UBA5444 | reverse complement strand
TTTAGGCTTGCTAACAAACATTTGGGAAAACATGTTTCCATAAGGGCCGCCTTGTCTAATTCCTATTCCTATATGAGTATAGTCTGGGCTTAATATATTCTTTCTATGGCCTGGAGAATTCATTAATGCATTATGAGCACTTTTAACATCTTGGTTCCCTGCAATATTTTCTCCTGCCTGAACAAAATTAATTCCAAAACTTTGCATCATATCAAAAGGACTCCCATACTTTGGTGAGTTATGGCTAAAATAGTTATTATCTATCATATCTTGAGCTTTGATTCTTGCAACATTAGTAAGCTGCATATCTACTTGCAAAGGCGGTAGATTATTTTGAGACCTAGCACTATTTACAAGATTGATCATCTCTTGCTCTTGACTAGTTAATGTAGCTGAGTTGGTTTGTGCACTTGGCGTTTTAGGCGTTTTAGGCGAATTAGTGCCTTCTGTTGTTCCTACTTTATTTGATGGCGGAATATCAACCTTTTTATCTTCTACGACTATTGGTTTTGATTGATCCTTGTGTATAAACCCAATTTGATTAGAAGGAAGCCTAACTCCAAACCAGTCTCCAACTACACCTTCTACATTAAATGTAGAATTTTTATCTGGTGTATGAGCTACGGATGCATCATTTGAGCATCCTGTTCTTATTTTTGCTTGATCAGCAGTAACCTTTATTCTTTTGATATCACCCATTTGAGAAATGGAAGATTCAACCCCTCCAGTAACTTGCGGCTTATTTTGATCTTGCATACAGGAGGATGTTATAAGCATTGCTATAAATAAAGTTAAACAGATAAATTTTTTTTTCATAACCAAAACCTCCACTTATAAAAAATTAAATTACGGTTCTGGTATTAATATTTGATTAAATGTGATTTTTTATTAAAAAACTTTAAAATAACTTTATAGGTTGCCATTGCAATAATCCATAGAATTGTGTTTAATATAAAGTAATGGAACATATATATATAAAATTAGAAAGGTGTGGATTAGTATGTTTTTGCTTCCATCTCCTAAAGAGGTTAAAGTGAAAGACGGATATTTTATTTTATTACCTAAAGCAAAAATAGTATTAGATGCTTCATGCAATAATAGTGACATGGAATCTGCTCGACTGCTAAAAGAGGAAATATTCCAAGATGTAAAATTAAATCTACCTATTACAAAATCTTTTAAAATTGAAGAAAACTCAATTTATTTAAAAAAGAGAGAAGGCAAAAATGAGTCCTATGAGATTTTTGTTAAAGAAAACATTATTGAAATCATAGGTGCTGATGATGCAGGGCTGTTCTATGGCGTGCAGACATTAAGGCAGATTATAAGAAGTGAAGGAATGGAGATTTCTCAACTTTATATTAAGGATGAGCCTTATTTTGCTAATAGGGGCTTTTATCATGATGTATCAAGAGGATGTGTACCCACTTTAGATACTCTAAAAGAGTTAGTGGATAGGGCGGCATTTTATAAAATAAATCAGATTCAGTTATATATAGAGCATACCTTTGCATTTAAAAACTTTAGCGAGGTTTGGGCCGGGGCGGATCCCCTTACTGCTGAAGATATATTAGAACTTGATGAATACTGTATAAAACGCCATATTGAACTTGTGCCATCATTATCATCCTTTGGTCATATGTATATGATATTATCATCAAAGTCATATAGCAATCTATGTGAGTTAGAAAATAGTGATGATGCAGATAAACCATATTCATGGATAGGGCGTATGCTTCATCACACATTAGATGTTTCTAATCCGGAAAGCATTGAATTTGTAGGCGAAATGCTTGATGAATTCATACCGCTATTTTCATCAGATAAGTTTAATATCTGTGGGGATGAAACTTTTGACTTAGGGGAAGGGAAAAATAAAGAATTAGCAGAGAAAATAGGCAAGGGACAACTTTACATAACTTTCCTTAATAAGATAGTTGATACAGTTAAAAAGTATGATAAAAAGGTTATGTTTTGGGGTGATGTGGTACTTAATCATCCAGAAGTATTTGAACAGATACCTAAAGATATAATCTGTTTGAACTGGGATTACAGTGCAGAACCTGAAGAGGATAGGATAAAGGCAATTGCAGATACAGGACTTACACAGTATGTATGTCCTGGAGTAGGTGGCTGGAATCACCTAATGAATGACTTTGATTCTTCATATTCTAATATAAAGAACATGGTTAATTACGGCAAAAAATATAATGCAGCTGGCGTACTAAATACCAACTGGGGAGATTATGGGAATATAAATCTTTTGGGGAACTCTATACCTGGCATGATATATGGAGCTTCACTATCATGGAATCCTGATTATAATAAAGACTTTTCTACTGTAGATAAGGAAATTTCAACTATTGAATATGGGGATCAAACAGGTTCTTTAGTAAATATTCTAAGAGAGATTTCTCGTCAGCAGATTGTTGATCACTTTCAAATTACATGCTGGAAGGAAAATAAGTTTATAGGATTCCCTAAGATTAGCATTGAGCAGAAAAAGGAACATTTTGATATACCCGACGAGAAGCTTATAAATGCTCATGATAGAGTATTAGAACTCCAAAATGAATTATTAAAGATATCTAGGGGCATTTCCCCAAAATATAGTAAAGATATTGGGGAGTTTTGCATATCAGCAAGAGGAATTGCTTTGTATGATGCACTTGCTCTTATAATTAAAAAGTATGATTTAGGGCTCGAGGATACTAAACTTATATATGCGCCATCACAATTAGCACCGCTTTTTGAAGTATGGCTAGCAGATTATATGAGAGCATGGAGAAACAGAAATAAGGAAAGTGAACTGTACCGTATAAGAGGATTTATAACTCATATATGCAGCTATTTAAGAAGTATTGGCGAGTAAAAAATGCCCTAGGATATTTACAATTTACACTAATATCCTAGGGCTTCTTTTATTGTTTAGCTAAATCGCTTAAAGGTTCTACATGTACAGTAACTCGAGAATTAGTTTTCTCTTCTATAACTCTTTCTACTTCCTCTGAGATATCATGAGCCTTTACTAAGGAGAAATCGTCCTCAACCTGCACGTGAAGGCAGATTTCTTCGTAAGAGCCATAGTTATATATATTAATTTTATGAACACCTGAGACTCCAGCTACCTGTAGAGCTGTATTTTCTATATCTTTTAAAACTTCATCTTCAGGAACCTCACCAATTAATTTAGAAGTAGAGTCAATAGCAATACTAATTCCTGTATATATAATCAAAGCAGAAACTAAAAGTCCAAATATAGCATCCACTCTATAATACCCAAACTGGGAAGCAACTATTGCTACAGCAACTAAAATAGATGCTATTCCATCTGTTCTATGATGCCATGCGTCTGCAATAAGTGCAGATGAATCTGTACGGGTACCTAACTCAACTGAAAAACGAGCCATCCATTCTTTTAGCAAGGCTCCTAATACCATTATAAGTGCCACGACATAACTTCCTTTTACTGCAACATTTGCTGTTAAACGGGTATAGGAAGACTTTCCAAACTCAATACCTATAAAAAGCAGCATTACTGATATAATTAGCGATGCTATAAATTCAACCCTGCCATGACCATATGGATGTTTTTTGTCAGCAGGAGAACTTGAAATTTTAAAACCTAACAAAACAACTACTGAAGTCAGTACATCTGATGCCGTATGCGCAGCATCTGCAAGAAGCGAAATACTATTTAACATTAACCCTAGTAAAACCTTTATTAAAGCTAAAACAAAATTTCCAACAATACTAACCCATGCCTCTAAATAAGCATATTTTTTTCTTAACGTTGGATCTGTAACCTTTCTATCAAGAGTTGGATCCTTTACAAACTTCTTGATCATAAAATCTACAGTTTTAATAGTGAAATCACTCATAGTACACCCTCCATAAAGTAATAGAAGTTAATATAAAAACAAATATCCATTTATATACTCCTATTCTCAATTACATATATTATTCAAGGTAAAGTTTAACACCAATGGTTACCAAAGTCAATAGCGACAACGGTTTGTAAATGGTTATGAGAATCATTATATTTTAGGTGAGAATAGAAAAACATAAAATATTGTATAAATACATATCATTTTAATACAGTATTCTTTAAATATTATAAGTGTGCAGAAAAAGAAAAATAATTAACAATCTATAGGTAAATGGAGTATAAAGCAGCAGACAATAAAAGACATTATATTTACAGCATTTAGGCATAGATAGATAGAAGTAGCCAGCTAAACACCTTATATAAGCGAATCTATGGGCATACCTTTCACAGTATATGGAAACTTGTTAATAACATAACTAAGTTGCTAACTGTCTATTTTTGTGATAAATTATACTTGAAAAGTAAATTTATCTACTTATATAAATAGGGCGTTTGTAGCATATAGATGTACAAGCAGTTTCTACTTGTTACATATTTTTTATTACAAAATATGTAGAAGACATTGGAATATTTTTATGTAAAATATTGGTGTCTTCTTTATTAAATTTACAAGGAATTACAATGGAACCCCGCAGCTTTAGCTGCCGGGAGTTTCAGTATGCAATAGGGCAAGGGCCTGCTTAATTTGAAATGCTTTTACAAAAGCCTTTGCTATTTCAATATTAATATAATATAAGGCGGGAGGGTTTTTATGAAATCTTTGACATTTAGGCATGGGGTATATCCACCGCATGGTAAGCAGTATACAGAGAATAAGCCTATAGAGCGGTTAAAGCCCAAAGAAATTTTAGTTTTTCCTATGCTGCAGAATGCAGGAGCAACCTGTGAGCCTCTTGTTAAAAAAGGGGACAAGGTACTTGTAGGTCAAAAGATAGGAGATTCAAAAAAGTTTATATCATCACCAATACACAGCAGTGTATCAGGAGTAGTAAAAGATGTAACACCAATGCTTCATCCAAATGGAATGAAAGTAATGTCTGTTGTTATAGAAAATGATGGGGCCTTTGAACAAGGTACAACATTACTTCCTCATGAAAAATATGATTCCCTATCAAGGGAAGAAATTATTAATATAATCCATGAAGCAGGTATTGTAGGTATGGGGGGGGCAGGATTTCCTACCCATGTAAAATTATCACCACCTGCAGATAAAAAGATTGACACAATAATAATAAATGGTGCAGAATGTGAGCCTTACTTAACATCTGATCATAGAGTGATGCTTGAGAAGACTGACAGAGTGGTTGAAGGGCTAAAGATAATACTTCATCTATTTCCTGGAGCAAAAGGATATATAGGTATTGAAAATAACAAGCCTGATGCCATAGAAGCAATGGAAAAGGCTGTAGAAAATGAGCCTAACATAGAGGTAAAGGCTCTTAAAACAAAATACCCTCAAGGCGGAGAAAGACTGCTTGTTTATGCAATAACAGGAAAAGAAGTACCTTCAGGAGGACTTCCTTGTGATATTGGATGCATTGTACAAAATATTGACACTGTAGTTGCTATAGAAAGAGCCGTAATAAAGGGCAGACCCCTAATGAGAAGAATAGTTACTGTATCGGGAGGGGCTATAAAAGAGCCTAAAAACTTCAATGTAAGAATTGGAACATCTACTAGAGAACTTATAGAAGCTGCAGGAGGGTTTACAAAAGAGCCTGTTAAGATAATATCTGGTGGGCCTATGATGGGCATTTCACTTTATACCTTAGATGTGCCCGTTGTTAAAGGGACATCCGCTATTCTTTGTCTAACAGAGGAAGAAGCAAAGTTAGAAAAGGAAAGAAATTGTATAAGATGTGGAAAATGCGTTGAAGCTTGCCCCATGAACTTGTTGCCTTGTACCCTAAACTCATTTGTTTTGAGAGATGATTTTGAAAGTTTTGAAAAATATCATGGTATGGACTGTATAGAATGTGGGTCATGTTCTTTTGTTTGTCCTTCAAATAGATATTTAGTTCAATCATTCCGTACGGGGAAATGTACAGTTCTATCTAATAGGAAAAAATAAGGGGGAAAAGGTATATGTCTGAATCAAAAATGTCTGAAACAATGTATGCGGTATCATCATCCCCGCATATACATTCTAAGAATTCAATACAAGGCGCTATGAAAGATGTATTAATAGCTTTAATGCCTGCGCTTGCAGCATCTTTATATTTTTTCAAGCTTGATGCTCTTTGGATAGTGCTTGTATCAGTTTTATCAGCAATGGCTGCAGAAGCTCTATGGCAAAAGCTAACAGGACAGGATATAACAATTAATGATTTAAGCGCTGCAGTAACAGGGCTTTTATTGGCATTTAATCTTCCTGTTACAGTGCCACTCTGGTTACCAGTAGTCGGAAGCTTTTTTGCAATAATAATTGTTAAACAGTTTTTTGGTGGACTTGGCCAAAACTTCATGAACCCGGCTCTTGCAGCAAGAGCATTTTTGCTTGCATCATGGCCTGTGCAGATGACTACTTGGTCAGTTGATTGGAAAGCATCAGCTACATCACTTGCTTTACTTAAAAACGGAAGCGGAAGCCTGCCAAAGCTTTGGGATTTGTTTATAGGTAATGTTGGGGGCTGTATAGGAGAGACTTCAGCAATTGCACTTTTAATTGGAGGGGCATACCTCGTATATAAAAAGGTTATATCTGTAAGAATACCACTTAGCTATATAGGAACAGTATTTATATTGACTTGGATTTTTGGCAGAGGCGGGTTCTTTATGGGAAAACCTTTGTATGAAATATTATCAGGCGGACTAATGCTTGGTGCTATTTTTATGGCCACAGATTATTCAACTTCACCGATAACCCCAAAAGGACAGATAATAATGGGTATAGGTTGTGGGGTAATCACCACAGTAATACGTGTGTACAGCGGAGGATATCCTGAAGGTGTATCATATTCAATACTTCTTATGAACCTAGTTGTACCTTTAATTGATAAACACACAGTACCTAAAGCGTTTGGGGAGGTGAAGTAATTGAAAGAGAATATTAGACTTGGACTTATTTTATTTGCAGTTACGGCTATAGCCGGACTATGCCTTGGCTTTGCTCATGAGATTACAAGGGTGCCTATAGAAAAGCAGATTGTTGAAACTAATAATAATGCCATGAGAGAAGTACTTCCAGAGGCAAGTGAGTTTAAATTATCAGATGTGATAATTCCAGGAGAAGGGGCAGTAAAAGAAGTTAATGAAGGGTATAAAGATGGAAAATCAATAGGATATGCCATAAAGGTTATTACAAAAGGATATGGTGGCCCTATAGAAATGATGGTTGGAATAACAAATGATGGTATTCTGCAGGGTATGAAGATATTGTCACACTCTGAGACTCCAGGATTAGGAGCTAATGCACCAAAACCTGAGTTCTCTGGTCAATTTAAGAATAAACCTATAGAAAATGGGATTGAGGTAGTAACTGCTGGTGCTAGCCAAAAGAATCAAGTTGACGCAATGACTGGTGCTACAATTACTTCAAAGAGAGTTACAAATGGTGTTAATCAGGCAATTAAATTTTACACCTCTAACCTAAAAGGAGGTCAAAAATAATGAGTAAATTAGATATTGCAAAAGAAAGATTATATAATGGAATAATAAAGGAGAACACAATATTTGTACAAGTTATTGCAATGTGTCCAACCCTTGCAGTAACTACATCTGCAATAAATGGTTTAGGAATGGGGCTTGCTGCTACAGCAGTACTTGTTTTATCTAATGTAGCAATATCATTGATAAGAAAGTTAATACCTTCAAAAATAAGAATACCTGCATACATTACGGTTATTGCTGCATTTGTTACTATAATACAGTTCCTGATGCAGGGCTTTGCTCCATCACTTTATAAAGCCCTTGGTATATTTATGCCACTTATAGTGGTTAACTGTGTAATACTTGGAAGAGCTGAAGCTTTCGCATCTAAAAATGGCGTTTTTGCATCTGCGTTTGATGGATTAGGTATGGGACTTGGATTTACGTTAGCTCTTACAGTACTTGGAATAATAAGAGAGCTGCTCGGAGTTGGCACAGTCTTTGGGTATAAAATAATGCCTGCATCCTACAAACCAGCAATAATTATGATACTTGCACCAGGAGCATTTTTCACTTTGGGAATACTTATGGCACTTATAAATCATCGTAGAATAAGAAAAGCTAACAAAACTGGTGAAAAACCAAAGCTTGTAGAACTTGGATGCAAAGGATGTAATTTATGTAATGCATGTCAACCAGTAACTCATGAGTCAAAAAATTAATGGAAGGCGGATTAGTTTATGAAGATATTTTATATTATTATTAGTTCTATGCTTGTGAATAACTTTGTACTATCAAGATTCCTCGGCATATGTTCATTTTTAGGTGTATCAAAAAAGACAGACACTGCCTTCGGTATGGGGCTTGCAGTTACATTCGTTATGGCACTTGCATCATTTATGTCATGGATAGTGTTTAATCTTATTTTAGTACCTTTGCATTTAGAGTATCTATATACTCTTGCATTTATACTTGTTATTGCTGCTCTTGTTCAGTTTATAGAGATGGTAATTCAAAAGACGAACCCAGGCCTTTATAAGGCTCTTGGAATATATCTTCCTTTAATCACAACAAACTGCGCAGTACTTGCAGTTGCAGTAATAAATATGAATGAGAACTATAACTTATTAGAGTCTGTAGTAAACGGAGTATCAGCAGCTCTTGGATATTTTCTTGCAATAGTGTTGCTTTCAGGTATTAGAGAGAGAATAGATAATAATAAAAACATGCCTGAAGCACTTAAAGGATTCCCTATAACATTGATTACAGCTGGGCTTATGTCTATTGCATTTTTAGGTTTCCAAGGGTTATTACAATAAGGAGGGGCCATATGGGTAATATTTCTAGTTATTTAAATCCTGTTTTAAGTCTCGGAGGCTTAGGGCTTTTGTTTGGTTTGCTTTTAGGTTATGCCTCTAAGAAATTTGCAATTGAAGTAGATCCTAAGATTCCTATGGTAAGGGATGCCTTACCAGGTGCAAACTGCGGTGGCTGTGGATATCCAGGCTGCGATGCTTGTGCAAAAGCAATAGTTGAGGGGAAAGCTTCACCTAATGCATGCC
The DNA here is from genome assembly GCA_002426575.1 of Clostridiaceae bacterium UBA5444. Lineage (GTDB taxonomy): Bacteria > Bacillota > Clostridia > Clostridiales > Oxobacteraceae > UBA5444. Next base: position 23,254 of record DIRE01000063.1, on the reverse strand, counting down.
CAGTAGGAGGGGCTGAAGTTGCAAAAAAAGTAGGCGAGATATTAGGGGTAAGTGTTGAAGCAGGAGAAAAAAATGTGGCATTTGTTAAATGCAAAGGCACATGTGATAAAAGTAAAGAAAAATTTATATATAATGGTATTATGGATTGTAGACAAGCCACTCAGACTCCAGGAGAAGGATCAAAAGGTTGTTCTTATGGCTGTCTAGGTCTTGGAAGCTGTGTTAAGGTATGCGCTTTTGATGCTATAGAAATAGAGGATGGAATAGCAGTAGTTAATGAAGACAAATGTACTGCTTGCGGAATGTGCGTAGCTGCTTGTCCTAAAGATCTGATTGATTTAGTCCCTGCATCTAAAAAGGTTAGAGTACAATGTAATTCAGAGGATAAAGGAAAAGATGTAAGGTCTTACTGTGAAGTTGGATGCATAGCCTGCAATATATGTCAGAAAACATGCAGATTTGGTGCTATTAAGGTTACTAACAATATAGCACAAGTTGATTACAGCAAATGTACCCAATGTATGGAATGTGTAAATAAATGTCCTACAAAGGTAATAAGCGGACTTATAGCAAAAAAGTAAAGTGAAAAGTTAGCAAAAAAATTCCTGATTACTCAGGGATTTTTTTATGCCATACTATATTTCCTAAACATGGCAAAGGCAAATGCAGGCGGTTATGCAGTTTAAGGCGTATTAGTAAACCATTACCGCAATGTTAAGGTACAAAATAGAACGGTATATGTATTGATAATAAAGAGCTTTGAGGCTATAATGATGTTAATGGCATAAATATCTAACAAGTAGTATTAAATATAAGTTATGGAAAATGGTGATTATTTATGAACAGAAAGTCGCAAATAATAAACATACTGTTAAATAGTAAAGAGCCTGTAACGGCAGATTATATTGCGGAAGAAATAGGGGTGTCAAATAAGACTATAAGAAACGATTTAAAAGAAATAGATGAGCAGATAAAAGATATGGATATATCTATAATAAGAAAACCAGGAATTGGTATATCCTTAGTTGGAAGTGAAAGCGTAAAAATACAATTATTAAACCAGCTAGATGGAGAAACATATGTGATTGAGCCTTATTCCCCAGAAGATAGGGTAAATTATATACTAAAAAGACTTTTTATGAGCAATACCAGCACAACTATAAAAGAGCTTGCAGACGAGCTTTATGTGAGCAGAGTTACAGTACATAAAGATTTAGAAGAGGTTGAAGATTGGCTCGGGCAATATAACTTAAAACTTATAAAGAAAACTAATTATGGAATTGAAGTTTACGGCAAAGAAGATGATCAAAGAAGTGCAGTAGCTAGCCTTATTGTAGTAGATAGGGAAAGCGATGAACTGAAAGAGATGCTTTATAATGATTGCTGTGCAAGCTGTGGAAGAATAGATTACAAGACTGAGGCAAAACTAAAGGAACTAATTAACATAGATTATAAGCAGCTGCAAAGGATTGTAACAAAAGCAGAGTCAAAATTAAAATTTAGATTTTCTGATGAAGCATATATTAGCCTTGTTATACACATAGCAATCTCTATAAAAAGGCTTAAGAGTAAAAAAAATATTTGCCTTTCAAAAGAAGTGCTTAAAAGCTTAAAAGAAAAGGATGAATATAAAATAGCTGAAGAGATGGCTTCAGATATTGAAGAAGCATTTAAAGTCAAACTGCCGGAATCAGAAATAGGTTATATACTTTTACATATTATAGGTGCTAAAATGCAGCAAAATATAACTGATGGTACATCCTTAAATCTTGCTTATGAAGATTATGAAAAAGATGATGAACTATCGGTAACAATGTCAAAAGAAATTATCTCAATAGCTCAAAGAGCCCTCGGAATGAACCTAAGCAATGATACTTCTCTTTTAAATGGTTTAATACTTCATTTAAGACCGACTATAAATAGATTGAAATATGGACTAAGCCTTAGAAATCCTATACTAGACCAAATAAAAGAAAATTACCCAGAGATATATGGCATTGCATGGATGACAAGCATCGTATTTGAAAAGTATATTGGAGTTAAAATAACAGATGAAGAGATAGGGTATATTGCACTTCATTTAGGGGCTGCCGTGGAGAGGTATCAAAAACCTTTTAAGGCCATCGTAGTATGTACAAGCGGCATTGGGACATCACAGCTTTTAGCGGCAAAACTCGATAAGTATTTTAGGCAAATAGAGATTAAAGGTGTAGTTTCCGTTACATCTTTAAAAGAAATAGAAACTTCAGATATAGATATTATAATATCAACAATTCCAATTGAATCAGATAACAAGCCTGTAGTCAACATAAGCCCACTTTTAAATCAAAATGATATAAAAAAACTAGATAGTTTTCTAAATGATTTTAAAAAACAAGAAGAAAACAAAAAAAATTCTAAATACAATATTGAAATCTTATATATTAAATTAAATAAGGCATTTGCTAATAAAAACGATGTAATAGGGTATATTTGCGGAGAGCTTGTAAATAAGGATTGTGTAACGACTGAATATCTTGAATCTGCAATTAATAGAGAGGATATTGGAACAACATCAATAGGCAATGGTATTGCCATACCACATGGTATGCCTCAATATGTTAAAAGAACGGCAATAGGGTTTACCAAGTTAAAAAAAACAATTGATTGGAACGGGGATAAAGTGGATATGGTGTTTATGCTTTGCATATCAATGAAGGATATAAAAAATGCAAATATAATAATGAAGAATATTTTTGATAAAATAAATTCCTGCGAATTTATAGATGAGCTGCGAAATGCAACAGATGATAAGACAATAAATAATGTTCTTGGAGGGATTTTTAATGATTATTAATGAAAATATGATTGTATTGGATATGAAGGCTGAAAGTAAGCATGATGCAATAGTAGAGCTTGCAGAGTATGCCCAAAAAGAAGGAAAGATTATCTCTATTGAGGATTATATAAAAAGTGTATTTGAAAGGGAGGAGACTTATTCTACAGGAGTCGGAAATGGAATTGCTATACCTCACGGGAAATCTAAAGCTGTAAAGGAGGCGATGATCGTATTTGGGAAGTCTAAAGGGGGTATAGAATGGGATTCTTTTGATGGAAAACCTGTTAAGATGATCTTTCTACTTGGAGTACCAGATGCAAATGTAGATAATCTTCATCTAAAAATTCTTTCGCAATTATCTAGAAAACTTATGAACGATGATTTTGTAAAAATGATTAGGGAAGCTAAGACAACAGATGGCATTTTGACTGCACTTAATGACATTAAAGTAAATTAAAAAAATTTAGGAGGTTATTGTATGAAGGAAGAATTAAAAAGAATTAGAGAGTACTTGATGACAGGTGTATCTTACATGATTCCTATTGTTGTAATTGGCGGAGTTTTCATAGCAGTTGCAATTGCACTAAGTGGTGTTGAGGCAGGTACAGGTGCAAATGTAACTAATCCTTTTTTAAACTCCTTGATGGACATAGGAGGAGCAGCATTCTCCATGATGGTACCAATTCTTGCAGGTTATATTGCCTATGGTATTGCAGATAGACCTGGTCTTGCTCCAGGACTTGTAGGTGGTGTACTTGCAAATAATATTAAGGCTGGTTTCCTTGGCGGTATAATAGCAGGACTTATTGCAGGTTATGTTGCAAGATGGATAAAGGGATGGAAGGTAAATAAGAACCTAAGACCTATAATGCCTATATTTGTTATTCCTCTTATATCTTCTTTTATAGTTGGAATCCTTATGCTATATGTTTTAGGAAATCCTATAGCAAGTTTAATGGCTTCAATGACTGCAGGACTAAAAAATATGAGCACCGGAAACAGCGTTGTACTTGCACTTATTATGGGTGCCATGATTGCCTTTGATATGGGAGGCCCAGTTAACAAGGTTGCATTTATGTTTGGAACTGCAATGATTGAGGAAGGAATATTTACAGTAATGGGACCTGTTGCAGTTGCAATATGTATTCCACCTCTTGGAATGGGTGTAGCAACATTATTAAATAAGAAAAAGTATTCAATAACAGAACAAGAAGCAGGAAAAGGTGCATTAGCAATGGGGCTTATAGGAATTACTGAAGGTGCAATTCCATTTGCTGCAGCTGACCCACTTAGAGTAATACCTTCAATTATGGTGGGATCATCTGTAGGAGCAGCAGTAGCTGCAATATTTAAAGTAGGAGATCATGCTCCTCACGGTGGACCAATAGTTCTACCTGTTGTTGACCATAGAATTGCTTTTATAGTTTCAGTTCTTATAGGTATTACTATAACAGCTCTCATGGTAAATGCTCTCAAAAAGGATGTTAGCGAAGACTTAAATATGGATGAGGAAATGTCAGCATAAAGATTTGTAATTTATATAGAATTATTTGTAATAGTATTGTATCATTATAGTAACGATACAAATGGTGGAAAGAAGATGATAACATGAAGATTGTTGCTGTAACAGCCTGCCCAACAGGAATTGCCCATACTTATATGGCAGCAGAAGCATTAGAAAATGCAGCTAAGAAATTAGGGCATTGGATCAAGGTAGAGACTCAAGGGTCTATAGGCATAGAAAACAAAATAACCCAGAGTGAAGCTAATGATGCTGATCTTGTTATTTTTGCTGCTGATGTTGCTGTGAAAGAAGAAAAAAGGTTTAAAAATAAGCCAATATATAGGGCAGAGGCCCAAAAAGCCATTAAAAATGCTAAATCAGTTATTGAAGAGGCATTGAAAATGGTGGAAAGTTAATAGAAGTTTAACAGGCTGTTGACCTTTGCTCAATAGCCTGTTATTTTATATATAGAAGATGTTTTATGACAATGAAAAAAAAAGGCAAAATAAAATAAGTATAAAAACAAATGCTATAATATGATAGAATAATTATAGTATTTTATACTGCAAAGTTGAGTATGAAGTAAATAAGAAGGGAGATTAAAATAATGAAAAAAGAAGTCACAATACTAAATAAAACTGGTCTCCATGCAAGACCTGCTGCTTTATTTGTACATGAGGCATCAAAGTATAAATGCGACGTAAAGGTTGAGAAAGATGGAAGAGAAATAAATGCAAAAAGTATTATGGGAGTGTTATCTCTTGGAGTTGGACAGGGAACAAAGATAAACATAATTGCTGATGGCGTTGATGAAAAAGAAGCAATGGACGCTTTAGTAAAATTAGTTGAGAGCAAATTCGGCGAGGAGTAAGTATATGGAAAAGGGAATAAAGGCTTCACCCGGCATTGCAATAGGCCGGGTTTGTCTTCTTATAAAAGAATTAGAGATTGAAAAACGAATAGTTTCTGACAATAAAAAAGAGATAAAAAGACTTGAAACAGCAATAGAAAAGTCACAAACCCAGCTTGAGCACATTAAAGAAAATGCTACTAGTAAAATGGGGGAAGGCACTGCAGCTATTTTTGAAGCCCATATAATGATGCTAAATGACCCAGAATTTATACCTGAGATAAAATCAGTAATAATCAATGAAGGTGTAAATTCAGAGTATGCGGTATTTTCTGTAGTGGAAAAGTATGGAGTCATGTTTGACTCCATGGAAGATACTTATCTTAAAGAGAGAGCTGCTGATGTTAGAGATGTAGGTAACAGGATGGTTGCAAACCTTATGGGAAGGACTATTGGCCTTAATGACCTTAGAGAAGACTCAGTAATTGTTGCAAAGGATTTGACTCCATCAGACACTGCCCAAATGGATAAAGATAAGGTAAGAGGATTTCTAACTGACGAGGGAGGAAGAACCTCTCATTCAGCAATAATGGCAAGAACTTTAGAGATCCCTGCAGTTGTTGGACTTGGAGATATAACTTCTAAAGTAAAAGATGGAGATACAATTATAGTAGATGGTAACGAGGGAATAGCATATATAAACCCTGATGAGAATACACTAAATGAGTATTTAAATAAGAAAAAAAATTATGAAGAGTACAGACAAAAGCTTAGAGATCTAATAGATTTACCTGCTAAGACGCCTGATGACAGAAAGGTTTACTTAGAGGCTAATATAGGAACACCTGATGATATAGATGGTGTATTGAAAAATGGAGCTGAAGGGGTAGGACTATTTAGAACAGAGTTTTTGTATATGAATAGGGATTCACTACCTACAGAAGATGAGCAGTTTGAAGCCTATAAAAAAGTTGCATCATCATTAAAAGGTAAAAATGTTACAATAAGAACCTTGGACATTGGTGGAGACAAAGAACTTGGCTATCTTGGAATGGAAAAAGAACAAAATCCTTTCTTAGGCTGGAGGGCTATAAGATTTTGCCTAGACAGAACTGATATATTTAAAACCCAACTAAGGGCAATACTTAGAGCTAGCTTATATGGAAAAGTTTCTGTTATGTATCCAATGATTTCTGATGTAAAAGAGGTTAGAAGGGCAAACTCCGTACTAAATGAAGTTAAAAAGGAATTAGATTTAGAGGGAGTTAAGTATGATAAAAATATTGATGTAGGTATAATGGTTGAAATACCATCAGCTGCTGTGATGGCGGATATACTTGCTAAAGAGGTTGACTTCTTTAGTATTGGAACTAATGATCTTACACAGTATACATTAGCAGTTGATAGAGGAAATAGAAATGTAAAAGATTATTATAATTATTTCAATGTAGGAGTATTAAGACTCATTAAAAATTGTATTGACGAATCTCATAAAAATGGTATATATACGGCCATGTGTGGAGAGATGGCGGGAGATACGGAAGCAACAAAGATATTGTTAGGCTTGGGTTTAGATGCCTTTAGTATGAGTGCCTCTTCCATACCAATGGTTAAGGATATTATAAGAAATACAAAAATGGAAGATGCAAAAGTAATAGCAAAAGAGGCTGTTAGATATTAATTATTTATAATACAAAGAGGCTTCATTAGTATTAGTACCATGTTATCAGAAATAAATATGGCATTAATTATTAGGAAGCCTTTTTGTATGTTTATTTAAAAGGCAATTGTGGGAAAGGAGATAATGTATGGTACAAGAAGAGTTATTTAAACTACAAAATGGGAGCGACATAAGAGGCATTGCAGTTGAAATTAATAAGGGAAACAAGGTAAATTTGACTTACGATGTGGTATATTGTATTGCATCTGCATTTGCACTTTGGCTATCTAATAAAAAGAATATAGATACTAAAAAACTTAAAATTTCTATAGGCATGGATTCAAGAATTTCAGGGCCACGAATAAAAAAGGCTGCAATAGAAGGGATGATTAACCGAGGCGTTAGTGTATTTGATTTTAACCTAGCATCAACCCCTAGTATGTTTATGTCTACAATAACAAAAGGGTATGAGTATGATGGCGCAATAATGGTAACAGCAAGCCACCTTCCTTTTGATAGAAATGGGCTTAAATTTTTTACAAATCAGGGGGGATTAGAACCTAAAGATATAAAAGACATATTAAATATTGCATCATGCAAAGATGAACATAAAGCAGATAAAAAAGGAAGTATAACAGAAGTAGATTTTATGTCTTTATATTCTAAAATACTTGTTGATAAAATCAGAAATGAGGTAAATAAATCTCAAAATTATAATGAGCCGCTTAAGGGGTTTAAAATTGTGGTTGATGCAGGCAATGGTGTGGGAGGCTTTTTTGTAGATAAGGTTTTAAAGCCTTTAGGAGCAGATACTTCAGGAAGTCAATTTTTAGAGCCTGATGGGTATTTTCCAAACCACATACCAAATCCAGAAAATAAGGATGCAATTGATTCTATAAGCAGGGCTGTTGTAGAAAACAATGCTGACTTTGGTATAATATTTGATACAGATGTTGACAGGGCAGGGGCAGTTGCATCAAACGGGGAAGAGATAAACCGCAATCGCCTTATTGCACTAGTATCTTCAATTGTACTTGAAGAACACCCAAATTCTATAATAGTTACGGACTCGGTTACCTCAACTGGGCTTAAATATTTTATAGAAAATGAGTTAAAAGGAATTCATCATAGATTTAAAAGAGGATACAAAAATGTAATAAATGAAGCAATTAGATTAAATGAAGAAGGGAAAGAATCCTATCTTGCCATGGAGACTTCAGGACATGGAGCATTAAAGGAGAATTATTTTCTAGATGATGGCGCGTATCTTATAACTAAAATACTTATAAAGATGGCAAAGCTTAAGAATGAGGAAGATAAAACAATTGAAACACTTATAGAAAATTTGAAAGAGCCTGCAGAGAGTATTGAGTTTAGAATGAAGATAGGTTGTGAGGATTTTAAAGGCTATGGCGAGTCTATAATAAAAAATATTAAAGATTTTGCAGCAAATAAGGATGGATGGGTTATAGCCCCCGATAATTATGAAGGTATAAGAGTATACTTTGACAAGAATAATGGTGATGGCTGGTTTTTACTTAGGATGTCCCTGCATGAGCCTTTAATGCCTTTAAATATTGAGTCTGATTCAAATGGAGGAGTCAAAATTATAGCATCAAATATTTTTGAGTTTTTAAAAGCATATGATAAATTAGATGTAGGCTCAATATATGAATTTATTAAATAACAAAAAAGCGATGGTGGCAATAACTTTGCTCCATTGCTTTTTTTCGTAAGTGCTATAATTAATATTAGCGGAAGAAAGTCACAAACTTTATAGAATATATGTCTCCTAGCATATAATCATCAGTTTCCTGAAGCTTTATTACTACATAACTTATCCCGACATCTGTAAGAACACCAGTCCTATCTGTAAGTAAGTTTGTTCCGATTAAAAACTCAATTTTAACTTTACTTCCTATTTTTGACTTTAAGTATGCCTGAGTATAGTTTATATCAGTTGTTACAGGTGGACCTGGTTGCTTCTGAAATGTTACAGCAGGCCCTGGGATGGGTGGTGCAGGGGCAACAGATTCAGTTGGTGGAGAGGATGTGGTAAAGTGGGTTATGGGAGCTTCACCTTCAATTGGATACATTGGACTTGAGCCTCCTTTATAAGGATTAAAATAACTAGGGTATAAATAAGGATACATTAATTAACAAACCTCCTTGTTTTATGTTTGCGAATAGAACGCTGTAGGAATATAAAAACAATGCTCTCCTATTCTATTAATAATTGAGCCAGCTCCATTCCTTGGGAAGGTGGTTGGGCACACAGGATTAAAGGGATTAAAGTACCATAGGGCTTCTCCTATTTCCCAAAGCCTGTTACCTGATAATGCCCAATCAGCTATATCATAGTGAATCTGCTCGGGAGGTGTTTGCCAAAGATTTTGATCATTTGTAATTCCTGCTATTTCCACCATGGCACAATCAAATTGTCCAGGTTGAAAAATAACTTTTCTAAGATCTCCTTGACATTCTCTTAAATACTCACCATAAGCCACGTTAACCCTGTTCATTATTACACAGGCGACGGCTTTCATTCCTACATCTCCCTCACCGCCTGCCTCACATTTAATTATTCTCGCAAGCAGCTCTCTAACATTAAATGCCATAAATGAACCCTCCTAAAAAGTAAGAAGTAAGAAGTAAAAAACATGGATAGTACAGTATATTCATTTGGGGCTTTATTTGTACGTAGAAAATAAAATTTATTTCTATATGATAATACAGCATGGGAAATAAAGGAATCAGAATAAAGGATTTTAAATCAAAATGAAGAATACTATTATGGTATTACTTATATAAAGGGGAAATATTAATGGAAGCAAAATTAATATCTGTTGTAGTTCCAATGTATCGTGAGGAAGAGGTGGCAGGTGAGTGTTATAATAGACTATCAAATGTGCTTAAAGAGATAAAATATGAATATGAAATTATATTTGTAGATGATGGAAGCGAAGATAGAACATTTGAGATAGTAAGTTCAATTGCAAAATACGATAGTAAAGTTAAGGTGATTAAGTTTTCAAGGAATTTTGGGCATCAGGCAGCACTTACGGCTGGAGTAGATGCATCTTGTGGGGATGCTGTAGTCACAATCGATGCAGATTTGCAAGACCCTCCAGAGCTTATGATTGAAATGATAAAAAGATGGGAAGAGGGTTTTCATGTAGTTTATGCAAAGAGGAGAAAAAGAGATGGAGAAACATGGTTTAAGCTAATAACTGCAAAATGTTTTTATAAAACTATACGTAAGCTGTCTGATGTAAAAATGCCTGTAGATACAGGTGACTATAGGCTCATGGATAGAAAAGTTGTGGAAGTTTTAAAAGATATGCCTGAGACTAATAGATATATGAGGGGAATGGTAAGCTGGACAGGGTTTAAACAAACCCCTGTTGAGTACGATAGAAAAGAAAGATTCGCAGGTAAAACAAAATACCCTTTAAATAGAATGGTCAAACTAGCATTAGATGGGATGGTTTCGTTCTCTTCTAAGCCACTGCGAGTAGCAGAATACTTAGGATTCTTTGCAGTTATTGTAGCTATAATTATATTTTTATATGCCTTTATATATAGAATTGTCGGAGGGAAAAACCTTGTTACTGGTTGGGCTTCTATTATGACTACTGTAACATTCCTTGGAGGAGTACAGCTTATAACCATAGGCATCCTAGGTGAATATATAGGAAGGATATATGATGAGACTAAGGAAAGGCCTTTATATATTGTAGAAAAGAAAATAAATATATGTGATAAAGATAAAGAAAAGGTGAGATAAGGTTGAAGATTGCAGTTGTAGGTGCAGGTATTACAGGTATTGTATCTGCATATGAGCTAAGTAAACAAAATATACAAGTAGATTTATATGAAAAGGATTCTGAAATAGGTGGTATCGCTGGAACATTTAGCTATGATGGCTTTAGCCTAGAAAAGTACTATCACCATTTTTTCAAATCTGACAAATATATAGAGAAACTTTCAAAAGAGGTTGGAGTTTATGATAATTTAAAGTGGGTAAATACACCCATGGGATACTTTTCTCAAGGGGCATTATATGATTTTGGGACTCCAGTATCTTTACTTAAGTTTAAACCATTAGACTTTTTAGATAAAATAAGGTTTGGCATGTCTGTAGTTAAAATACTATCCATAAATAATTGGAAGCATCTTGAAGAGATTACTGCCTATGATTGGATTGTTAAAAATGCAGGAGAAGAAGTATTTAATACAGTTTGGAAACCACTGCTTGTAGGAAAGTTTGGGGATAGGTATAAAGATATTTCAATGGCATGGTTATGGGGGAAGATTAAATTAAGAGGGTCATCTAAAGAAAATGGGAGAGAGGCTTTAGGATATTTTGATGGGAGCATTGGAGTTCTATTACATAAACTAGAAGATAAATTAATAAAAAATGGCTGCAATATAATTTTAGATAGTGAAGTTCAAAGAATAGATAAAAAGAGCAAATTTAATATAATAACTAAGCTTGGAGAATCCACCTATGATGGGGTTATATCAACAATCCCATTGCCAGAGTTTATTAGAATATCCAGAGGCATGCTTCCTAATAGCTATATAGAAGAGAAAAAGAGCATAGAATACACTGCCGTATCCTGTATGATACTTTTGTTAAAAAGGCAGCTTTCAAAATATTACTGGCTAAATATAGGGGATGAGTCCATACCTTTTGGAGGGCTTATAGAGCATACAAATATGATAGGTAAAAAAGTATATAAAGGAAATAACATATTATATATATCTAACTATTTGTACAAGGATAATGCTTACTTTGATATGGATATTGAAGATCTTTTGGATCAATATATCCCTCATATTAAAAAGATAAACCCAAAGTTTGATAAGTCATGGATTAATGATAAATTTCTATTTAAAGATGTATTTGCCCAACCTATTATAAAAAAAGGATATTTAAGTATAAAGCCTGAACTTGAAACCCCAATTGAAGGACTTTATGTGGCAAATATGTGCAGCATATACCCAGAAGATAGAGGAGTAAACTATGCCATAAAGTATGGAATTGATGCTACAAAAAAGGTGGGGAAATTGCATGAAAAGTGATTTGCTTTTAATACTTCAGTGGTGGCTTTATATATTTGTTATAGGAATTATTTTTATGCCTTTAACTAAAGTTATATTTAGCAAGCTTTTCGATAAGGGGTATTTATTTTCAAAAGTGATTGGGATTGCAATTTCATCCTATATTATATGGCTTTTATCATCATTAAAAATAGTACCTTTTTTTAGGATAAGCATAATTATATCAATAGTTATAGAATTTGTAATTATACTTTTGCTAAAAGGGTATAGAGGGTTTATAACTTTTTTAATGGAGAATAAAAATAAGTTTATAATTGAGGAGATATTATTCCTTGCAATGCTTATATTTTGGTCTTATGTAAGAGGAATGCAGCCTAATATACATGGACTTGAAAAGTTTATGGACTTTGGATTTGTAAATGCCTGCCTTAAGTCTAAATATATGCCTCCCATGGATATATGGTATGCAGGGGAAGGCATAAACTATTATTATTTTGGCCATTATGTGTGCGCTTTCTTAACTCTTCTAACTGGAATTGATTCAGCAATAACATATAATTTAATGATAGCTACAATTTTTTCATTTACATTTAGCCTTGCCTTTTCTATAGGTGGAAATATGTTATTTATAACTGGAAATAATAGACCCGCAAAAGTAATTGTGGCAGGACTCATCTCAGCTATTCTATTAACGTTTGGAGGTAATCTTCATGGGGCAATATATGCTTATGGGGTACCTATAGCCAAAAATATGGGCATTTTAAAAGGAGAATATGAGCAGTATTATTATCCAGAAGCAACAAGGTATATAGGTTACAACCCACCTACAAATGATAAAACAATACACGAATTTCCTATATATTCATTTGTGGTATCAGATTTACATGGGCATGTTCTTGATATACCCATTGTGTTAACATATATTGCTATAGGGCTTGTATTAATTGCAGGGCTATGGGACAAAAACAAATTAATATTTTTAATAGGATTTTTGCTTTCCATATCTTATATGACAAGCACCTGGGATTATATTATATATTTAACTGTGACTTTTTTTATATTATGTTATGTCAATATTGATAGGTATAAATTTTCTTTACATGGAGTAAAAAAGATATTATTAGATATGCTAAAGGTAATCATTATTTCCCAGACAATGATACTTCCATATACCTTAAAATTTAAAAGCATGACATCAGGGATTGGAATTGTCCATGCTACAACTCCCTTATACCAGATTCTAGTACTTTGGGGATATCAAATGTTTTTATCAGTATTTTTTGTATTGTTTATGTTTAAAGCTGTTAAAAAAGGGAAAAGGTATTTTTTAAGTGATGTATATGTGCTTATTTTAATAATATCTGCTGTAGGACTTATTATAATACCAGAGATCTTTTATGTGGTGGATATATATGGAGAGACTTATCATAGGGCTAACACAATGTTTAAGCTAACCTATCAGTCTTTTATTATGTTTGCATTGATTTCTGGATATATAATAGTTCGCATTTTGTCAAGCATTAATAGATTGCATATAAAAAGGATTTTAACGGCTTTATTTAGCATAACGGTAATGCTTCCAATGCTTTACCCATACCATGCAATAAAAGGCTATTATGGAAGCATAAAGCCTGTAAATTACAAGGAATTAGATGGGCTAAAATTTATGGAAGATAAATATGCTGATGATTATGGAGCAATTAGATGGCTTAATGAAAATGTAAAAGAGCAAGAGGTGATTGTTGAAGCTGATGGAGACAGCTATTCAGATTATGAGAGAATATCAATGGCAACTGGACTTCCAACAATACAAGGGTGGTTTGTACATGAATGGCTGTGGAGAGGAGGGTATGAAGACCCCAAAAAAAGATCCATGGAGGTATCTTTATTGTACGAATCTGAAGATAATTCAACGATCCGAAGCATTTTACAAAAGTATAATGTATCATATGTTGTTATAGGGGAAAAAGAAAGAGAAAAGTATAAGAAATTAAATGAAGCAAATATTTTAAGGTATGGAGAGGTTGCATATAATTCTCCTAATACGAAAATAATAAAGGTGAAGTGAAAAAACATTGCATATAAAAAAACAATATGGTACTATTTTTATATAAATTTATAGAAATGTAAGAAGCGTTCTTAAAAAGTCTTATTTTTAAGAATGCTTTATGTTTTTTGTTTTTTGGAGGGATATAAAGTGGTGGTAGCAAGAAAAAGATTTTATGATGAAGACGATAAAGATAACGATGTTGAAATAAATCAGGAGACTATAGGAACATATTTTGGTTGTAATGTGTTTGACGATTCTACCATGAAGGCGAGACTTCCAAAACACACATATATAGCTCTTAGAAGAACTATTGATGAAGGAGAGCCATTAGATTTATCAATTGCAGAGGTTGTTGCAAATGCAATGAAGGATTGGGCTATAGAAAGGGGTGCTACTCATTATACCCATTGGTTTCAGCCTATGACGGGAGTAACTGCTGAAAAGCATGAGTCTTTTATAACTCCGACTAAGGATGGAAAGGTAATAATGGAGTTTTCAGGCAAGGAACTGGTCAAAGGTGAACCTGATGCATCATCTTTCCCTTCAGGGGGATTAAGGGCAACCTTTGAGGCTAGAGGCTATACGGCATGGGACTGCACTTCTCCAGCCTTTCTCAAGGAGGATTCATCAGGGGTTACTTTATGTATCCCTACTGCCTTTTGCTCATATACTGGAGAGGCTCTTGACCAGAAGACTCCGCTATTAAGGTCTATGGAGGCTCTTTCAAAGCAAGCAATGAGAGTTGTTAAATTGTTTAATAATACTAATGCCACAAAGGTTATAAGTACTGTAGGTGCAGAACAGGAATATTTCCTTATAGATAAAAAATATTATAAGCAGAGAGAAGATATAATATTTACGGGGAGAACCCTATTTGGAGCTAAGCCTCCTAAGGATCAGGAGATGGAAAGCCATTACTATGGCAGGATAGAAGAAAGAGTTGCAGAGTTTATGAAGGAGCTAGACATTGAGCTTTGGAAGATAGGAGTTCCTGCGAAGACCAAACATAATGAGGCTGCGCCAGCTCAATTTGAGCTTGCATCTGTATTTACTTCTGCAAATGTTGCTACTGATCATAACCAGCTTATAATGGAGACCATGAGAAAGGTTGCAAATAGATATGGTCTTGCATGCCTGCTTCACGAGAAGCCTTTTGCCGGTGTAAATGGATCTGGTAAACATAACAATTGGTCCATGGCTACAGATAATGGGGAAAATTTACTAAAGCCAGGGAAAACACCCTACGAAAATGCCCGCTTTTTATTATTCATATCTGCAGTAATAAAAGCAATAGATGATTATGCAGACTTATTGAGGGTGTCTGCTGCCATTCCTGGAAATGACCATAGGCTTGGTGGAAATGAAGCACCTCCTGCAATAGTGTCAATATTTCTAGGAGAAGTGCTTACAGATGTTTTAGATAAAATAGGTAATGGAGATATTATAGATTTTAGGAAGAAGGAACTTTTGAAAACAGGGGTATCTACAATGCCGCCTCTTCCAAAGGATTTGTCTGATAGAAATAGAACATCACCTTTTGCGTTTACTGGGAATAAGTTTGAGTTTAGAATGGTTCCGTCTTCAGGATCCATTGCAATGCCTAATACTGTTTTAAATACCATAGTTGCAGATGTGCTGAGTCAAATAGCAGATAGGCTTGAGAAGGCAGACGATTTTGACGAAGAAGTACAAAAAATAATTAAAGCTATTGTCAAAAAGCATAAAAGAGTTATATTTAATGGGAATGGATATTCAGATGAATGGATAGAAGAAGCTAAAAGAAGAGGACTTAAAAATACACCATCCACTGTTGATGCAATACCAGCCCTAATTAGTGAAAAGTCAATAAATCTATTTGAAAAACATAAAGTGTTTACTAGAAGAGAACTTGAGTCTAGATATGAAATAGCATTAGAAGGATATATAAATGTAATAAATATAGAGGCACTTACAATGATTGATATGGCAAAGAAACAAATTTTGCCTGCTTCAATAAAGTATCAAAGACAAATTGCAGAGTCAATTAATGAAGTTAAAAATACAGGGATTGAAATAGATCTTGGTGAGGAAGCTGAGATTTTAAGAGAAGTATCAGGCCTTATATCTGATTTTAATAAAGAAATAAGGAATCTAGAAAAAAATATAATGGATGCAAAAAATATTAGCGAAGATTTATATAAAAAGGCATCATACTATAAAGATGTTGTTTTTGTACAGATGGAAAAGTTAAGATATATAGGGGATAAACTAGAATCAATTGTTGATGAAAAGCTTTGGCCAATGCCTGTATATAGCGATATGCTATTTAATTTAGATTATTCTATATAAAATAATGTATAATAAAGAGTAGTATATTGTGTTAGGAGAGTATTTATGAAAGTAAAAGTAATAGTAGTCGGAGGAGGAGCTGCAGGGCTTGTGGCAGCAATAAATGCAGTAAGGGGTAATGCTGATGTTACAATACTTGAGAAGGGAAATAGGGTAGGAAGAAAAATACTTGCAACTGGGAATGGAAGATGCAACCTTACAAATACTGATATAGATTTATCATATTATCATGGAAAGCATCCAGAGTTTGTATATGGGCCGTTATCAAGGCTTGATTATTATGGTACAGTAGACTTTTTTGAGAGTTTAGGTATAGCCATAAAAATAGAAGATGGGGGTAAAGTATACCCTGCATCACTGCAAGCTTCAAGCGTACTTGATGTATTAAGATATGAAGCTGAGTCTCTTGGAGTTGAGGTTATTTGTGATGCAGATGTAGTTAATATAGATAAAAGCAATAAGTTTAAAATTACTACCCGTGATGGAGAACAGTTTGTTTGTGATAAGGTTATATTAGCAACAGGTGGAAAGGCAAGCCCAAACCTTGGATCAGACGGAAGTGGCTACAGATTAGCACAAGGCTTGGGGCATACAATTGTAGAGCCTTTTCCATCTCTTGTACAACTGAAACTTAAATCAGACTTTTTAAAACAGATACAAGGCGTAAAATTTGATGGCACAGCCCAGATAGTGGTAGATGGAAAGGTTAAAAGGCAGGAGGCAGGAGAAATTTTATTTACTGATTATGGTATATCAGGCCCTCCCATTATGCAGCTTAGCAGGACGGCAATTGAGTCATTAAAAAATGGGGAAAAGGTATTTATAAGAGTGATAATAATTGACGATATTCCATTTAATGAGCTTGATGAAATAATCACAAAAAGGCTTAGCATAGGAAAAGATAAAACCATAGCTTTTAATTTTGTAGGATTTTTAAATAAAAGACTTATTCCAGTTGTATTAAAGGCGGCAGGCATAACTGATATAAATAAAAAATCAGGGGAAATTTCTAATAAAGATAGGAAAAGTATTGTTAGTGTGCTCAAAGATTGGAGATTTGCGGTTATAGGGCATAATAATTGGGGCTTTGCTCAAGTTACTGCGGGAGGAGTTAACGTTGATGAAATAGACGGAAGGTCTATGGAATCTAAAATAGTACCTGGTCTTTATTTTGCTGGGGAGATGGTGGATATAGATGGAGACTGCGGAGGTTTTAATCTTCAGTGGGCTTGGTCCTCAGGTTTTGTAGCAGGTGAAAATGCCGCAATAGACTAAAATTAAAAGGCAACGGTTATAGAAATTGAACTGGTTGCTATAATAAATACTTGTTAATATGATAATACTATGATAAGATAGATTGAATTTTGTTTAGAAGGGATTGTTTATTATAGATATAAAATTTAGTGATTTAGGTCTTAATGAAAAAATACTTAAAGCCATAGATGATATGGGATTTGAGGAGCCTTCTAAAATTCAGGCTGAAGTTATACCTGTTGTTTTAGAAGGTTTTGATGTTATAGGGCAAGCCCAGACTGGTACTGGAAAAACTCTTGCTTTTGGAGCACCAATAATTAGTAGCTTTAAAAAGGGAAACGGTGGGATTTATACTATTATTATAACCCCAACAAGGGAGCTTGCAATTCAGGTAAATGATGAACTAGTTCGTATATCTAAGTATACGAAAATAAGGTCATTGCCTGTTTATGGAGGACAACCGATTGATAGGCAGATCAGGGCTTTAAAAAGAGGTGTGGACATTATAGTAGGTACACCTGGAAGAGTACTTGATATGATAAGAAGAGGCGTAATTGATTTAAGTAATATTCATTTTCTTGTTCTTGATGAAGCAGATGAGATGCTCGATATGGGTTTTATAGATGATATAGAAGAGATAATTAAACATACAAATGAGAATAGGCAGACAATGCTTTTTTCAGCTACAATGGCAGGCAGTATTAGAAAGTTATCCCAAAAATATATGAAGCCTGATACAAAGCAAATACTAATTGTAAAAAAGACTATGACCGTATCTACGGTTAGTCAATATTATTATGAAATAAAGCCAAGGGATCACTTTGAATCTTTGTGCAGGATAATTGATGTTGATGAACCTTCAACAGCCATAATATTTTGCAAAACCAAAAAAGGTGTTGATGAGCTTGTTGAGAACATGCAATCTAGAGGATATAATGTAGAAGGTATGCATGGGGATATGAGCCAAAATCAAAGGATGAATACCCTAAAGAAGTTTAAAGAAGGAAACTTGGAATTCCTTGTAGCTACTGATGTTGCAGCAAGAGGAATAGATGTAGAGAATGTATCACACGTAATAAATTACGACCTTCCCCAAGATACAGAATCCTATATACACAGAATAGGAAGAACTGGCAGGGCAAACAAGGAAGGAATTGCATATACATTAGTTACTGCAAGAGAGTATAGAACTCTTAAGCAGATTGAAAGAACCACAAAATGCAAGATAAAAAGAAAAGAAGTACCTACAATTGATGAAATATATTCATCAAAGTATGAAAGCCTCCTTGGAAGGGTAAAAGAAACTCTTGAGGGAGAGGACTACAAGAGGTTTGCACCTATAGCTGTAGAGCTCGACGAGGATTACAATCTAGTCGATGTTGCAGCAGCCTTAATGTATATGGTACTTGATAAAGAAATAGGATTTGACTATCAAGAAAGCAATATTAACAAATCTTCAGGCTATGTTAGATTATTTTTAACTGTTGGAAGAATGGATAAGGCAACTCCTAAAACAATACTTCAGTTTTTGGATAAGGCTAAAGATGTGGAAAATAGCGATATAGGCGACATAGATATACTTGAAAAGTTTACATTTATAAATGTATCTGAAAAAGCAGCAGATTCAATAATACACCAATGCTCAGGCAAGAGGCTGGGCAGAAGAGTAGTTAGAATTGAAGTTGCAGAAAACAAAAAGTAAATATAATGTACATTACTATAACATATATTGCTTGTAAATAAAAAGCTTACTTAAAGCGGCACGCCCAAGGGACTTAATTGTCTTGAAAAATTCGGCATAGTCGGTAGAAATATCGGCTATGCTTTTTTTAATTTTCGTTCGGAAGTTCCACTGCTTTAATACAGTGGAAAATTGTCTCAATACGATGTTATCTGTGACCGTCAAATTTCTTAGCTTTATAGCCAAATCAAAAATTCAAATCGAAAATCTCGCATTAATAAATATTATAATTGTTGTTAGAATGGTTAAATGATATAATTGGATATATTATGCAGAAGGTAAAAAATAGCTATAAGTTAATATAAAGCGAAGAGAAAGCGAGGATATGCTATGACCCTAAACGAAGCCATTCAAATAATGACCAACAAAAAGGAAGACAAAAGTATTGATAATGCTGTGATTCAGCGGTTTGCGGATGTATTGGATTGTGAAATGGCAAACACTGTGCAACGCTTAGCAGAATCTGAATTAAAGCACATGGGGATACCATTTAATACCCTTACATTGATTCGTAATAAAGATGGTGTTTCGGTCTGGCGCGTAACGACTGAAGCTAATAGCTATGTAATGAAGTGTTTTGACAAGCCGGAATACCGCCGTGAAATAACCAATTATCAAATTCTATCCTCGTTGGGTATCCAGACGCTGAAAGTCATTGCTTACACAGAATATTCGCTTCTGATTGAGGATATAGAACATAGCACCTATAGGTTAGGTACTGTGGAAGATATAAACGACCCCGAAATTGCTAAGCTTATTGCTCGCTGGTACAAGACGCTTCATGAAAATGGACGTGAGTATGCAAATATATATCCGCTTTATGATGAGTGTGACAGCCTAAATCTTGAAAACCTGAGAGCCATTCAGGAAAAAACCGGTACAAGAGAATTGCCCGTTTGGCGGTTGGTTGAGGAGCATTTCGCTCAAATCCATACTGCCGCCGTGAGCCTTCCGCGAACCCTCACCTACAATGATTTTCATTTTACTAATCTTGCAGTGGCGCGGGATGGCTCTATTGCTCTGATATTTGATTATAATATGCTGGGCAAAGGATATGTATATTCAGATATCCGAAATGTGTGTGGGCAGCTTGGTAACGAAGAAGCAAGAGCAGCGTTCCTTTCCGCATATGGTGCATTTGATGAGTATGAAGCCGTTGTTGACAATGTGGTTTGCCTGCTGACCTCACTTCACATTGCTTGCCAACGAAATAATTTTCCGGGTTGGGGTTATGCACTTTTGGATATGGTAAAAGACGGTAGACTGCTAGCAGCAGTTGAAACGCTATTAAAAAAATCCGATTGCATGACATTCGATGAATTTATAAATTAACTTTAGGTCAGGAAAATCTATAGAATATTGGTCTATAAATATAATAAATATAAGCTAAAAAGATATATAATATTTATATATATACCTATAAGAAATAGTAATTTATATTTTGGGGGTAGGATTAATGATTGAGAAAATATGCGAAAAGTATGGCGAAGCTAAAGTTTATTGGGCATTAGTATGCTTCTTAATTATTTTCAATATAATTATTCTTATTATGGTTAACAATTCTAGATGCTCATTCACTTATGATGGAGAAAAGTTTAAACTCGTCTCAAAAAATGAAAATGTTATGGTAATGGAGGATAGTCATAAAAACAAGCTAGTTATGACAGATACAACCCTACCATCGGATAATTATTATGGGATAGATATTGTAAGATTTAATGTAACATATGATGGAAAGACAATAAACTACGATGGCAGTGATATGGTTAATAAGGGAAGCATTATTACAATGTCAAATGGCGAGGAATATGTTTCAGAATTTCCATATGTTTATGCCTCTATTGACGATAGAGATTATCGTCCTTTAGAAGTGCAATTAATTTCTAAAGTTATTCAGATGAATAATGATGCCCCCAAGTTTTCAAATTATATACTTCCATTTATAGTAACTTGTATTTTGGTTTTCATGGGATTAGGACTTATAATATATCCTGAGGCAATTTGGGAATTTCAGAATATGTGTAATGTTGTAGGTGGTGAGCCCACAGATTGGGCTATATTCTCCAACAAATTTGGGGGATGGATAATAATCATTATCGCAGAGATTTATCCGATTTTCATATTTAGTAAATGATATTTTTTATTTTTTAAGTAAAGTAGCTTCAATAGCCAATACATCAGGGAAAATCAATTTATTTCCTTTTCGCTGAAGTGCTAAGACCCTCTTTGCTTTTCCCATAAGTTCCTTTTCAAATGCACCATCAATGCGAACAGGAACATTAGCTCGACTATCTATGTATTCATTTTTCACATACTTTGATGATATTGGACACATATTTTGAATTAAAAATGCTTTTTCGTGTCCTAAAACTTTACCGAATGTTATCGTATCGCAGCGATGATATTTCTGCATTTTTTTGTTGTAATATTGTCTGAACTTATTAACCTTAGAGGAAAACGGAATCATCCAATATAGACCTGTAGAAGAATCTTTAAATGCATAAAAACAAGGCCGATCATGTACTTGTCCAGCAACTGTTTCCTTGTTCTGCATTAACTTTGGATCGGGAAAATCTATAAAATATTGGTCTATAATATAATAAAAATGTCCGTTATCCATCTTCGTCCCCCATCAATAAAGGAACTCCATTCTTCCGAATGGAGTTCCACACATTTGAACTCGACCTCTTGATGAGTCGCATATCGAGTTGCGACACACATTTGAACTCGACCTTGTTTTAGTTGCATATCGAGTAGCAACAAATATTTGAGATAGTTCTCTATCTGTATTTAAATTGTAACATCCAAATGTGGTAATGTCAATAAGCCTGAGTCACAAATGGGCAATATACTTGCCAAAATCATTATATGCAACTTAGCCAAAAGTATTCTATAATATAATCAATATCATATCAATACTCAAATTATAATATTTGAAAAGATTGTGGCATTTATGAAATTATTCGGTGGCTTATTTTATGCAAGGGACAAACTCACTTTTTAGACATATTGTTACGAGTACCGGTAAATTCTCCAGACTGCATGACAGAAGGATCAATGCCGAAATAAGCGACTAACTTGCCTGGTTTTGAAAAGGCTGAGAAATCACCAATTTCCGCAATAATTGTAGCAGCTGTAAGAAGACCTATATCAGGGATACTCTGGAGAAGCTCAAGTGTTAATGACATCATAGGTATATCCTTTGACATATTATCAGCAATCAACTGATGTATAGCTTTGAGCAATTTCTTAAGATTCTCCTGCAGATTTTTCACCATGGATGTGTATATGCTGAGCATTGCAACATTAGCAGGATTATCAATACTTAAAGTCTCAAACTCTCTCGCTTTTGAGACTAACAATTCATAGAAATTTAGCATGAGCTGGTCAATGATACCGGTAAGCCTGTTTTTGTAGGCAGTAAGCTCATACTTAGCCTATAGTACTGGCGGCAAAGGCTCTTTAAGCATTCAATATCTTCGTCAGGTATATTGGTAGCTTTGAGTTCCTGAAATCTATAGAGTAGAGAAATCTTTCGGGCATTGACTTTATCATTTTTCACTTTCCTGATTCCAATATTTTTGATAGAATCAGTTTGGATGGGGTTTATGATGGAAACCTCAAATCCATTTTTACAAAGCGAATGGAAAAGGATTTTGTGATAGTGTCCGGTTGATTCCATGACGACAAGAGGCCTTGAAGCAAAGTCCTTTTCCGTTTTATTAAGCAGTTCAATGGCTCTTTCTACGTCAGCGTAGGAATCATGATCGATTTTTATGCGGGCAACAACTTCATTAGATGGTGAGAGGATAGCCATTTCACTGAAGTACTTGCCTACATCAATTCCAGCAATGGGTCTAAAATTCATAAAAAATGTCTCCTTTATAAAGGTTAATTGGACTTAAAGCATCCATTCCTTTCCCTGTAAGCAAATAACCTTGCATGTGACACGAGGAACCAGCTAAAGAGCTGGCCTCAACCA
>DIRE01000048.1 GCA_002426575.1 Clostridiaceae bacterium UBA5444 | reverse complement strand
TATATTATTACCATTTCCAGCTATAGTCTTTAGCTGCCTTCCCTGCTCCCAAGTAAATGTATATCCATTATAGGTTAAAGGGTTTCCAATGTTATCATAGGTTATAGTTTTACCATCGTAGCTGATTAGCTTGTCTTTCCAGTTAGCATCAGTATAGTCGTATGTGTATGTTCTGCTTGGTGTTCCTACATCGCCTGTTGTATAAGGGTATTCTATCTTGCTTAATATATTTCCTCCCTCATCATAGGAGTACTTTATAGTTTTATTTATCTGTTTATTGTCTTCCCTTATGACCTCATTTAGTTCATTATATTTATAGTCTATAGTATTTCCATCTTCTAATATAATCTTTGTAATATTTCCCTCTTTGTCATACTCGTAGCTTATGGATTTACCTTTGTTAGTTATACTTTTTAGTTTATTAGAAGTTGCTCCACCTTCGCCCATCAAGTACTGGTATTTTGTATCGAACTTACCATCCCTAGCGTTTATTTCTCTTTCTGTGAGCCTTCCAATTGAATCGTAGGCATTGTTAACATTTGTTCCTTTTCCCTCATTATATATTGCTTTTATATCAGTATCACTTAAAGTATAGGAGGAGTACATAAACTGCTCCAAATGCCCATTTAACTGCTGATATCCAGTTATGCTGCTTCCTACTGCAGTTGTACCTTTTGTAAAATCTTTAATGTTTGTTATGCTTGCTGTATAGCTTTTATCGTTTAGGTATATAGTACAGTTTAGGGTTGTCCCGCTTTGCTGCCATTTAAAAGCTGCAAAGTACCATGTGTTTGGTAAAACTGTATTATCTGATTTAATAACGTTTATAAACTCATCTGTCTCTTTCCTTGCTGCAAGGCATAGTTTATTATCAGAGCCTATATATAGGTTAAAAATTTGCCTATTTGCTCCCTCATTTGCAATAATATGTCTTACAGTGTTGTTGCCATAGGTTTTAAACCATACACCCATTGTTCCTGAAGCTTTATCTATACCATTATTGTATATTATTTTATTGCCAGTTGAGCTTCCTTCGGTATAAGGAGATGCAAATGGTTTCTCTTCAAATTGCACACTGTCAAACCTTACAACATCATTATCCTTTACATTGCTCCTTACCATTACCATTACCTTTTTTGTACCTGCAGGTAATGTAGCTGTTTCTGCTATCTTTGTCCATTGATTCTCTTGTATATCTTTTGTATAAGTCCAGTAGGCGTAAGGTAACCCCTTGTCGTTTGAATCAAGACATTGTATAGATAAAACAGGCATGCTAGAGCCTATCCTTTTTGCATAAGCACTTAATGTATATTCCTTTGGAGAAGTAAGTGGAGCAGATAATGTTACGTACTGGTATGCTACAGAATTTGTAATGCTTCCATCAACTTTTCCATCAGAATCGTAGCACCCTATACATTCCTTACCGTTTACTCCGTCTTGTATAATTCTCCATTTCCCAGTTAAGCCGCTCCAATCCCATGTAGTCCAACCCGTTGTTTGGTTCTCAAAAGATGAATTACTTTGTATAAGGTTTTTGGTTCCGTCAAAGGCTGCAAGAGTTGGCTTAAAATTTTCGTCTCTCTCAAATACGGCAGTTTGCTCCTTATCTTTTGTTCCCTTTGAGCCATTGGTATCTACATTAAAAGGAAAGTATTCAATTTTGCCATCATTTAGTTTAGGCCTTTTGTAAATTGTATCTGTAGCTCTTCCATCCTTACTAAATCCATAGCCTGTTACATAATTTGAGTTCCCAATTTTCTCTGTTATATTATCTATGTTATTGCTTAGATCATAGCTATAATTTATTTCATCTCCCTTGGATTCTATAACCTGCATAAGCCTATCGGATATATCATATATATACCTGTATTCTTTTTGGTTTACATTATCTTTATGATATCCTAAATTTCCACTGCCATCATATTGATATTCATATTTTAATTCGCCATTATATCTTCTTCCTATAATCCTATCTAATATATCATAATCATAGCTTGCATTTTGGCCATTACCATATTCTGATTGTAATAGTCTGCTAGTCCTTGGTTCATAGGTATTTTTTATTAGCCTCTGGTTTCCAACATAAACCTCTGTATTATTCCCTAAGGAGTCATATGCAAAGTTATAACTGAACCCATTGTGGGTTACGCTTTCTATATTATCGTTTTTATAAGTATAACTGTTTTTAATAGTTTTTCCATCTGCATTTTTCTGTACACTAAGAAGTTTATCTGTATTACCATCATAAGTATATTTCGTTTCTTGTCCTTTTGGATCTATAACACTATTTAAAGTACCTTTTGTACTATCTGTATTGTATTTTACAATATTTCCTTCACTATCTTTAACTTCTTTCAGGTAATTGCCATCAGGTGTATATTCTGCAGTTGACTTTATAAAGAGTGCATTGCCCCCTACCCTTGCAGTTTTAGGATTACCATTTGGGTCATATTCAAATGAGTATACAACATTTTCTGAAGATGTTGCATTCTTTATGTTGTGCTTATCATCATATTTATATGAAAAACTATTTCCTTTTGGATTTATTGTCTCAATTAAATCATTATTTTTATACTTAAATGTTGACTCTTTTTTAGCAATATCTGATACCTTCTGTAAATTACCATCATCATCATATTTATAGCTTTGCTCAAAATCTTCTTTATATAACTGCAGTCCATCAAAGTAGGCTGTGTTAGCATTTTCATAGTAAATAGCATAATATGTTATGCTCGAATAATCAGCTTCTGTAGTTACAACATTTGAAACATACTGCCAATCTGATGAGTCCTCACAAAACGGTACAACTACCCATTTTGTTATGCCATCTGTCTGATTTATACCTATATCTAAAGCAAAATGCCTTCCAGAGCCTGGACTTAGGGGTATAGAATCTCCCTTAGCCCATCCGCTTACTACAAATGTATCACCTTTTTTACCTGATACATTTATATTTTGGGTTATACATTTATTTTTGCCATGTACTCCATTTATGCTAAAGCTGTTTCCTCCAAATACACCTGTAGGTTTTATTTTATCATTACCATCACAAACGGAATTCTTGTTCCAGTATGCTAATGACGGATTCCCTAAGCCATCCTCAAAGCTAGGATTTTCAACTAGGTTATATCTGCTTGCAACAGGTCCTTCTTCAAGCTGCAAATTATCAAAATAAGCACTTCCTGTTCCCTCTGCAATGCCTGCCGCTGCATTAATTGTTATATTGCCTTCTCCCTTTGGGATTGTAAACTTTGCTTCAACTCTCTGCCAAGGTGTATTACCTGTTACATATAAAAATGGTTCGAAGTTCTTAGTGCTATTTCCATCATTATAGTATACAAACACCCCTGCACCTTTTTTATTACTTAAAACCCCATCAGCCTTTACATAAGCTGACAGAGTATAAACCTTTTCTTTATCTTTATCCTTTTTAAGAGATACTGTTTGACTGAAATAATGGTTTCCTGGTTCATTTGTTTTGGTAATCTTAAGGGATTGCTTTCCTATGTTTTTATCTTCTTTTGTAAAAGATCCAGAACCTGTTGAGCCACTACTACTATTTAAATTCCAATCTGTATTTGCTTCTACATTATGGTTTTTAAGTAGGTTTAAGACTGTCTTTTGTAGTTTTGATTCATTCTTCAGTTTGTTTTTTGTAACATTGCCATCTTCAAAATACTTATAATACTGTGCACTCCCATCAGGATCTTTAATGCATATGGTATTACCAATATTATTAAACTGATAAATGCTTTTTCTACCGCTGTAATCTGTAAATGTAGTAGAATTTCTTCCATAGGAAATATTTAATTCCCCACCTAATGTACCATTTGTATGTGCTTCTTGAACTTTCTTTATCCTATATGATTGTACATTTTTATCTCCTGATGCTAATTTATCATAGTAGGAATATATCATTTTATATCCATCATAATTTATAGCATTTATAAGATTTTTAGCTGAATCATATTCATATACAGAAGATTTATTGTCAGGATAGGTAATGGTTTTTAGCTTATTATCTGCATATTCATATTTTACTTCCCTGCCGCTTGGATCTGTAATGCTTTTTAATCTTCCTGATGCTTCAACATTTAGTTTAGCCTTCCTTCCTGCGCCATCAACTACTTCTATAAGTTTTTTATTTGAGTCATAGCGAAGGGTTATGGTATTTTTATTTCTATCTTCAATAGTTTCAAGGAGAGTTGAATTTCCAAATGTAAGCTTATTATCTTCTTTATCTTTTATTACAATTTTTCTTGTACTTCCGCTTCCATTTACCGTTAGTGTATAGTTTGTTCCAGCCTCATCAATATATATGTTTTTTGATGAATCAAATTTAAAGAAATGTTTTGTGCCATCCTCATCTGTATAGATATAATATGGGGTATTATCTATTGATTCGTATTTAACAGTTTGGCTTAAGTTTAGCCTCCAACCCTGTCCATAGCCCATATCTACATTTCTCTCACTGCTATTAAATACATGGTTTATCATAACAGGCATTCTATTTCCGTTCATGGAAAGGTCATTATGGACAAATACAAGGCTTCCATTATAGTCATTTATATATCCGCAGCCTGCTCTTCCTGCATCTTGAGAATGGTATGTCCAATAGTTTTCAAGTCCAGCGTTATTAACATAACCTATTACTACCACCGGGCGATATTCAACTATTCCTATATCTGATGAATAAAAGTGTTCAGGAGTTCCACTGCCTGATGTTTCATTTTGCGCTTGTAGCATAAGGCCTGTATTATTCCCGGTATTATACCACTCTTTTACTATGTTTGTTACATCCCATTGGTAATATGATTTGCCTGATGTTATCTGATAATCCTCTATTTTAGTATCAAACTTGGGCTGATTTTCCCAAGTTATTTTATTTGTATCCCAATCGCCCAATACCTTGTGTGCATTAATTTGAATCCCATGAGTAAGGTATGGAATT
This sequence comes from Clostridiaceae bacterium UBA5444, assembly GCA_002426575.1. Lineage (GTDB taxonomy): Bacteria > Bacillota > Clostridia > Clostridiales > Oxobacteraceae > UBA5444. The sequence continues at coordinate 21,181 of DIRE01000048.1, read as the reverse complement.
AGATACAGATATGCACTAGTTACTAAATCAGCAGATTGAAGCTTAGGAATAGTAAATTTAAGATAACTCCTTGTAGTTCCTATGCTTGATCCGTAGCCTACTTTTAAGTACTGGTCATTTACAAAGTTTTGTTTACTGTTTGCAGAGCTTACGTGATTATCTAATATGTCTTTAATATTTGGAGATGTCCTTACTATTGGATCTATGGTAATAGGGTATTTTCTATCTGATTTCTCAATCCATTCCTCATTTGGAATTATAGATAGTGTGTATCCTTTCTTAGACTCCTCTAATACTACCTTTATATCCCTGCTTTCCTCGAGGTTTGCATCAAACATGAATGGGGGGTCTATTTTAAATACTTCTTTTGATTGATCTTTTTCATCATAAAATACAACACTATTATCTTCTAATAATTTAGCTGTAAGTTTCTTTGTTTCTATGTTATATATAAACTTGTTTATTTCTGACTTCTGATTAATTACTATATTTTCTTTTAATTCTTCAGGTTTTACCTGATATTCTAAATCTATGTATGGAAAAATATCTTTATATTCGACTTTAGATGTGACTTTTTTTAGATTCCTAATATCATCGTCTTTTTTGTTTATAGAATAGCTCTTATTTTCTGCAACTGTACTTGCGGTAGAGTCCTCTACGCCTTCCACGTTCCAGACGATCTCGTAATTCTCTTTTTGTATCTTAACTAACTTTTTTGACTTGGTTTTCTTTGCGAATTTTATTTTATAATCGTTCTTTTTATTATGTAAGATGTCTTCCCCATCCTCATCCTTATCATCTGCTAGGGTATTATCTACATCTTCCCATTTACCATTTTCTAAATAGTGAATAGGCGAAGGGTATACTGCAGCTTCATAGGTCATATCATCTTTTAAAAAGTGTTTAACATTTCTCTCTCTTTTTTCAACTATTTCCCCAATTATTTTAGGCTCTTTCTCTTCGGTATACTGGGCTTTAGGAGTAGAGTTTTCACTTTCCTGTGCGAACGTTTGTACTGGAAATACGGTTAGTCCCATAGTTATTACTAATATTGCCGATACGATCTTCAAATAATTCTTCATATATTTGTCCTCCTGTACTAGTATAATTAGTGTAATTAGTAGTATAAACTGTTTTTTGCTGCATCGATTTGGACTTGGATGGCTTTCCTATATTTAGTTGTCAAGGTACGTTTGTGGTATCTATGGCTAATACAATATAATTTTACAACCTTTGTCGATTTTTGGCGATAGTTATTTTTAAAAAAGCTGAAAACTATTTAATATTTATTTGATAAGTATACCCAAAATTCTAAAACCGGAACATTTAAACCAATAAATAGGGTTAATTAAAGCACCAACTTCAAAAGTGATATGATACCTCTAAAGTAGGCAAGGCAAATAACCAAAATCTACCTAGGAGGTATTTTTTTATGGGGCATTTTCAAAAGCAATTGATACACTAGTTTAAAGCAATGAGTATCATAACCATAGTCTTATAGCCCTTTACTTAGAAAATCCACTACGGCTTGACAGTAAACCTTTATTCCAATCTCTATAGAATCTTCATCTATATCAAATAGGGAACTGTGAGCAGTATGAATTATACCTTTTGGGACATTTCTAGAACCGAGCCTAAAATATGCTGAAGGAACATGTTGTCCAAAGTATGCAAAATCATCAACTCCAAGGCCTGGTCTTGCCATATTTATTACTTTTTTCTCTCCAATTTGCTTTGTAGCAGCATTTTTAATTAGGTTAACTACAGAAGTATTATTCTCAAGGCATGGATAACTTTCTGTTATATTAAGGCTATACCCACACCTCATGCTATGAGTAATACTTGATACTACATCTTCCATTCTAGAGAGTACCAATTCTCTAACATTCATATCAAGTGTTCTAATTATGCCGCTAAGTACAACCTCATTGCATATTGCATTTTGTGCTTCTCCGCCATTTATTTTGCCGATTGTAATTACTGCAGAATCAAGCGGATCTATCTCCCGGCTAATAATAGATTGAAGAGCTGTAATCATCAATGCAGAGGCATATATTGCGTCAACTCCTTTATGAGGATATGCACCATGAGCCCCTCTTCCTTCTATTGTGAGTTCAAAGGGATTTGATGCAGCGCTTAATACTCCATACTTTATGCCTATACATCCACTGTCTATATTTTCATCCATATGAAGTCCAATTACACAGCTAACATCAGGGTCTTTTAAAGCTCCGTCAGCTATCATTTGCTTAGCCCCGCCATCTGTCTCCTCTGCTGGTTGAAATATTAGCCTTACATTACCTAATAAGTCATCTTTTAAATTGTTTAAAGCCTCAGAGGTTCCCATTAATATAGCGGTATGGGCATCATGTCCACAAGCATGCATAACCCCTTTAACTTTAGATGCATATGACGTAAGCTTTTTATCTGTTATGGGAAGTGCATCCATATCTGCTCTGATTCCTATGGTAGGCCCATTAGGGTTTTTCCCATATATTGTCGCAATTATCCCTGTTTTAGTGGAAGAATAGTATTCAATTCCAAGATCATCTAAAAAGGATTTAATTATGGAGGATGTTCTTTCTTCTTTATATCCAAGTTCAGGATTGCTATGGAAGTCTCGCCTATATGCTATAGCCTTTTTTTTTACTTTATCAACCTCACAGTCTATCCTCTCTTTAGATATCATACTACTCCCCCTTCTTCTATTATAAATTCACCTTTATCAGTAATTTTAGCATATACCCCTAAAGGTATTGTCATTTTTGTACTGCCATGACCTGCAAAAATATTGTATAGTATAGGTATTTTAAGGAATTTAAATCTATCTGATATAACTTCAAATAAAGATAAACTCTCATTAGGGTTTGTAGGTTCGCAATTAGTAAACTGCCCAAGTACTATTCCAGAACATTCATTTAACTTTCCTGATAACAAAAGTTGGGTTAACATTCTATCAATTTTATAAGGTTCCTCTCCCACATCTTCAAGAAATAGTATTTTATCCTTTGTATCTATTTCGTATGGTGTTCCTAGTGTGGAAGATATTAATGAAAGGTTTCCTCCTGTTATCTCTCCATGGGCCTCTCCTTTTGATAAAACTTTAATTGGCTCTTCTCCTTTTGGATTATCAACAATTCCTATGGGATTTATATCTGTTACAGCCTTTAAAAACTTGGATTTTGTATACTCATCCATATGCTTCATAAAGCTGCTTATCATAGGCCCATGAAATGTAACCATATTACACCTTTTATTAATTTCAGTATGGAGGGCTGTAATATCACTATAACCAATAAGCACCTTAGGGTTATCATTAATTAACTTATAGTTTAGTTTATCAAGTATTCTGCTTGACCCATACCCGCCTCTCATACATATAATACCGTCTATATCTTTATCCCCAAATAATTGATTTAGTTCATCAGCTCTTTTATCATCATCTCCTGCTAGATACCCTTTTCTTAGCCTTGTAGTATCACCTATAACTACATTAAATTTCAGTTTCTTAAATATCTCTATACCCCTGTTTAACTTATCTTCATCATATATTGGGCTTGCAGGGGCAGTTATACCTATTGTGCTTCCTTCTTTTAGTGCCTTAGGTTTTACCTTCATAAAAGAACCTCCGATTTAAAATATTCTATATGCAAAGTCTATTTGGTATCACATCATTTTGAATTATTTCTTCATAGGTTTCTCTCTTTGAGATAACATAGCTTTTCCCATTATATACAAGTACTACAGCAGGCCTTGGTATTCTATTGTAATTGCTTGCCATTGATTCCCCATATGCTCCAGTACTAAATATTGCTAATATATCATTTTCCTTAACTTTAGGCATTTTAATGTCTTTAATTAATATATCTCCAGATTCACAGCACTTACCTGCAACAGTTACAACCTCATTCTTTGAATCTAACATCCTATCTGAAATAGCTGCCTCATATTTTGCTTTATATAGTGCAGGCCGTATATTATCAACCATTCCCCCATCTACTGATATATATTTTCTAACACCTGGTATATCTTTTATTGCACCTATTTTGTATAAGGTGGTTCCTGCATTACCAACAATTGACCTTCCTGGCTCTACAATTATGGCTGGCAATTTTACGCCCTCTTTTTTAGAATGCTCAATAACCCCGCCTACTATTGCTGATGCTATATCATCTGTAGACATTGGTTTATCTTTCTCTGTATAATATATTCCAAAGCCGCCTCCCATGTCTAGCTCATTTATTTCGTGGCCCCATCTTTTTTTTATTTCTGCAATAAGTTCAACCATAACCTTGGCTGCATCTTTATATGGCTGCTTTTCAAAGATTTGAGATCCAATATGGCAATGCAGTCCTATTAGATTTAGATTCTCAAGGCTTAAAGCTATTTTAACTGCTTCATAGGCTTGGCCGCTATATATAGGAAACCCAAACTTTGAGTCTATCTGCCCTGTTTTAATATACTCATGAGTATGAGCCTCTATCCCAGGGGAAATTCTAAGATATATGTCTACGGTTTTATTATATGATTTAGCAACATCATTTAATTTATAAAGTTCATTAAAATTGTCTACAACTATTCTGCCTACTCCATACTTTAAAGCCATTTTATGCTCATCTTCTGTTTTATTGTTACCATGAAATATTATTTTCTCTGGTGGAAAATTAGCTTTTATAGCAGTATAAAGCTCCCCTCCTGATACCACGTCAAGATAAAAGCCTTCATCTTCAACTAACTTGCACATGGCTATATTTAAAAATGCCTTTCCTGCATATGCAACCCTAAAATCGTCATATATTTTAGAGAAAGAATTTATATACCCCATGCAATTATCCCGAATAAGCTTCTCATCCATTACATAAAGAGGTGTGCCATATTCTTCTACAATATCCACCATATCACATCCACCTATTTCAAGATGATTTAAACTGTTAATTTTTGCTGTACCATGTAGCTTCATTTTACTCAACCCCCAAAATAAACAATTGTATATAAAAAATGTTATTAGTTCTTTAACTTTAGTCTGATAAATTACTACAATTTAATAAATTATATATTAAAGTTGCATGAATTACAATTATGACATTATCCATATGAAAAATTTACACCCTAAAGTACAATATACTTTAGGGTGGTTAGTAGCTTTTCTATAGAGCTATTGTTTTTGCATTTTACCTGCTTGCTGATTTAAGTTATTATTTGCATCTACATAGGTAAGTCTTCCATTTAATAGGTCAACATGCCTTTTCATGTCTCTTTCCATTTGCTGAAACATCTGCTTTGCTGATTTATCATCTGTAGAACTTGCAAATGTTGCATAACTTCCTTGTGCAGCCTGAGCGCTTGCAATAGCTTTTTCAATATCACTTTTTACAGTCATAATATCACCTCCATATGGTTTCAAGTTTATTATGCGTATTGAAAACATATTTTATGATATTATTTTTTTTAGTTTAAATCCAATATAGTCACAAGATACTAAATGAAATTCTATTCCATCGTATATACCTTCAAATGCTTTTTCAGTACCATAGCTATGTAAATGACCATAGACGCAGCTTACCACATTATATTTTTTTATAATATCAACAAACATTGAAGGTTTGCCATTATCATCAAAGGGTGGAAAATGCATAGCAACTATTATGGGTTTATCTGAAGATACGGCTGCCTTTGAAAGCGAAAGCTCGAGCCTTATTAACTCCCTTTTATATATTTTGTCATCGCTCTCACTAAACCTCTCATCTTGAGGGAGAGACCATCCTCTTGATCCGCACACATAAAAGTCCCCTATATCAACAAAGTCATTTTGTATTATCTCCATATTTTTAGGAAGTATCTTTCTAATCTTCGATGGAGATGACCACCAATAATCGTGATTCCCTTGGAGCAATACCTTTTTTCCAGGCATATTAGATATTTTAATAAGGTCTGGTATTGCTTCATCAAGTTTAATGGCCCAAGATATATCCCCAGGTATTATTATGTAGTCCGTATCATTTACATTATCCATCCAATATGAAGATATTTTATTCCAATGGTCTACCCATTCTTCACCAAATATATCCATTGGTTTAGGATTTGCTGATGATAGATGAAGATCTCCTATAGCAAATACTGCCATTTACTTATCACCTCCACATATAAAAAGCGGCTTTAGCCGCTTACTAAAAAACGGTCGCCGCTTATATTCTTTCTGGCTCTTTATAATTTTGTCCAAAAAGCTCTGCTTTAACAGTTTTCATCTTTTGCTTTTTAAGAGGTTTATCCCTAAAATCAGTTTTCACAGAAACTATACTCTTAACCTCTTCCATTCCCTCAATTACTTTACCAAAAGCTGCATATTCTCCGTCAAGATGTGGTGCATCCTCAACCATTATGAAAAATTGAGAACCCGCTGAATCAGGATCAGCAGCCCTTGCCATGGATATGACCCCGGCTTCATGCAACAAATCATTTTTAAATCCATTAGATGAAAACTCTCCCTTTATTGAATACCCAGGGTCTCCCATTCCATTACCCTCTGGGTCTCCCCCTTGGATCATAAATCCTGGTATTACTCTATGAAATGTTAAGCCATCATAAAACCCCTTTTGCACTAAATACAGAAAATTATTTACCGTGTTTGGAGCTATTTGAGGATATAGTTCAATAATTATTTTTCCCCCATCTTCCATTAATATGGTAACTTGTGGATTATCCATTTAATCTCTCCTTAATTATATATAATATGTTAAACTCTACTCCGCGTTTGATATCACATCAGATGCCTCGCCTTCCGCTGGAGTTGGATCTGCAATTGGTGTTGCCTCCTCATCCTCTTCTACGGGAGTAGGTGTCGGATCAGGCGTTTGCTCTTTCTCAGGCTGCTCCTCTTTTTTAGGTGCTTGAGTTACATCTGGAATAGGTGTTGACTGTTCATCATCAGACTTTGAAGGAATAGTTGGTGTACTATAATCAGGTATATTAGCCTTTGGCTTAGATGATGTAACACCGTCATCCATATGGAAATTATTCTGCATATAAGATGGTACATCTTTGTATGCTGCCACCTTTATATCATATATAAACTCTTTTATAAACTGCGCATTTGCATTTATATCTGGTACAAGTACTTGAGCTCCATGTACGGTTTGGCCTTCATAGTAGCCCTCTACAGGAACTCTCATAGACTCAATCCCCCCGCTAAACTTATAAGCCGTAGTCCCTAAACTTATTATCTTCGGCAGAGGTACATTAGTCTGTACATAGTTTGTTAATGTGGTCAGTAATTGTGGTATCTTCACTATATTAACTTTCTTCACCTTTTCTGCTAAGCATTTAATCACGGTTCTTTGTCTTTCAGTTCTTTCCCAGTCTCCATTTCCAACTTTCCTAATTCTAGAATAAGACAAGGCTTGCTGTCCATTTAAATGCTGAAATCCTGACCCTTCAATCAATTTTGCTTTAGATCCATTTACAGATTTTATATAATAGTTTATTTCATCTACCTCATAGTCTTTAACTTCAACATCTACTCCCCCAAGTTCATCAACAAGTTCTTGGAAAGCAAAAAAGTCTATTATTGCATAATATTTTAAGTCGAGGCCAAAATTATTGTTCAATGTTTTAAGAGCAAGTTCTGGTCCACCAGCTGAATATGCCGAATTTATCCTATTCATATTTTTTGTAGAGCCTATTGGAACATATAAATCCCTCATAATTGATGTAAGTTTTATAACCTTAGTGTTTTTATCTACAGTTGCAATCATTATTGAATCTGTATTTCCATGCTGACCTGGTTCCCTATCATCTACTCCAAACAATACTATATTGTCTATACCTGACTCTTCATCCTTTGGTAGATCAATTAGCTCTGCATCCGAGGATACATCCCCTACAGGGACAATTGTAGGTGCTTTTCTTAAATACAATATATAATAATAGTACGAACCTACCACTATAATAGGTACAAGTATACATAAAATTATAATTAAAGCAATATGTTTCTTCCTATTTTTTTTCTTATTTGAAGGCTCCATCATTAAATCTCCTTAATATATCTTAATTATAAATATTTTTACCATCTAATTATTCTATTATATCAAAGGGTCTCTAAAATATAAATACAAATTGGTAACAATTTAGATGCTACCTTGGATATTATTTATCTTTTGTAACTTTTATAGTATCTCCATCAGTTGCAATAACTATTGTTCCATCTTTGTCAGTTCTATATATATTAGCCCCTTTTTTATTTAACCTGTTTATAACTTCCTTGTGAGGATGTCCATAATCATTTCCCTTCCCGCAGCTTATAACTGCATACTTAGGACCTACACTGTTTAAAAACTTATTAGTGGTCGATGTATTGCTCCCATGATGTCCAACTTTTAATACGGTGGACTTAAGATCTACATTATTATCTAACATTTCATTTTCAGATATCTTTTCAGCATCGCCAGTAAATAAAAATGATACCTTGCCATAACTCATCTTCAAAACTCCGCTATAATTGTTTAAGCTTTCATATTTATTGGAAATTGGGGCAACCATTTTTATATCTATACCATCCTCAATGTCTATAGGTGCACCACTTTTCGCTGTATTAATTTTAATTCCTTTTTTCTTTGCAGCATATAAAACATCTTTAAATGTATTAGTATTTGTAGTAACCTTTGGCATATAAAAACTTTCTATATCAAAACTATATATTATATCATCTATCCCCCCAATGTGATCTTCATGTGGGTGTGTTCCAATTAATACATCTATGGTTTTAACTCCCTGTTTTTTTAAATAATTCACCAAATCTTGGGAACCTGAATTGCTTCCCCCATCAATAAGTATGAATTTCTGAGATGGTGTCTTTACAAGTATGCTATCTGCCTGACCAACATCTATAAACTTTACTACAAGTTCTTTATTGTTATTTTGCCCGCCCTCCATTAATTTTTCAATGTCTATACTGCATCCGGATATAAATATAATTGTTGTTAATACTACTAAAGCTGCTATTAGATACTTTACTACTTTTTTATTTCTCATAAAAGTTACCACATCCTCTTAATCATGTATAAATTTATATATCTCATTCTATATTGTATTATATTTGAAAGTCAACTTTTATTACATTGATATTTCTTTAACGTGTGCTAAAATATTATTATAAGTCCCGTTTATTTTTTATCTGTGGAAGGAGCGCAAGTGAATGAAACTTGAGAAAGTTAAATCTGTTTTAGACGCTAAATTGCTGTGTGGAGAAGAATATTTAGATTACGATGTTGATTATGCATTTAGTTCAGATCTAATGAGCGATGTACTTGCCTTTGCATCTAAAAAAACACTTCTTCTTACAGGGCTAACTAATGCCCAAGTAATAAGAACAGCTGAAATGATTGATGTATCTGCTATAATATTTGTAAGGAATAAAAAGCCCGATGCCGAAATAATTAAGCTTGCCATGGAAAATAAAATGATTTTAATGAATACTGAGGATACCCTATATGCCGCATCAGGTAAATTGTATAATGCAGGCCTAAGTGGTATACAGTTAAATAATAAGGATTAACTATGGATTTTAATAGTCCAAATAAAACAAGCATAAGCTATAAATTTGATATTGAAAAAAACGATTTTTCACAGGCAGGTCAAGCATCGAGTACCATTAAAAAACTGTTAAGACAGCTTGGGATTGACCCTACAATTATAAGAAGCGCTGCAATTGCAACCTATGAGGCAGAGATAAACATTGTTATTCACTCAGAAGGCGGACAAATAACTGTAAATATATATCCAAATTTTATTGAAATAGTTGCTTTAGATAGGGGTCCTGGCATTGAAAATATTGAACTTGCTATGCAGGAAGGTTACTCTACCGCATCTAACGAGATACGTGAAATGGGATTTGGAGCAGGTATGGGGTTGTCTAATATGAAAAAGTGTTCTGATTCATTTGACATCAAGACTAAACTTGGATGCTATACTAAGGTAACAATGATATTAAACATATAGGCTGGTGATAGTCAATGGATACAAATTATTTCCACTCAGTTATATTAAAATCCGAAAAATGTATTGGATGCACGTATTGCCTTAAAATATGTCCCACGGAAGCTATTAGGCTTAAAAATGGGAAAGCACATATTATAAAAGAAAGATGTATAGATTGTGGTGAATGTATTAGGGTTTGTCCTAATCACGCCAAAAATGCTATTACAGATGATTTTAATATTCTAAAAAAGTTTAAGTATAATGTAGCAATTTTCTCTCCTGTATTATATAGCCAATTCAGTTATGATGCTTCTCCAGATATGATTATTTCATCTGTTAAACTACTTGGATTTGATGATGTTTATGACAGCACACCAGGTGCTGAAATAATCTCTGCTATTTTAAAAGACGTTATTGAAGATTATGAAAATAAACCCGTTATTAGTTCTTCATGTCCTGCAATAGTTAGGCTTATACAAGTAAGATTCTCAGATTTAATAGATAATTTACTAGATATGAAAAACCCATTTGAGATTACTGCAAGACTCGCAAAAGAGAAAATCTCTAAAGAAAAAAATATACCTTTAAATGACGTAGGTATATTTTATATAACTCCATGCCCTGCTAAGGCAACAAGCATTAAAAACCCTATTGGAGATTCAATCTCTTATATTGATGGTGTTATTTCTATAAGAGATATCTATGGCCCAATGGTTAGACTTTTATCAACCAATACTATAGATAGCATTGGTACTAAAAAAAGTCCTTCAATTGATAGCTTTATGTGGAGTATAGCTGGCGGCCAAGCTGAATCTTTAGGTTATGATGCCACCCTTACAGTAAGCGGCATAAACAATGCTATATCAGTACTTGAAGAGATAGAAATGGGTAGACTCGATAAGTTATCATTTGTTGAAATGTCAGCATGTCCGGGCGGTTGCATTGGTGGCCCCCTTGTTGTGGAAAATAGGTTTATTGCTTTAAATAATATTAAGAATATATCAAAGAGGCTAAAAAAGTTAGAAACTAATGAAGAGGAAAATGCTAAGTATATGGAAATGTATACAAACAATATAATACGAATGAGCAATAAAATTGAACCAAGCTCTGTTATGAAATTAGATAATGATCTTACAAATTCAATTAAAAAGATGAATGCAATGGAAAATATAATGGCAGGACTTCCAGGGATAGATTGCGGAATATGCGGCTCTCCAACCTGTAGAGCCTTTGCAGAAGATATTGTAACAGGCAGCCGCAAAGACTCTTTTTGTCCAGTCAATTTAATGGGTAAATACAAAAATCGCTAATATGCAGTATTATTTAGGAGGCACGAAATGAACGTAAAAGATTTATGCGAGAAGATGGATATGCAAATTAAAGGTGGGGAAAAAGGACTTAACAAGGAGGTAAAAGGAGTTTATTCCTGCGACCTTTTAAGCTGGGTAATGGCTCATGGCAAAAATAAAGATGCATGGGTTACTATACAGACTCACTCAAATACTATAGCAGTAGCATCCCTCCTTGAAATGTCATGTATTATAATACCGGAAAACGCTGAGATTGAAGAAGAAACAATAAAAAGAGCAGATGATGAGGAAATTCCTATATTAAGTTCCTCACTAAGCAGCTACGAAATATGCTATAGAATTCATGATATAATAAAGGATTGAAGAAATGAAATATGCAATTGATCTACATATTCACTCATGTCTATCCCCTTGTGGAGATATGGATATGACGCCTAACAATATAGTAAACATGGCAATATTAAAAGGCCTAGATATTATATCAGTAACAGACCATAATACAACCTACAACCTTCCAGCTATTAATAAGGTTGCATTAGATAGTGGAATAATGCTAATTCCAGGTATTGAGGTTCAAACAAAAGAAGAAGTTCATATGCTTTGCTATTTTAGGTCTATTGATTCAGCATTAGATTTTGGAAATTTAATATACAGCAAGTTACCAAATATAAAAAGCAACAAGGATATATTTGGCGAACAAGTAATAATGGATTGTAAAGATAATATTATAGGTGAAACTGATAAGCTTTTATTGTCTTCTTCAGATATTTCAATTTCAAATGTTGTTAATTTAGCAAATGAATTTGGTGGGGTATCTATACCTGCTCATATAGATAGAAACTCTTATAGTATAATATCAAACCTTGGCTTTATACCCCCTGATTTAGACATTAAAGCAGCTGAAATATCGAGGAATATGGACTTTGATACATTTAAAAAAGCTTTCCCTTATATTAAGTATTTAAGGCTTATAAAATCTTCAGATGCCCACTACCTTTGGGACATATTTGAAAGGGAAAGTTTTATACAGCTTGATGAACTTACAATGACAAATGTATTAAATTATATAAAAGGTAAGAGTTAATAGGTAAGAGGGAGGAGTGAACTTTAGATGTAGGTTAGTTTAACCGCTCTCCCCATGTCCTCAAGTAATCTTTGAAGTTCATTAACCACATTTAGTTTATTGCTTAAAAATACGGGAAAATCAGGATCTGTATGGGCTGGGTTTATGGCCTTGCCAACCCATAGGTTTACATGGGTTGAGTCTTCTATCAAAATCCTAGAAAGCTTGTAAGCGCCATCATCCCCTAGCCTATAGTCCTCTCCTCTTTCCCAATAGTCTTTTATTATTTTAACTGTTTTGTTAAGAGTAAGTACCCCTTCAGTTACAAGATCAATCCCCTTTATTCTCGCAGTAGGAGGTAGATCAGGGTTTATCTCTTCCATATTTACATATAGCTCCTCCCCAAGCTCTCTTGCCACAATTTTAGCTGCTGTTCCTCCACATACAATTTTCTTTCCTTCACTAGACATTAGCCTGTCTACAACAAGTTTATCATTTTGAGGCTTCTCTGGAGGGCCAGTGAATATATCTATCACTTCTTTTTTCCTAAGTTTTATTGCAACAACTGTGGTATCATCTCCTGGTTTATCTTCATAAAGATTTTTACAAACAGATATTAATTCCGTTGAAACATTTTTTGCGCACTTTTCTTTATTTGCTCTTCTCTTTAAATAATCTGCAACATTATCCCATTGCCATCCAAGGTTTAATACTGCTCCCACACCTGCGTGTATTACACCATCACTTGCTACAACTAAAGTATCCCTATTATCCATATAAAAGTGGCTTTCATATACCGTCTTTTCACCTATTAAGTTTTTTTGCTTTTCTATATTGTTTATATATTCATCCCTTAACAAAAATACTGGAGGATTATCGTATTCTGCTAAATACACTCTTCCATCAAAATAAATTCTTATTATTGTAAATGTTGAATAAGCAATCTTCCTTACACTGCAAACCGGCAAGGTACTTACAATAGTATCAACGGTTTCATCGATTTCTGCACCTTCTTTTAACATTGTTGCAGCAATTTTTGAGGTTAGTGTAGATAATATATTTGCCTTTACACCACTTCCGAGCCCATCTGCAAGTACAACTATAACTCCATCGTCTGTATTTACTATGTCAACATTATCTCCACAAAGCTCTTCACCATATTTATTTATACTATTATATGAAACATCAATAAAGTAATCCATATTATCTAATTTTCTTCCCCTTCTGCTATTTTCTTTAATTTAGTTAGTATTACCTTTGTTTCTGCAGTTGTTTCTCCAAGCAAACTTGCTATCTCCTGTACAACCCTCATCTGTTTGTCTATAACTTCCTGGGCGGCATTTAATGTATTTTCTTTTACCATTTTAAGTTCTTTTTTATTTTTCTCTTCTTCTGTTGAATCGCTCATTATAAGAAGTATTATACCTTGCTTTTCAAGGTGTATAATATTTTGTAAAGTAATTAAATCATATTCTTTATATGAAGCCTTTTGGGAAAATATATCTTCCTTGCTGCTCAAGGCCTCTATTAATTCATTGTTGCCTAGAATAATGGAAATGGGTTTATTTTTTATATACTCTGATTCTATTTTGAATGCTTTCTCTGCTGCAGGGTTAAATTCAATTATATTCAAATCCTCATCTAGTATAATTATAATGTTAGGTGAATTACCAAATATAACATTTGTAAGGCTTTCCGCCTTATTTCTCATATAGTTTAGACACATATTAGTCTCTGCCATGCCATTATATATGGCTATTGCTTTTTCTCTGCATGTGTCATACCCACAGACTCCGCAATTTAATTCATCCCTATCTTCATATTTTCCCATGGATTTTAGTATCTTTCTTATTTCATCATCGCTAACCTTTTTTTCAGCTATGCTTTTATCCAAAAATGTATTAGCAAAATCTATTTTGCTCAAATCCACATTTTCGCAGACCGTATCCCCGCCAGACTTTTTCATATACTCTTTAACCTTGCTCTGGCATTTAAAATAATTGTCCTGTCCATCAGGCATACCAGGACCACCAGAGCAGCTTCCTCTACATATATTAACTTCTACACATACATTTTTTATATCCCCATTTTCTATCTCTTTCATTATTTTTACACAATCTTCTATACCATCAACGGTTATTGGTTCAAAACCATTCTTCGTGCACCATGGCATAAGCCCTGAAATAACACCATTTTTAACAGGATACTTCCTTCCTATTGCCACGGATCTTCTATCAAATTTTTGACTCTCTAAAGACTTAATATCTATGTTTTCTTCTTTAAGCCATAATGCAAATTCCTCAAATGTTACTACCGCATCAATTATGCCATCATGCTGAAAATCAATTGCTTCATACTTTTTAGCTGTGCAAGGTCCTAAAAATACAACAAATGATTCCATACCATATATATGCTTTAAAACCTTCCCATGAGCTAACATAGGGGAAACCACTGGAAGCATGTATTTAGTAAGAGATGGAAAGTAACGTTCTATTAAATAATTTGCTGATGGGCAGCATGTGGTTATAACATTATTGTATTTCCAATCTGTTAAAATATTATTATACTCTGCTGTTACAATTCTTGCCCCTACTGCAGTCTCTTCAACAATATCAAATCCTAACGTCTTTAATGCTGTAACAATCTGTCCCTCATCAGTCATATCAAATGCTCCAGCAAAAGAGGGTGCAATGGTTGCTATAACCTTTTTATTTTCAATTGCTTCCTTAACCTTTAATACATCGCTTTTAATATATCTTGCATTTTGTGGACATTCAATTAGGCATTGCCCACAAGCAATGCATCTATCCTCAACAATCTCAGCTTGATCGTCCTTAAACTTTATCGCCTTAACTGGGCATATTCTAATACATTTATAGCAGCTCCTACAGTTAGCCTTGGAGAAATTTATAAGATTCATAACTAATCTCGCTCCTCTTTTTAACGCTTCTATACCTCTTACTTCTTACTTCTTATCTCTTACTTATCAAAGGTACTTCTTGCAAAACTCATATGCCGTATCAGAGTTCACTGATATTACTGGTCCTTCATCTATAATTACTGACACTGCTTTTGTACACTCTCCAGTACAAAATGCTGCCTTTAAAATAACTTCATTCTCTAAATTGTTTTTTTCTATATATTCTTTTATTTTGCTAATAACATCATATGATCCCTTTAAATGACAAGCACTGCCAATGCACACACTTACTGTTTTCATATTTATCACCTATTTTCTATTATACCCTACACTTTACCATAAAAAATCATACGATGCACCACTGCGATGCATCGTATGATTAATTTAAAACCTATCTCTTTTTACATAATGAGTATGAAGAAGCTCATGAGCTCTATGGCTATTTGGCTTTACAAGATATTCATCATAAAGTGCCTGAACCTCTTTGTTTTTGTGAGACTTTCTCACAGGCATATTTTTATCTATTTTATAGATTGAATCTGATCTATGAGCCTTAACTTCTTCTGTTTCATTTTTATCCATAATAATTGGCTGGCCACCCCCATTTATACATCCTCCAGGGCATCCCATTACCTCTATAAAGTGATAATCAGCCTCTCCTTTTTCAATTTTGCGAAGGAGGGTTTTAGCATTTTGGGTTCCGTTAGCCACAGCTACTTTTACATTCATATCTCCAATTTGAACCTCTGCCTCTTTAATTCCATCAAGGCCTCTTACATCTCTATAATCAATGTCTTCAAGCTCTTCTCCTGTAACAATATCAGCTACAGTTCTAAGTGCAGCCTCCATAACTCCTCCGGTTACACCAAATATTACACCTGCTCCAGTTGATTCGCCTAATAAATTGTCAAAGTTATCATCTGGAAGTTTAGCAAACTCAATTCTTGCCTGCCTTATCATCCTTGCAAGCTCTCTTGTAGTTATTACTACATCAACATCAGCATATCCAGTTGCAGCCATTTCTGGTCTTTGGCACTCAAACTTCTTTGCTGTACATGGCATTACAGATACTACAAATATCTTTGAAGGATCAATACCCATCTTTTCAGCATAGTAAGATTTTGCTACAGCGCCAAACATCTCATGAGGAGATTTACAGGTTGATAGATTGTCTAAAAACTCTGGGAAATAGTGTTCGCAGAATTTAACCCATCCTGGTGAACAAGAAGTAATCATTGGCAACTTCCCACCATTTTTAATTCTGTCCAACAATTCTGTTCCTTCCTCCATTATTGTAAGATCTGCTGCAAAGTCTGTATCAAATACCTTGTCAAACCCAAGCCTTCTAAGTGCTGAAACCATTTTTCCTGTAACTTCTGCGCCTTTTTCCATTTCAAATTCTTCACCAAGTCCTACCCTAATAGCTGGTGCAGTTTGGACAATAACATGATAATCAGGGTTTGATAATGCTTCCCATACCCTATCAGTATCATCTTTTTCTCTAAGAGCTCCTACTGGGCAAACCTTTATACACTGTCCACAATAAATACATGCAGAATCATTTAAAGATCTATCAAAGGCTGGAGAAACACTTGTTTTAACTCCACGGCCTGTAAAGTCAATAACTCCAACGCCTTGAACTTCTCTGCACATGCTTATACATCTTCCACATAATATACATTTACTTGGATCTCTAACTATTGCAGGAGATAAATCATCTATTTTATATTCGGTCTGGTAAGGCTTAAATGGTACTTCTTTTACGTTTAGCTCCTCGCAAAGCTTTTGTAATTCACAGTTTAAGTTTCTGCTGCATACTAAACATTCCCTATTATGTCTTGAAAGAATAAGTTCAAGTATTGCTTTTCTTGCTTCTCTAACTGCCTTTGAATTAGTATAAACAACCATTCCTTCGCTTACAGGCAAAACGCATGATGCTTGAAGTGCACGAGCTCCTTTAACCTCAACCACACACATCCTGCAAGCTCCTACTTCATTTATATCTTTTAAATAACAAAGAGTAGGTATATCTATATTTAAACCTTTAGCTGCTTCTAAAACAGTATAATTCTTTGGTACAGATGTTTTAATACCATCAATTGTTATATTAACATTACCCATTTCCATTATAGCCACCATCCTTTATCTTTTACTTATAGCCTTAAACGGACATTTTACCATACATACTCCGCATTTTAGGCATTTTGATTGATCAATTACATGGGGCTCTTTAACCTTCCCACTAATTGCACCTGCAGGACAGTTCTTAGCACATATTGTACAGCCCTTACATTTTTCACTATCAATATTATATTGTAGAAGTGATTGGCAGACACCTGCAGGACATCTTTTATCTCTAATATGGGCTTCGTATTCATCTCTAAAATATTTAATAGTTGACAATACAGGGTTTGGAGCAGTCTGCCCAAGACCACAAAGTGCAGAACTTTTAATTGTTACTGCTAACTTTTCAAGGGTTTCTATATCTCCTTCTTCCCCTTTGCCATCACAAATTCTTTCAAGTATTTCAAGCATCCTCTTTGTGCCTTCACGGCATGGAGTACATTTACCACAAGACTCATCTACCGTAAAGTCAAGAAAGAACCTTGCTATATCAACCATACATGTGGTATCGTCCATAACAATTAATCCGCCTGAACCCATCATTGAGCCTAATGCAATTAGATTATCATAATCCATTGGAACATCAATCTCAGATGCAGGAATGCACCCACCAGAAGGTCCTCCAGTTTGTGCAGCTTTAAATGGTCTATTGTTAGGTATTCCTCCGCCTATATCATACACTATCTCTCTTAGTGTTGTTCCCATAGGTACCTCTACAAGGCCCGTATTATGGATCTTGCCTCCAAGAGCAAATACCTTTGTTCCTTTTGACTTTTCAGTTCCCATACTACGGAACCATTCTGGCCCTTTTACTATTATCTGAGGTATATTTGCATAAGTCTCAACATTATTTAGTATTGTAGGTTTTCCAAAAAGACCTTTTACTGCAGGGAATGGTGGTCTTGGAGTAGGCATACCTCTTTTTCCTTCTATGGAACGCATAAGTGCGGTTTCCTCTCCGCATACAAATGCTCCAGCTCCAAGTCTTATTTCAATATCAAAATTAAACCCGCTGCCTAATATATTTTTACCAAGCAATCCATACTCTCTTGCTTGTATTATTGCAATAGTAAGCCTTTTTACGGCTATTGGATATTCTGCACGAACATATATATATCCTTGATCAGAGCCTATTGCATACCCAGCAATTGTCATGGCCTCAATTACTGCATGGGGATCCCCTTCAAGTACAGATCTATCCATAAATGCTCCTGGGTCTCCTTCATCAGCATTACAGCATACATACTTTTTGTCACCTTTAGAGGCTGCAGCAAACTGCCACTTGTTTCCTGTAGGGAAACCACCACCTCCTCTTCCCCTAAGGCCTGATTGTTTTACAGTATCAATAACGCTCTCAGGAGTCATTTCTGTTAATACTTTCTCAAGTGCTTTATAACCATCAAAGGCTATGTACTCATCTATATCTTCAGGGTTTATTACACCGCAGTTTCTTAAAGCTACCCTAACCTGCTTTTTATAAAAAGGTACTTCGTCAAGAGATTTTAACCTATCTTCTTCAACTGCTTCGTGGTATATCAACCTTTTAACAACTCTGCCTTTTAATAAGTGTTCTGACACAATTTCTGCTACATCCTCAGGTTTTACTTGGCTATAAAACGCAGCCTCTGGATATACTATAACTACAGGTCCTAAGGCGCAAAGACCAAAGCACCCAGTTCTTTCAACTATTACTTCCTTTTCCAAGCCATTTTTCTTTATCTCTTCCTCAAAATTTTTAGCGATTAATTCAGAATTTGAAGAGCTACATCCGGTTCCCCTACATATCATTACATGGGAACGATACATTTCCATAATATTTACCCCCCTATGCTTAAGCCTACATACGATTTAAGCACTTATTTTCTAAATGTCTTATAATTTTATAATATTATCTATTCTTCTGCTGCTCCAATGGTATATTCTTTAACTACTTTATCCATCATAACATGTTCTCTTACCACTCTTATTGCCTTTTCTGGAGTCATATGAACATATGTTACTTTTTCTTCTCCAGGTTTATATACTTCAACTATTGGTTCTAATCTGCATACCCCTATACAACCTGTTTGAGCCACAACAACATCAGCTAAATCATTTTTCTTTATCTCATCCATTATCGTGGTAAGTACTGGCCTTGCACCTGCTGCAATGCCGCAAGTTGCCATTCCTACTACTATTCTAGTCCCTGAGCGATCTTTTCTAACGTTTAGTTTTTGAAGAGTCTTTTGTCTTATTTCTTCAAGCTCTTGAATTGATTTCATATTAAGTACCTCCATTTATACTTTTTATTCCATCTTTAATATAATCTCCTATCCATTCCAACACGTCAGGAGAAGTAATTGGCACCTCTTTTAATATCTTTTTTATTTCTCTTGTATCAATATTAAAGGATTGATCTTTATAAATATGTGTATAAGTAAAATCAACGTCTTCATTACAGCCAATAATTACTTTCATGGTGTCCCATATGTTGCCTAAGGGTGCTCTATCTATGTGACTATACTTAAAAACAGCAACAATCTTTGTCCCTTTACCCAAATTAGAATCTATATATAAATCGCCTTGACATCTTTGAGTTGCTGCATATAAAAGTGGAACACCAAGTCCTACTTTTCTAGTGTCCCTTGAAGTAAAAAAAGGGTCTTTGACTTTTTCTATTGTGGATTCACTCATCCCTTTTCCATTATCATTAACTATTATGACTAATTTGTCTTCATATATATTTTCGTTTACAACTATATCTATTAAATTTGCTCCTGCAGAAATTGAATTCTGAACTATGTCAAGTATATGATATGATAGTTCTTTCATTTTTTATTAACACCTAAATCAGAAATACTTTTTAATAGTATTTCTTTAAAATATTTGGTATATCATCAGGTACAAGTTTGCCATACACATCTTCATCAATTGTTATTACGGGTGCAAGTCCACAACATCCAAGACACCTTGTTGCCTCAAGGGTGAATTTCCCATCTTCAGTTGTATCTCCACTTCCTTCAACATCTAGTTCTTCTACAAGTCTTGCAAATATTTCTTTTGATCCTTTTACATAGCATGCAGTACCTAGACATACACTTATTGTATGTTCTCCCCTTGGTTTTAAAGTAAATCTAGAATAAAATGTTGCAACCCCATAAATTTCAGCATATGGAATATCAATAGCTTTTGAAACCTCTTTTAATGCCCCTTCTGGCAGATACCCAAATACATCTTGCAGCTCATTTAATATAGGCATTAATGCTCCTTGCTGACCTTTATGCTTATTAAGTATTTCATAAACCTTTTCCATATCGATTGTGGATGCTGGATTTTCTGTATTAGTACAAGAACAATTGCACCCACAATTGTCGTTCAAACCTGTTTGATTCACATAAATCTCTCCTTTTATAGAATTGTTAATAATTTAACTCAGACATGAAAAAAATGATACAATCTATATTTTATGCGACTTCTCTGCAAAAGCCATATAATATTTTATCATCTTTTATATATTTTTCATAGTTAAATTTGATAAGTAAATCACAAATTCAATTATACTACAGATTTTATGTATTCACTATTGAAATTAATTTTATTCTTAAGTTTCTGCTAAAAAAGATAATAAAAAAACACTCATCTATATGATGAATGCTTTTTTATAAAGTGAATAAGTAAATCTGTAAGCCGAGTTTTGTCGTGGATGATCATCTATCTACGATGCCTGTTACCAGACACCTCCAGCGACCTTACCCGGAAGCGAAGCGGGCCGCTCCTTTTGCTTCCCTATTTGGTCTTGCTCCAGATGGGGTT
>DIRE01000090.1:1140-9307 GCA_002426575.1 Clostridiaceae bacterium UBA5444 | reverse complement strand
GACCCCTGCTGTGGATCCGGAGGTATGTTTGTTCAATCTCAAAGATTTGTTGAAGAGAATCAAGGAAGAAAAGATGATATTCACATATTCGGGCAGGAATATACTGCTGTAACTTGGAGACTATGCAAAATGAACCTGGCTATCCGTGGTATAGATGGTAATTTAGGAGAAAGGGATGCAGATACTTTCGGTAATGATCTTCATAAAAACTTGAGATCAGATTTTGTACTTGCAAATCCTCCATTTAATGTAAACGACTATACCTTAATTCAGGATGATGCGCGCTGAAAGTATGGAATTCCACCTGCAAACAATGCAAACTATTAAAATATTAGCTGGGTATCATCAGTATAATGCAGTTAATAAAGCAGTTGAGAGCACAGAGCGTGCAACTATGGAGAATGGAGATAGAAGAATAGGCGTTGTATGGCATACACAGGGAAGTGGGAAAAGCCTTTCTATGGTATTTTATGCTGGAAAACTAGTTATAGACAAGGAACTTGAAAATCCTACTATTGTTGTCATTACAGATAGAAATGATCTAGATGATCAGCTCTATGGGACATTCTTAAAAAGTAAGGATATTCTAAGAAATACACCAGTGCAGGCTACAGACAGAGCTAATTTAAGAGAACTGCTAAATAACCGTACCAGTGGAGGCATTATCTTTACAACCATACAAAAGTTTGCACCATCTGATAATGAAGTAAAGGAAGATAAAACTTCATACGATGTATTAGATAAGGTGGCTGAAGGTTCAGTAGATTATAGTAGTATGGTTTTAACTGATCGAAAGAATGTCATAGTTATGGCAGATGAAGCCCATCGCAGCCAATATGGCTTTGGCGCAGATGTTGTAAAAGGGGATAATGAAGCAGAGGTTAAATACGGATATGCTAAATATATGCGTGACAGTATGCCTAATGCCTCATTTATAGGCTTTACGGGAACACCTATAGAATTGGCTGATAAAAATACACGTGCTGTTTTTGGGGATTACATTGATATCTATGATATGACAAGGGCTGTGGAAGATGGTGCCACAGTTAAAATATTCCATGAAAGTAGAATCGCAAAACTTGAATTACCCGAAGAAATGAAACCTAATGTTGATACTGAATATGAAGAAATCACCGAGTACCAGGAATACAGTCAAAAAGAAAAGCTTAAGAGCAAATGGGCAAGGCTTGAAGCTATTGTTGGTGCTGAGGAGAGGGTAAAACAGATAGCAAAAGATATTGTTGAGCATTTTGAAAAACGGGATCAAGCACAGGAAAATGAAGGCGGCAAAGCTATGATTGTTGCTATGAGCCGTCGAATTATTATTGATCTCTATAAACAGATTATAGAACTGCGCCCTGATTGGCATAGTGATGATTTAATGAAGGGTAAAATTAAGGTAGTTATGACAGGAAGTTCATCTGATCCGGCGGAATGGCAACCTTTTATAGGGACTAAAGCCAGTAGGGAGACATTAGCTAAACGAATGAAGGATGAAGATGATGAATTAAAGCTTGTTATTGTCCGCGATATGTGGCTAACAGGTTTTGATGTTCCAAGCATGCATACCATGTATATAGATAAGCCTATGAGAGGACATAACTTGATGCAGGCTATTGTTGAAACTATGGACTATATTATTGGACTTCGTGAAGATAGAAAAAACGATTATATAAAGCTAGTAACGGAAATGGCCAGGGCATATTCTCTTTGCGCTACAACCGATGTTGCTGAGAGTCTAAATGTGGAGGTTGGATTCCATAAAGCAGTAAAGGCGAGCCTTGTTAAAATGATTAGTGATGATAATAAGAAGAAAACAACTTCTCAGCTTGACAACGAATTAAACCAGCTGATCTCTAAGTCGATTTCTTCAAATGAAGTAATTGATATACTTGGTTCAGTGGGGCTTTCTAAGCCCAATATAGCTATACTTTCTGATGAGTTCCTTGAAGAAGTGAAGGGCATGAAGCAGAAGAACCTTGCAGTTGAGCTTTTAAACAGACTCCTTAAGGGAAGCATAAAAACTTTCTCAAGGAAAAATCTTGTGCAGTCTAAGAAATTCTCCGAATTGCTAGAAGCTGCTATTAGAAAGTATCAGAATAAGACCATTGAAACCACACAGGTCATTATGGAACTTATTGAGCTTGCAAAACAGATTAGTAAAGCGGAGAAACGTGGTGAAAGTACTGGATTAACTCCTGATGAACTAGCCTTCTATGACGCCTTGGCAGATAATGAATCGGCAAGGGAGATAATGGGCGAGGACATCCTCAAACAAATAGCAAGAGACTTAACTCAGTCTATAAAAAATAATATAAGTGTTGATTGGGCAATCCGTGAAAGTGTCCAGGCAAAGATGAAAATGACAATTAAAAGGCTGCTCAAGAAATATGGCTATCCACCAGATAAAACTGCTAAAGCAGTAGACACTGTTATGGAGCAGACAAAGCTTATGTGCCAAAATGAAATTTGTTAGGGATTGGGGGAAAAACTTATGTCTAAAATAAAGGTAGCAGATTTTTATTATGGGGCTGTTTTATCCATGCTTTTTAATAACCATATAAATCCTGCCCTTGTTGAGAGTGATGAAAATAGGCGGATATATGATCTGACAACAAATAGCGGTGATTGTAGATTATACATTAAATACAGAGCGGATAAGCAAAACAATAAAACTGAGGATTATAACAGTTGGCAGTTTGTTTTTACTAAAAGTGAAATTAATGAGTTAAAAGATTATATTGAAAGAGGATTTAATTTGTCAATGGCGCTAGTTTGCGGGGTAGAAGGATTCACAGACAGCGAAATTGCTACGCTTGATAAGGGGCAGATAGAAAAAATCCTTAGCCGAAATAAGGAATCAATATCTATAAGCAGAAAGAAAAGTGAGAGAGCATATAGAATATCCTTAGGTGGTGGGAGGACTGCTGCAATGAAGGTAAAAGCAAACCGCTTTGAAGATATCTTTATAAACTGTTCGGAGGTGTAAAATAGCTGATATAGAGGTCAAAGGAGAAACCGTGAAACTAATGGTGCAGAGCAGTGGCTTCGTATTCCATGCTCTGCAAAACTGGAAGATTGGCTTCAGAGTTTCAAGATAATGGTACGAAAGAGAATAAGTTTAAATTGAGGTGAATTCATTGAGTATTGGATGGCGTTTTCCAGAGAATAATTTTGGATCGTTAACAGGTATTAGCGAAGCTGGAATTGAAACATTTAGAGCAAATATATACAGTTCATTGGCTCGTGAGATATGTCAAAATTCGTTAGACGCACGTTTGAAAGACGATAAACCAGTTATAGTGGATTTTCAAAAAATATATATTGATAAAAATAAGCTACCAGGTTGTAGTGATTTTTTAGATATATGGGTAAAATGCTTAGAATTTTGGGGTACAAGAAATAATAAAAAAGCTGTTGATTTTTTGAATAATGGTAGTAAAACTTTGAATAAGAAAAGGCTATGTGTATTAAGAATCAGTGATTTCAATACAACAGGCCTTACTGGTTCAGATAAAGAATATGATACTACACCTTGGCAAAACCTTGTAAAGTCTTCCGGAGTTTCAGATAAGGGTGACTCGGATGGAGGAAGTTTTGGTATAGGAAAATCTGCACCATATGCTTGTTCTGATTTAAGGACTTTATTTTATAGTACTTTTGATAAAGATGGCCTTTGCGCTACGCAAGGTGTTTCAAAACTTGTTTCATTTAAAAATGCTGGAGGAAATATTACTCAAGGTACAGGATATTTTGGAGAAACCTCCAGAAATTCATCAGTTAATTATGAATTGAATATTGATTCTACATATTCCCGTGGGAACAGAACAGGAACAGATATATATATAATGGGATTTATCGACGAAGAAGAATGGAAAGCCGAAATTGTAAAATCAATTTTGGAAGGCTTTTTAGTTGCTATTTATAACAACAAAATAGCTGTTAAAGTTGGCGATATTGAAATATCGCAACAAACACTTGCGCTTGTTCTAAATAACTATAAGGATGATATTAAATGGACATATAATTATTATCGCACTTTAACTGAAGGCGAAACATTTGTTACCGATTTTGAGGGTATGGGAGAAATAGAATTAAAAGTATTGATATCTTCAGGACTACATCGAAGAGCTTTATTGAGCCGGAGTAATGGTATGAAAATATTTGATAAGCCTAACATATCAAGCACTATACCATTTGCTGCAATACTAACTTTAAAGGGAAAGGAAGTTAACAAATTCTTTAGAGAAATGGAAACACCTCAGCATAATGCTTGGGAGCCAGGTTTTCATTCGGATAAAAAGAAAGCTAAAAAGATAAGAACCGAACTGTTCCGGTATATAAAAGAAATTGTAATACAAATGGGGAGAAACGAAGCTGCTGATGAAATAGATGCTGAAGGTGTTGGTGAATATTTGCCTGACGAGTTATTTATGGTACAAAACCAAAACCAAAATCGAAATCAAAATCAAAATGATAAAGATGAAACTATTACAGATAAAACAAAAGATATTGAAATTAAAGCAGTTGAAAAAGTTAAAATACCTACAGGAATTGCAAAAATAGAGGGAGATTCCCTAGATGAGGAAATAGATGATTATGGTAATATTGCAACAGATGATGATGTTATTGATGGTACAGCTAGAACCCCACGGGGAAAGAAAAATAATGGATCTGATGGCAAAGGTACACCTACGGGTGCAACAGGGAATATTGATGGAACAAATGTGATTAAAAAGTGGGCAGAAATAGGATCTGTTCAAACTCGCCTTTTTAATACAGGTGTAAAGCCTAGTGAATATAAACTGATGCTAACACCAGAAAAAAGTGCTCAGAAAGGGTATGTGATGGTAAAGCTTTCCGGAGAACAGAGTAATTTTAATGCTTCAATAAAATCAGCAAGGTTAGAATCTAGTGAAAGCGAAAAACTGAATTCTATGGATGGGAGGATATTTCTAAATTCATTTTTAGAGAAACAAAAGATATCAATAATATTTGAGCTTGATTATGAAGAAAGTTGCTCGATGGAGGTGGCTTTGTATGGATATTCGCTATAAATTATATCCTTATCCAGTATTAAGTTCCTTTTCAAATGATTATATAGGTTGTTCATTTATCTCTAACATACAAGTTGTGAGAGATATACAAGATATTGTTATTAAAATGAATGTAATTATGAATAATGCGGAATTACAAAATCTTATTGATTTAAATAAAGCGGAGTACTTATTCCATATTGAGTGTTCACAAACATCATATCGTTATGTACTTAAAACATGTGATACTGAAAATATTAAAAGAATATCTGAATCAAAATTGAATGGTAAGGTATCTATATGTTCATTTATAGTTGCTAAAGAAGATATCCATAACTATACAAATTCTAAATTTAATGAAGATTACGGGAATATGATGTTTAATATTTCAAAAGGCAGTATATTAGGAATCGGCGGACAAACCAACATCGATATAATAAAAGAAATGGATGAAATGTCAAAGATACCTTCAATATTTTCAATTTTAAGAAGAGATGTCGATAATAATGAAGGTATGCAAATCGACATTAATGGGGAAAAAATCAAGATTTGGCTTTCAAATGAGGATTTTTATAATTATAAGAGTATTTGTAATATGCCTTCGTATCTCCCGGTGATACACTCTATGATTATTATGCCTACTTTACTTTATGCATTTGAAACATTAAAGCAAAATGGTACAGATGAATATGAAAGCTATAGATGGTATAAATCTATTGATAGAATTTTAAAGAAGTCGGAACTGAGCTTGGATAGTGATATTTTGGAGGACATTCCCACATATCAACTTTCGCAAAAATTATTAGGCTTACCAATCAAAAGGGCATTATCCTCAATGATAGATATAGGAATGGAGGATGAAGAAATATGAAATTATATTTTTTGAAACAAGATGCCTTAGATACACTACAGGGCAATCTAAAAACAAATGCCAGAAAGTATATGAATCCAACAAATGAGTGGATAATAGAGTTTTTTGATGGGCAATCCCCTTTTCTAGAATATAAAAAAGAGGTTGTTGACTTTTCTTTGGATATGTCTTTTGAAAAGCCAGAAGAAAGTGATGTAGCAAATATAAAGATTTTATATTCTGCGATGAAAGGATTGACAGAAACGGATGCAACCGATGAGCGACTATGGTCTGGATTAGAACATGGCCAATTCTGGGATTATCTTAGATATAGATGGTCTTTAGATAAAAACATTCCTACAGAAAAAGAAATCAGTAGACATTTCTTTTATGGTCAAAGCAAACGTAGATCATTATTAGTGAATACCTTGTCGAGATTATGGTGGATTGGGAAATTAACATATGATGAAAAGAGATCTAATCCATTTGAATTAACAGAAGTTTTGTCAAACGATTTTGCAACAAGAACTTTAATGCTGTTTTCAAGCAATTATTCAAGTAATCCTATGATTGTTCGTGCGATATTAGCTGCTATGTTAGACGTTAAAAAAATGGTAACAATATATCCCGTGATATTTTTACTGGTATAACAAAATATCTTAATGTTCTTGGTGGAACATATATTCTTGACTATTTTGACGAAGATGTTTTGAAAGAAAAAATAATAAAAGAAATTTATCGTTTACATGGAGAGAAACAAACAATAGTTAATAATCAGAATACTGAAAAGGCAAGAAAAGCCAATGGAATCATAAATGATCATACACCAATTAAGGATAACAATGTTATTAAAATTAAAATGTCTGAGATTATTGTCGATGAGGATAAATTTCATACACCACCGTATATAGGTAAAGTCAATGCATTAATGAAGTATTATCAAAAACACAAGGCTTTAGATAAACCCATTATAGTTATTAAAAGCGAAGATAAATATCTGCTAGAGGATAAATACCTTAGGTATTATGTAGCAAAGAAACTAGGATTGCCCACAATAGATGCAATTGTTGAATTAAAAAAGACAGTATCATAAAAGTTTCTTTGATACTACATTGGATATATGTCTAAGGAAAAGTTGTGAATCCACTTTTGATAGGTTGATGATGTGTTCTTGGTTAAGACCTGATAAAGGTTATAAAGAGAATATGATATTTAATGAAATTGATAAGCTATTAGTGGATTTGGCTATTGATGAAAATACTAAAAAAGAAATCTATCAGATACTATATATCCATATAATTAGCTGCTGAAACAAACGACAAAATTTATAAAACTTCCTGGAAAATTGACTTGCGTCAAAGAAATCGTGTAATACTAATAGTATAATAAGAATATCAATCATATAGCCTTATGCATTTTCCGCATATTAGGTTAGTTGTAGTATAAACAAATTATATTATAGGAGGTGCGCACAATGAAAGTAATTAAAGTAAATGAATTACCATTCGTGAAAACCGGTTGGGGTGTAAAGGGTAAGCCTATTATAGACATGCCTGAAATAGGTATTGTTAATTTGGTTATGGAGCCAGGAGAAAAGGTTCCCCCACATAAGACACCAGTGAATGTTCTTTTTCAGGTGATAGAAGGAAAAGGATCGATTACAATCGGGAATGAAACACAAATAGTTGAAACAGGAAATATTGTGGTTAGCCCGCTCCAAATCCCACATGCTTTAGAAGCTAACCAGAATTGTGTATTCTCTGTTTATGTTATAAAAACACCTAACCCTCAAAAAAGCGCTGTGAAATAGAAAAAGTTTATAATTCAGACCATAAAATATAAAACCTCGTACTTTTGGTGAGGTTTTATATTTTATGGGTTTTAAATTAGGCAGGCTAGATACTTCGCTAATTTAATTTGAGATTCTTCATCGTGTTGACCTTGACAACTTTGTTAAATAATTCTACAATATATACATAATACGCTCGGTGAATGTACTCGGTGAACTGAATATGTTAAGCTATATGGTTCATTCACCAACGAAAAATATACATTAGGAGGAACAGGAGATGATTAAGAGCAGCCAATCTACAACTGAATATATAACTAAATCTGTTTTGAAAAACCAAGATAAAAAAATAACAATTATCAAGGGAGGAAAATAATATATGAATAAGGTAGATAGATTATTTGAACCTATAACAATTAATAAGTTAACCTTGAAAAATAGGATTGCCATGGCACCTATGGGGTTAGTTGCCTACTCAGATGTTAATGGCGG
>DIRE01000090.1:0-914 GCA_002426575.1 Clostridiaceae bacterium UBA5444 | reverse complement strand
TTTAATGAAAATGCACAAGAATACTACATTGAGCGTGCAAAAGGCGGTACTGGTTTAATAATTACAGGTATTTGTGCAGTTGACTATAATGAAATGCCAGAACAAGGGCTTCCTTGTCCAACTTATAATCCATTATGCTTTCATATGTCAACAGCTCCAATGAATGAAAGAGTTCATGCTTATGGTGCAAAAATATTTTTACAAATAACAGGTGGCCTAGGACGTTCTGCAATGCCTGGATTGTATAAAAAGCCAATTGCTCCTTCAGAGGCGCAAAACCGTTTTGACCCGAGGATAATTCATAACCCAATGACGACTGAAGAGATAAAAGTATTAATAGGAGACTTTGTAAAATCAGCAGTAATTGCAAAGCAGAGTGGTTTTGATGGAGTTGAAGTGCATGCTGTACATGAGGGATACCTTTTAGATCAGTTTGCGATAGCCTTCTTTAATAAAAGAACAGATGAATACGGCGGAGATTTAAGAGGCCGTTTAAAGATTGCAACTGATATAGTTAAAGGAATCAAGGCACAATGTGGTGAGGACTTCCCGGTTTCACTGCGCTTTAGTGTTAAGAGTATGATGAAGGGACTTCGCCAAGGTGCATTACCTGGAGAAGAATTTGATGAAGTTGGTAAAGACATGGAAGAAGGATTGGAAGCTGCTAAGATACTGGTAGAAGCAGGTTACGATATGCTGAACGTTGATGCAGGAACTTATGATTCATGGTATTGGAATCATCCACCAATGTATTTTAATGAAAAAGGAATGTACAGGGAATTTGGCAGACAAGTTAAGAAGGTTGTAGATGTTCCAGTTATTCTTGCAGGTAGGATGGATGATCCTGATGTAATTAATGATGCATTCGATACAAAAGCTTGTGATATTGTTTCATTTGGACGCCCACTTTTGGC
>DIRE01000074.1 GCA_002426575.1 Clostridiaceae bacterium UBA5444 | reverse complement strand
GGATTTTATGATGACATAGTAACAGCCTCAAACAACAGCAAAATCTCTCAACTTGAGGGTAATGCAGAAACTTCATGGTATATTTAAATGGAAGTAAAACAAATATAATTTATTTAGATGACTATATAGTAAAGGATATTTTTTCGTTACTAGAAGAATATGATCAATCAATGGCACCAGTAGTTGAAACACATTATTTTCAGAAAATAGAGATCCCAAATATGGAGGTATAAAATTTATGAGTGAAGCCCTTCAAATTGAGAATTTAACAAAAAGCTATGGAACGAATACTGTAATTAAAGATATCTCTTTTGCTGTAAGGCGTGGTGAAATATTTGCTTTGCTAGGCGTTAATGGGGCAGGGAAAACTACCGCTCTTGAATGTATTGAGGGTATTCGTGAATATGATAGCGGAAATATTACGGTAAATGGAAGTATAGGGGTGCAACTTCAATCCTCATCACTTCCAGCAAATATTAAGGCGATAGAGGCATATCAATTGTTTTGCAAGTGGAGAAAAGTACAAATAGACCTTGAGCTTTTTAATGCTTTTGATCTTGTACAGCTAAAAAACAAGCAATACAGGGAAATGTCTACAGGACAAAAAAGACGTCTGCATTTAGCACTTGCACTCATAGGTGATCCCGATATTATATTTCTTGATGAGCCAACTGCAGGGCTTGATGTAGAGGGTAGAGTATCTCTACATTCACAAATACGCCAATTGAAAGTACAAGGGAAAACAATTATTATGGCAAGCCACGATATGGCAGAAGTAGAGAATCTCTGTGATAGAATTGCTATACTAAAAGGTGGGAAAATTGCTTTTAATGGCTCAATAGCCGAGTTGACCAGTAAAATGGCAGGGAAAAATAGAATTTATATCAAAACTGAAAGACCATTGCAAAACGCCGACTATGAACAAGAATATTGTGTATTCACTTCTACGAATATTGGGGATACATTGTATGAACTACTTAAAATCTGCAAGCAGACAGACAATGCCGTTATTGATGTAAAAATTGAAAGAGCCACACTCGAACAAAAATTTATGGACATAGCAAGGAGAGTAAAATCATGAGCGCATTTTTGTATGGGATAACCTTACAGTGGAAACTTGATATTAGAAATAAAGGCGTACTTCTCACCTATTACATAGTGCCACTTGTATTTTTTGCCTTTATGGGCGGAATTTTTACATCAATCAACCCTGTCGCTAGGGATACATTAATCCAATCTATGACCGTATTTGGGGTGACAATGGGAGCTATTTTAGGAGCACCCACACCACTAGTTGAGTTGTATGGAAGTGAAATTAAAAAGGCATATAAGGTGGGCGGAATACCATTATGGGCAGCGTCAATCAATAACTTTATCTCAGCTTTTATTCATCTTTTCATTATGAGCCTTGTGATATTTTTTATATCTCCATTGGCATTTGGTGCAAAAACTCCTATAAATTTAATTCATTATTTTCTATCGCTCACAATTTTTATTATGGCAAGCTTAATGGTTGGGACTATATTAGGGCTGTATATCAAAAGTTTATCAAAGCTCACAATGATATCACAATTTATATTTTTACCCTCAATTATGCTGTCAGGAATTATGTTCCCAGTTAGTATGCTCCCAAAGGTACTTGAGGATATTGGTAAGGTGTTCCCCGCTACGTGGGGGTTTAAACTTATGACAAGTAGAGGTTTTAGTGTCAAATTACTAATACCGCTGGTTACTATTATGTTTATATCAATTTGTATTAACGTATATAAACTATCAAAAATTAGATTAGAGTAATTAGATTAGGTATCACCTTAAGGAGGGGAAAGTTATGAGGTCTGTAATTTTTGTTATAGTAATGGCATCAGTGTTTCTGGCAATTAGTATTTTCCTGTTTCTTGGAAAAGGCAGTTGGCTCATAGCAGGATATAATACAGCATCTGCTGAAGAAAAGGCTAAATATAATGAGAAAAAGCTGTGCAAAGCGATTGGCACAATTACTTTAATTGCTGCTTTGTTGCTATATATTATGTCTTATTTAGGGTACAGAGTTGAATTAGGATTCATGGATGAGAATCAAATGCTTCCGTTTGCAATTGTATTTATTGTGGTTGTCTTCTCTGCTACAGTAATTGGTAGTTTTTATATAAACAAGAAGTGTAAAAATAAGTAAAACTTATAGTTTAGCGGATGATAAACATGAGCTATTAACATCCTTGCTTTGCTCTCCCGAAATGCGGAAGAAATACTCTTTATGTGGATATGGTAACCATTGTGCTATTAGTTGTTTTTAGGAATAGTGGTTGTGATGTATTAGGGGATTTTTGTATTATCATAATGTTTATTCAAACAGTAATTTTGTGTTTAACAATAGTACCAACAGAAATTGAGTTGAGAAAGAGATTTGATGAAAATGGCAATAGAAAGTAGATTAAATTGTTAGTTAAGAGCCTAATTGGAAACTTGTAAAGGAGTTTATGAACAAATATGTACAGTGATTATTGGTTAAAGTCTGGTTATCAGCATGGGAAAAGTATTAAGGTTTCAACGGTGGTAGACTATAAAATTTGGATAGGCAACAAAGGTTGCGTTGTTGGGGTTACAGTGGATTTTGAAGAAGCTGACGATTATCATTATGATTTGCCAATTGATGAATGGATGGAATTTCTCACAAAGATTTTGGGGGACTCTAACTTAGAGAATACTCCGAGGCTGTTTAGAAAATTTTTATATGAAAATAAAGAAAATCTTGCGTTTGAAGATGCATTGAATTTTTATCAGATTAAGTATGATAAGATAGCATTTTATTGATTGTGTTACAAAATAAATAGTAATTTAAACAACAGATTGTTTCGGAGGAAACTAAAATGTTTATAAAAGTATCGGAAAAAAATATCCAAGAAGCAGCAGAGATTCATTCATTATCATGGAAAGATTCACATAAAGCATTTTGTAGTAAAGATTTTATTGAAAAGCATGATGCTGAAAACCAGATAGAATACTTGCGTAAGGAGATTAAATTTGGCAAAGAGGTATATATGTTGACTGAAAACTATTAAATTAATAACCTGTAGTATTTTTAGCACAAAATATAGACTGCCTATGCGCTTTGTAGACCGTTTTCATATTTGTGTAAGTCTAGATTATGGGGGGTAAATGAAGAAAAATTAAGATTATAGAGGGAGGATTATTTAATGAAACTAATTGCCCTAACTTTAAATAAAGAACTGATTCCATCTATTCATAACGTATACGAGCAAAACAGAGAAATATTGCATGAAAATATAGTAACATTAGATGAATGGTATAATGCTTTTGGAGAAGAAGCAGACCCGTATGAAGAAAACTTTGTTATAATGGCAGATTCAATTCCTGCTGCATGGCTAAAGATCAATGGGCTTAATAAAGAAACAATCTCAATTTCTATGTTAGTGGTAGACGATAAATTCAAGCACAAGGGGATAGGTCGTTTTTCGCTAAATTATTCAGAAGATTATGCAAGAAAGAATAACAAATCAGTTATTTTAATATATACTACTAAAGATAATACAATTGCCAAAATGCGTTATTTAAAGTGTGAATATGAAATCACGCGCGAATTAGTATATAAAGTTGGAGATGGAATTGATAGAGAAGGATATGAATTTAAGAAGATAATTGCTTAGGAGGTAATAAAAATGAGTGATAAATTTACCGGTGTTAAAGTTTGGGAAGAGAAAGTCATTATTCCTACTTATCAAATAGGCGAGGCCGATAAGAATCCTATCTTTTCTGAAAGAAGAGTGTATCAGGGAAGTTCAGGTAAGGTTTA
>DIRE01000072.1:1941-15689 GCA_002426575.1 Clostridiaceae bacterium UBA5444 | reverse complement strand
TTTTGTCTTCTTTTATTCCCATTCAATGGTTGCTGGTGGTTTTGTTGTTATATCATATACTACTCTATTTACATTGGGGACCTCATTTACTATTCTGCTAGATGCCTTTGCTAAAACATCATGAGGTATTCTTGCCCAATCACTTGTCATACCGTCCGTGCTGTTTACTGCTCTTAGGGCTATGGTATATGAATAGGTTCTTTCATCTCCCATAACTCCTACGCTTCTTATATTAGGAAGGCAGGCAAAATATTGCCATATGTCCCTGTCAAGTCCTGCTTTTGCTATCTCTTCTCTAAATATTGCATCAGCTTCACGAACTATCTCAAGTTTACTTTCTGTTACCTCTCCAAGGACTCTAACTCCAAGTCCAGGTCCTGGAAATGGCTGGCGCCAAACTATATTATCTGGTATTTCAAGCTCTTCTCCCACTTTTCTAACCTCATCTTTAAATAGCTCTCTTAAAGGCTCAATTAGCTTTAATTTCATATCCTTTGGTAAGCCTCCAACGTTGTGATGGCTCTTTATTTTAGCTGCAGTTTTTGTTCCGCTTTCAACCACATCAGGATATATTGTTCCTTGGACAAGATAATCTATATCTCCTAGTTTATTTGATTCTTCCTCAAATATTCTAATGAATTCTTCCCCTATTATCTTTCTCTTTTTCTCAGGATCTGACACACCTGACAGCTTGCTTAAAAATCTATCCTTTGCATCAATCCTTATAAGGTTCATATCAAATTGTTCCTTAAATGTTTTCTCTACTTGATCTGCTTCATCTTTTCTAAGAAGGCCATGATCTACAAATATGCATACAAGCTGTTTTCCTACTGCCTTATGCACAAGAACAGCTGCAACTGAGGAGTCTACCCCTCCAGACAACGCACAAATTACCTTTTTGTCCCCTATAGTATTTTTTATTTCGTTTATCTTTTCATCTGTAAATGAGCCCATGTCCCAATCAGCTTTTAAATTACATATGCCAAAAATGAAGTTCTTTATTATCTTATCTCCCATAAGTGTATGCTTTACTTCTGGATGAAACTGCAGGGCATATATATGCTTTTTTTCATTTTCCATGGCAGCAACCATGCATGATGGTGTGGATGCAGTTATAGTAAATCTATCCGGAACCTGTGTAACCATTAATGTATGACTCATCCAGCATATAGAGTTTTGGTCAATTCCATTAAATAGCATGCTTTTAGTTTCAAATTTTATATCTGCTTTTCCATATTCACGATCAATGCCTTTTTCTACTTTTCCTCCAAGTAAATGTCCAATAAGCTGACATCCATAGCATATTCCAAGTATTGGCACATTTAAGTTGAATATCTCTTTATCAACTGTTGGAGCATCTTCGTCAGAAACGCTGCTTGGTCCTCCAGTTAATATAATAGCCTTTGGCATTTTTTCTTTAATTTTTTCTATAGAAATATGGTGTGGAACTATTTCACAATATACATTGTTTTCTCTAACTCTTCTTGCAATAAGCTGACTATATTGGCCTCCAAAGTCAATAATTAAAACCAATTCATTTTTTCTCATGGCTCATCCTCCTATTTATTTATCAATGGTATAGTTTGGTGATTCTTTGGTTATTTGTATGTCATGAGGATGGCTTTCTCTCAATCCTGCTGATGTAACAGTTACAAACTTTCCATCTTTTCTCAAGTGATCAATTGTAGGTGTACCAGAGTATCCCATACCAGCTCTAAGTCCTCCCATTAGCTGGAATACTGTATCTGATAAAGGTCCTTTATATGGCACCCTTCCCTCTACTCCTTCTGGTACAAGCTTTTTCTGATTCTCTTGAAAGTATCTATCAGTACTTCCACACTGCATTGCAGCTAATGATCCCATGCCTCTATAAACCTTGTAGCTTCTTCCTTGATATATTTCAGTTTCGCCAGGGCTTTCTTCTGTTCCTGCAAGGAGAGAACCTACCATAACCACGTTTGCTCCAGCCGCTATTGCTTTTACAATATCTCCAGAGAATTTAATCCCTCCATCTGCAATAATAGGTGTACCAGTTTTAGCAGCCTCTTCAGCACAGTCCATAATTGCAGTAAGCTGTGGCACTCCAACACCTGCTACAACCCTTGTAGTGCATATTGATCCAGGTCCTATTCCAACCTTTACACAATCCGCTCCAGATAATATAAGATCTCTAGTAGCCTCAGGTGTAGCAACATTACCAGCTATAACCTGCAGTGAAGGATATTTGTTTTTAATAGTGCGCACTCCTTCAAGTACACCTTTAGAATGGCCATGAGCAGTATCTAGAACAATTACATCAACTCTAGCATCTACTAAGGCTTTAACCCTTTCCATCATATTAGCAGTTATACCAACAGCGGCGCCTGCAAGCAGCCTTCCATTATCATCCTTTGCAGAGTTAGGATACGTTGAAGCTTTTTCTATATCTTTTATTGTAATAAGCCCTCTTAAATTATAATCATCATCAACAAGAGGAAGCTTTTCAATCTTATGCTTTTTTAGTATTCCCTCAGCCTCTTTTAAGGTTGTACCTTCAGGTGCAGTTATAAGATTATCTTTTGTCATAACCTCAGATATAAGCCTTGTGTCATCTGTTTCAAATCTTAAATCCCTATTTGTAAGTATACCAACTAATTTAGAGCCTTCAGTAATTGGGACTCCTGATATCCTATACCTTTCCATTAACTTTTGCGCATCGGATATTTTATGATTTGGGGATAAGTAGAAAGGATCAGTAATAACCCCATGCTCAGATCTTTTAACTTTATCTACTTCAGAAGCTTGCCTTTTTATGGACATATTTTTATGTATTATGCCTATACCGCCTTCCCTTGCAATTGCAATGGCTAACCTTCCTTCTGTAACCGTGTCCATTCCTGCACTCATAATAGGAATATTTAACTTTATTTGTTTTGTAAGCTGAGTTGAAAGATTAACATCCCTAGGTAATACTTCCGACTTTTGCGGAATTAATAATACATCATCAAACGTGATACCTTTTTTTATAATTTTTGATTCAATACTAATTTTAACCACCCCTTATCTAAATTTAAACTATAAAAGTATAAAATCTCTAATAATTAACGAGATATAAATTTTATTTTCAATTATAGATTGTTTTCGCTCTAAATGTCAATGTTTCTTATTACTTCATTGTATATTTCCTTAATGGGTATACCATTATTCTGGGCTAACACTTTAATATCTTCATACTCAGGAGCATAGTTTACAGCAGTTTTGTTTCTATATGCAATCTTAACTCTGCATGAGCCATACTTAGTATGAACCTTTATAATATTTCTATCAAGTACCTCTCTTGAAACAGGATAATACCTTATTCCAATTGTAGATGTTTCTGAAAAAATAAAGTTTGATATTTTGTCTATACTTCCTATTTCTGTAAGAACTGATAGTTTTATTGCAGGCCTTCCCTTTTTCATTATTATATTAGTTAGGAATACATCAAGAGCACCTAAGTCAAATAATTTTTTCATTATATGTTCATAGAATTCGCTGTTCATGTCATCTATGTTAGATTCAATCATATATGTTCGTTCTTTTTTTTTTCTTCTCCTATAATAACTCTTAATAAATTGGGTATCTCAAGGTCTTTTTTGCCGCACCCATAACCCGTCTTTTCTATGGTTAGCTTAGGAAGTGGACCATATTCTGTACAAACAGATGCAAGTATAGCAGCCCCTGTTGGGGTTACAAGCTCCGTGTTTATATCTAGTGAGTATATTGGTACACCTTTTAGTATCTCAAGTGTAGCAGGCGCTGGAACTGGAATTATACCATGCTGACACTTTACAAATCCCATCCCTGTATTTACATAAGATGCAGCGAACCTATCAATTTTCAAAATATCAATACATATTGAAGCTCCAACTATATCAATTATGGAATCAACTGCACCCACTTCATGATAATGAACATCTTCAATAGTTTTACCATGAACTTTAGCTTCAGCTATGGCAATCTTTTTAAATATTAATATAGAAAGTTCCTTTACATTTTTATTTAAATCGCTATTGTTTATAATATCTTCGATATCTTTAAAATTTCTGTGGGTATGCTGCTCTTCTATAATAACATTTACATCTGTACCTGTTATGCCATTTTTTATTGACTTCTTTATTTCTATACTATATCCATCAATATTTAATTTATCCAGTTCTTTTTTTAATTCCCTAGGGTCTACTCCGCAATCTATAAGTGCACCAAGAACCATGTCCCCGCTTATACCTGAAAAGCAATCAAAATATAAAGTCCTCATTAAAATTCCTCCCTTTATCTATTTCATACTTTAAAATGAAACAATGGTTAATGGTCTTCTCCTATTTTGTTTATCATAGACGCGAGATACCCTGCTCCAAAGCCATTATCTATATTCATAACACCTATTCCGCTTGCGCAGGAGTTTAGCATGGTTAAAAGTGCAGATAACCCCTTGAAATTTGCTCCATAGCCTATGCTTGTAGGTACGGCAATAACTGGTTTATCAACAAGCCCTCCCACTACGCTTGCAAGAGCTCCTTCCATTCCTGCAACAGTAATAATCACCCTTGCTTCATATAGTTTATCCACGTTAGCTAAAAGTCTATGAATTCCTGCGACTCCTACATCATACAGCCTATCTACTGTGTTTCCAAGAACTTCAGCAGTTATGACAGCTTCTTCTGATATGGGAATATCAGCTGTGCCTGCAGATACTACTAGTATTTTTCCATTTGTCTTTTTTAATTCCCTTTTTTTAATAAGTACAATCCTTGGGAGTTCATAGTATACTGCATCCTCACATACCTCTTTTATTGCAGCATATACTTCACAAGATGCTCTTGTTGCAAGTATATTTGAATCCCCTTGATCCATTTTTTCAACTATCTTTTTTATATGATCAATTGATTTTCCTTCGCAGTATATAACTTCAGGGTATCCAACCCTGAGTGCTCTATGGTTATCTATTTTGGCAAACCCTAAATCCTCAAAGGGAAGTTTTTTTAACTCAAATAAAGCATCATCAATTGAAACCTTATCATCCTTTACATCTTCAAGCAGCTTTTTAAGATCGTCCTTCTCCATTTTATCACTTCCTATCAAGAACTTCATTCATGCTTCCCGTTCTATAGCCATCTAAATCCAATGTTACATACTTAAATCCTATTTCTTTAAGCCTATCAGATATTTTATCCATAACCTCTATATTAAATAGTTTTTCTCGCTCCTTGGGAGCTACTTCTATTCTTGCTATATCTCCATGATGTCTTACTCTTACCTGTTTAAATCCTAATTTAAGTAAAAATTCCTCTGAATCTTCTATCATGTTTAGTTTTTGCTTTGTTATTTCCTCTCCATATGGAACCCTTGATGAAAGACATGCAAAAGATGGTTTGTCCCATGTAGGAAGATTCATTTTTTTAGATAACATTCTTATATCCTCTTTTGACATATTAGCCTCTAGCAGAGGACTTCTTATGCCAAGTTCTTTAGAAGCTCTCATACCAGGCCTATAATCTTTTGTATCATCTGTATTTGAGCCATCTAGTACATATTTATAGCCATTTTCTTTTGCTATATCAATAAATTTAGAAAATAATTCTTTTTTGCAATAAAAGCATCTGTCCTTAGGGTTTTTAGAAAAGCCTTCTATATCTAGTTCCTCTGATTTAACTATCATATGTTTTATATTATTTTGCTTTGCAAAACTAATAGCCTCATTCATCTCTCTTTTAGGAAAAGTAGAAGAAGATGCGGTAACTGCAATTACTTTATCCTTTAAAACATCCTTTGCTATTTTTAAAAGAAATGTACTGTCGACGCCTCCAGAAAACCCAACAACAACACTGTCCATGCTCCCTAGTATCTCCTTCAAGTTCATTAACTTTTCATCTAAAGCCATACAATCACTTCCCTTCATAGATAAATTATATATAACTTCCGCCAATAATTCAAAGCTAACTTTTGGCTTTAATCTTATATTTATTATGGTAAGTTATACAGAGGGTTTTATATATGTAAAAGCAAAATAAAGAGGACACATCCTATAAAGGTGCATCCTCTTTTTATCAATATTAATATTAATACATTCCATCCATTCCATTTGGTGCTGGTGCTGGTGGATTTTCTTCTGGTATATCTGCAACAACTGATTCAGTTGTAAGGAACATTGCTGCAACTGATGCTGCATTTTGAAGTGCTGACCTTGTAACCTTTGCAGGGTCAACAATTCCTGATTTTATCATGTCTACATATTCTTCTTTAGCTGCATCAAATCCAACGCCTGGCTTACTATTCTTTACTTTTTCAAGTATTACTGATCCTTCTAGTCCTGCATTTTCAACAATCTGCCTTACTGGTTCCTCAAGAGCCCTTGCTATAATGTTAACACCAGTTTGGACATCTCCTGTCTCTTCTATCTTTAAGACAGCTGGTATAGCATTTACATATGATACTCCGCCGCCAGGAACTATTCCTTCTTCTACTGCTGCCTTAGTTGCTGATAATGCGTCCTCAATTCTCATTTTCTTTTCTTTAAGCTCAGTCTCTGTAGCTGCTCCAACTTTAACTACTGCAACTCCGCCTGCTAATTTTGCAAGCCTCTCTTGTAGTTTTTCTCTATCAAAGTCTGAAGTTGTCTCTTCGATCTGTGCTCTTATCTGTGAAACTCTATCCTTAATCTTATCTTTGTCGCCTGTTCCATCGACTATAATTGTATTTTCCTTTGTTACCTTAACTCTGCCTGCTTTTCCAAGCATATCTAGAGTAGTATCCTTTAGGTCATATCCAAGCTCTTCAGAGATTACTGTACCATTTGTTAATACAGCTATATCATCAAGCATTTCTTTCCTTCTATCACCAAATCCAGGAGCTTTAATTGCAACACATGTAAATGTTCCACGAAGTTTGTTTACAACGAGTGTTGCAAGTGCTTCGCCTTCAACATCTTCTGCAATTAAAAGAAGCTTTTTACCTTGTTGAACTATCTGTTCAAGTATTGGGAGTATCTCTTGTATGCTGCTTATCTTCTTATCAGTAATAAGTATATATGGATCATCCAAAATAGCTTCCATCTTTTCAGTATCAGTTACCATGTATGGGGAAATATATCCTCTATCAAACTGCATACCTTCAACAACGTTAAGCTCTGTTCCCATTGTATTTGATTCTTCAACTGTTATAACTCCGTCGTTTCCTACCTTTTCCATAGCATCTGCAATTAATGTGCCAACTTCTTCATCAGCAGCAGATATTGAAGCAACTCTTGCAATATCTTCCTTGCCGCTAATTGGTTTGCTTGTTTTTGCTATTTCATCTACTGCAACTTCTACAGCCTTTTTGATACCTGCTTTAACCATTGTTGGGTTTGCGCCTGCTGCAACGTTCTTTAATCCTTCTCTAATTATAGCTTGTGCAAGAAGGGTTGCTGTAGTTGTTCCATCTCCTGCTACATCGTTTGTCTTTGTTGCTACTTCTTTAACAAGTTGAGCGCCCATGTTTTCAGCAGCATCTTCCAGCTCTATTTCTCTTGCAATTGTTACGCCATCATTAGTGATAAGTGGTGAACCAAATTTTTTATCTAATACTACATTTCTTCCTCTAGGCCCTAAAGTAACCTTTACCGTATCTGCAAGTTGATCTACGCCTCTTTGTAATGAACGTCTTGCTTCTTCACCAAATATAATCTGCTTTGCCATTTTCCATACCTCCCGCTATATTATTCAACGATTGCTAATAAATCGTCCTGTTTTAAGATTGTATAATCTTCTCCATCGAATTTAACTTCTGTTCCTGCATATTTAGAGAATATTACCTTATCT
Organism: Clostridiaceae bacterium UBA5444; assembly: GCA_002426575.1. Classification (GTDB taxonomy): domain Bacteria; phylum Bacillota; class Clostridia; order Clostridiales; family Oxobacteraceae; genus UBA5444. The sequence continues at coordinate 7,872 of DIRE01000072.1, read as the reverse complement.
CCGACCTTAACTTGCATTGTAACTTCTTTACCTTCAACAAGTCCACCAGGTCCCACAGCAACAACTTCAGCCATTTGTGGCTTTTCTTTAGCTGTTCCTGGAAGCACTATGCCACTTTTGGTCTTCTCTTCTGCTTCAACTATTTTAATTACTACTCTGTCTCCTAATGGTTTGATACTCATAATAACCCTCCTTATATTATATAAAAAGTGATTTTTGTTTTTGTTATTATTAGCACTCACTGTCAGTGAGTGCTAATTACAAATACTATAATAAATAAATGATGCTTCATTATCAAATCCAAACGTCGGTCATATTCAGCTGCTTTTAGCCATTATAAGAGTATAATGCCATTTATATCATATTTACGCCCTTTTTCATAATTTTACTTTATTTATTGTAAATAGGGCATTATGCCCTTGATAATATGAGTATTTTTCTGACACCTTCTACATTTTTTAGTGTATTTATCAAGTCTTCAACGCTTACATCCATTTCAACGGTTTCTATGGATATAACCACAACAGCTATACCATTCATAGGTATATTTTGGTTTATTGTTAGTATATTTGCATTGCTCTTTGCAATTGTTTCAATTATGGATGACAATAATCCAGGTTCATTTTGAATATTTAATAAAAACGTAACAATCTTTGATATTCTGTTTTCATAAAACTCATGGACCCTGTCTTTATACTTATAATAAGTGCTTCTACTTATATCAACTATTTGACATGCTTGATTAATTGACATCTTGTTATCTTTTTGAATAAGTTTTTTTACATCAATTACTTTTTTAAACACCTCTGGTAATGCAGACCCTTCAATTATGTAGTGTTTTAAACTCATTAGTTTTTCATCCTTTCTATATATTCTTTTGGTAAATTAAACTATATAGTATTTTGTTCATATAGAACATAATTATCCTACTCAATTATAATTTGAAATCTATTCCCACACAAGTGCCTTATTTTACATAGTTTTATTGCATATTTAGTTTTAATATGGAGATACTATCATAAGGCCGAAGTTTAATACACGGGGGATCCATTTTTAGGGGTGAATCGCAGGTGCGTAGGTTATGCCTTTACCGAACCCGTCAGCTAACCTCGTAGGCAAAAGGAGGATGTTATATGAAGCGTATATGTGGTTTATGTATTTGTTTATTTCTTGTATCTAGTTTTGATACAAACTATTTTAGAATATTTACGCCTAACCATAATCATAATGTAAAAAGTGTATTTGAGGCAAATTATATAAATAGAACTGCAAAGGCAAAATCTAGAAGGCAACTTAGCAGCAGGGAAAGGGACTTAATCGCAAATATTGTTCATGGAGAAAGCAGGGGAGAACCTTACGAAGGCAAGGTTGCAGTTGCTTCAGTTATATTAAATAGGCTAGAGCACCCAAACTTTCCTAAAACAGTTGAAGATGTAATCTATCAAAAAAACGCATTTTCTTGTATAGATCAAAAATTCTCTGATATGAAACCTGATCAAGAAGCCTATAAAGCAGTGGATGATGCTTTAAGTGGCAATGATCCGACACAAAATGCATTGTTTTTTTATAACCCTAAAGCTGCATCTAGTAAATGGATGAAAAATACTTCTAAAAACAATACAATAACAATAGGCAATCACGTATTCTTTAAATAAATAAAACAAAAAGCCGCAAATGCTTGCAGCTTTTTGTTTTATTTGTTTTCCTTCTCTGCAGGTTCAATTACTACTGAAGATACCTTTTCAACAGATGAAATATAGCATATAAAATCCTCTATCAATGATAGACGAGAGTATTTAATATCTCTATTTTGCAGATCTATATATAACACTAAATACTCATCATAGTCTTTTACAACCCCTCTATCTCCAGTGATCTTTTCTCTCAATCTAGACCACTTTTTTATTACACTATATATCATATTGTTTGAATTATCTTCAAATAATATTTTTATGCTAAACTTATCAGTTCCAGCCTTTCTAGCCCTTCTAACCTGACTTTCAATTATAGTAAATATATCATGATCCTTTATTCCAAAACTTAAAAGCTCAAAAACCATACCGTTCATATTTTTCTTAAATTTAGCTATACAATGCTTTGATATTAAATATATAATAACTGAAAGCAAAAGCCCCACTTCTATTGTTCTTTTAATATTTTCATTGCTAAATATGCTATCATTTAACACCAAATAAAGTAATGGTATGGATGAGGCCATCCCCAAAATAAATGAATTTAAAAACGCTGTGGAAGAAATACTGTCAACTTTGTCATAGATATCAAGTATATTGTCTACCCTACTTTTCTTTTTAAATGGTATAAATAGATTGTTAGTTATAACAAGAAAGATTGTTATAGATATAGCTAATACAAATACATATTCAGAGTTTCTTAAAAAGCTTGATAGCAATGAAATAGATTTATCAGTATCAGTAGTAAGGCCTATTTCTGAAAAAAATACTGTGATTATAGATAGGGGCAGCCCTATTTTCATAAATATGCTTGAAAAGTTTTTTAAGAAATTTTTTATCATTATTAAAAATAGAATATACCTATGATTACTATTTTTAGAGAGTTTTTTACTTAGTTTTTTAGGTTCTAGTTCTATATATTCATCAGTTAATTCATACTCGAAAATTGTCTTTTCTCCACTTACAATAAAAATATTGTCGTCTTTTATATAAATATCGTATATAGATTTTATACTTGGTATCTTAATATTCCTTTTTTCACCAGTCTTTGTATCAATTATTAATAAACTATCTCTCGATTTACATGAGAGTATAGATATTAAATTGTCCTTATAATTTAATATCTTGGTTATAATAGATTTTGGATTGTTCTCATGGATAATATAGCTTTCCTCTACAAAGCTTATATGATTTACCCTTTCAATGGTAACCCCACCATCTTTGCTATATCCACCTGAATATACAAAGTCACCATGGCAACATATGGTACTTATAAGCGGCATTGTTCTTGAGTGGATGGTTCTAACAAAATTGCTGTTTTTGTCATACATATCTATGAACATTTTGTCGTTTTCCGAAAATACCCCATATATATAACCATTTTCATCTATATCTATAAGGTAGGTTGTTCCCTTTAATACAATATCATTTAGCTTTTTTCCATAAATATCGTAGACTTCAACCCTTGAATTTATATCAGAATGTAGTACATATATATCCCCATCCCTGCCAAAAAAACATTCTCCGTCGTCAATATCTATTACTAATTCATGCTTTTTGTTATTGTCATCGAATTTATATAGTCTTCCATCATCTAGATTAATTCTATCAAATATAAAATGATATTCCCTGTATGCCATTATACCTTGAGGCGATATTAAATTATCTGCATTCCAAACGGCTTTATATTTTATCCCTAACATATCCCACACCCTTTGAGGCTTAAAATCACAAATCTTGATAATATATTATATAATTTATGTGTTTCATGGTCCCTAAATAGCCAAACTATAGTATAACAAACTATGCTATAAAAAAACAAGGTTATCTAACCTTGTTTTTTTTATTTTATTTATTGGTACTCATCTGCTCAAGTTCGTCTTTTCCCATTGAGTTCCGTGCATAGTAAAATAAGTATTCTTGTGCAAATCCTGATAAATCTTTAAATCTATCTTGCGCAAACTCTTCTATTTTTTTCAGGCTTACATCTTCTGCCACATAAAAATGCCTCATAACCCTTTTTACCCATACATCAACAGGGAAAGCCTTATAATATCCCATAGAAAAAAGCAGTATGCAGTCAGATACCTTAGGACCTACTCCTGGGAACTTTAAAAGCTCTTGCCTTGCATTTTCATATCCTATATCTTTTAGGCCATATAGATCAACTTCACGTTTAGATACCATCTTTGCTGTTTCACTAATGTATTTTGCTCTAAACCCGGTACCACATTCTTTAATCTCATCAGCCGTAGCATTTGCAAGTACATCTGGCTTAGGAAATGAATAATATGTTTTGCCATTATAAAAAATATGCTTTCCCCATCTTTGGGATATATTATTTACCGCCCTTTTTATCATTGGTATTCTATTGTTTGCAGATATTATAAAGGATATTAGTATTTCCCACTCATCTTGATTTAAAATTCTAATTCCTTCACCATATTTTATTGCCTCTTTTAAAACATCGTCCTTAGATAATTTCTCTTTTATCTTTCCATAGTCTCTTCCTAAATCAAAATAATCATACCATATATTTTTAAAATCATCTAAATCAGTATTATTAAAGATCACATTATTTCCTTCCATATTTACGTTTATAACCCTGCCCATGGCAACCCCGGTATAGCTTTTATCATCTTCTAAGACCCATCTAAATGATTGGCCGCAATCGAGTATATGTTCAGGTACAAAGTCTTTAATGCCCTCTATAACTATGCCTTTATCTTTTTCAACTATTTTGTAATTCAAGGCTATTCCTCCATTTTTATATGATATAAAGTATCTTTAGTATAAAGATATTATATACCACGAGATGCTAATATACACTAATGGAACATATGTAAAAATAAAAAACCTGGCTTAGCCAGGACTTTTATTTTGAAAATATTATATTATAATAAATTATCTACTGCTTTTTTTAAATCTGGTTTTGAAAGCATTCCAATGGTTGCTTTTGGTTTTTCCCCATTTTTAAAATAGGCAACAGTTGGGATACTTCTTATTCCGTATTCCATAGATGTTTTAGGGTTTGCATCCGTATCTAGCTTTCCAAACTTTGCTTTGCCTTCGTACTCATTAGCAACTTGCTCAAAGGTTGGAGCAAACATCTTACATGGCATACACCATGTTGCCCAAAAGTCCACTATAACTGGTATATCTGATTGCAATACTTCCTTTTCAAAATTATCATCTGTTAATACAACAATATTTTTACCTGCCATTTAAATTACCTCCCTAAATTTCTTACATATTCTATTATTTTCATTCCTGCAACACAACCTTGCCCAACAGCCGTGGCCACTTGCTTTATACTAGATGAGCAATCGCCTGCTGCAAACAAGCCTTGTATATTGGTCTTTTGATCTTCATCTACACCAATAATATTGCCATTAATTATTACCCCAAGCTTTCTGGCAAAATCTGCTGAAGACGCGGTGCCATAGGCAACAAATATGCCGTCAAATTCATCGTACTGTCCATCTTCATATACAACTTTATCTAAATATTCATCACCCTCTAGTGATTTTATCTTTTTAGTTATAATTTCTATTTCTCCAAAATCAACTACAGGCTCCATACCATTTGTTAATATGGAAACGTATGGTGTAAATTGCTTCATATCCTCAAGTTCATTTAACGCATACTCATTATATCCAAGGAGTGCAACCTTTTTACCTCTATAAAAGTATCCATCGCACGTGGTGCAATAGTGCACACCCTTGCCTTCAAACTTTTGTATATTATTTATCTTTATTTTCTTCTTATTTGAGCCTGTTGCTAAAAGCACGGCTTTTGCATCATATACACTGTTTTTTGTCTTTACTTTGTAAAAGCCATTATCCTCATATTCAAGAGCAATAACCATATCACCTATTATGTCGGTTCCAAATCTTTTAACTTGTTTTTCACCTCTAATTATGAGCTCTTCTCCACTTATTCCAGAGTCAAAGCCATAGTAGTTATCAATTGAATGTCCTTTAGAAAGATCACTATATCCGCCTATAACCAATGTTTTGAGCCCTGCTCTTGCGGTATATAGTGAAGCTGATATTCCTGCTGGGCCTTTACCTATTATTATAACATCATACATTATTTTTTCACCCCTCATATACCCCATATAGGTATATTACCATTAAAATTAATATTAGTCAATAATATATTTTGATTCTTATAATTATATTATTCAAGAATTTATTAGGAGGTTGGAGGTTGGGGCGGTTGGGGACGGTTGGGCGGT
>DIRE01000072.1:0-1713 GCA_002426575.1 Clostridiaceae bacterium UBA5444 | reverse complement strand
AAAAGTGCTGAACCGTCCCCAACCCCGTTAAAATTGAAATGGCCCATTTATAATCTAATATAAATGGGCCATTTTTACTGTTTTACTGACTTTTATTTATAACCGTTTGGATGAGATTTATGCCAATTCCATGCACTTTCTATTATATCTTCGAGGGAATTATATTTTATTTTCCATCCTAACTCCTTAGCGGCTTTTTCAGATGATGCCACAAGCACTGCAGGATCTCCAGCCCTTCTTTGGCCTATTTCTGCTTTTATATCAATACCAGTAACTTTTCTAGCCGCTTCAACAACCTCTTTTACAGAGAACCCTTTTCCGTTACCAAGATTATATATGCCGCTCTTTGATTTATTTTTTAACATTTCAACGGCTAATATATGAGCATTTGCAAGATCAGTTACATGTACATAATCTCTAACGCAAGTCCCGTCTTCTGTAGGATAGTCGTCTCCATATATTGAAACCTTTTCCCTTTTACCAAGAGCCGCTTGAAGTACTATTGGTATAAGATGGGTCTCTGGATTATGATCCTCTCCTATTTTCCCGCTTATATGTGCACCGGCAGCATTAAAATATCTTAATGCCACATATTTTATACCATATGCTTTTTCACACCATTTTAACATTTTCTCAACTGCTAGCTTTGTTTCACCATATGGGTTAGTTGGCGAGGTTGTATTTGTTTCTTCAATAGGTATGCGTTTTGGTTCTCCATATGTTGCAGCAGTTGAAGAGAAAACTATTTTATCAACTCCATACTGTTTCATTTTTTTAAGTAAGCAAAGTGTGCTATATACATTATTTTCATAGTATTTTAAAGGCTCTGAAACGCTCTCACCTACAAGAGAAAATGCTGCAAAGTCAATAACAGCATCTATTTTATTATTGCTAAATACTCCATCTATAAATTTTTCATCCCTTATATCTCCTATATAAGTTTTTCCACCAACAATGGCTTCTTTATGTCCTGTTACAAGGCTATCTACTATAATTACATCATGACCTCTGTCTATTAACTCAGCTACTGTATGGCTACCAATGTAGCCTGCTCCACCACAAACAAGTACTTGCATAATTTATACCCCCTAAAAATATTATTAACCTTATTATATTATAGCATAAATTATAGAAAACGTTTGCTATTTATACTAATTTTATATACCTTTGCCCTAGTGTTTGCCTTTTATGGGATAATGTACAATTATCTATTTAAAAGCCTTGTTCGCTAATTGGCATAACATATATTTCAACATTATTTAATTTCTCCTCAAGTTCATTTATTATATTATTATCACGACTATTATCAGGTGGTTCTCCAACAATTATATTAGTAATTTTATTTTCTTTAGAAAATTTAACTATGGTATCCGTAATATCATCTGATCGTAACACAGTAAGATCAGCCCCAACAGATTTGGATATCCCAAATAGATATTCTAGGGCCTCACCCTCCTTATGATTACCTAAAAAGTTAACTCCATTCATTGCAACATGTATAATAAATAGTTCCCCATTAAGCTCATTACATATGCTAGCGCCCTTTTTTATCAACCTTTCGCACGTTTTTTGCTGTGTTACACATACAAGTACCCTATTTATTCCATTCATTAGTACAGCCCCTTTCAGTTGTAACTACATTTTCCCCACTATTTATATTATACACTTATTTGCATGGGTAATGGTAGAGGTTGGGGACGGTTCAGCACTTTT
>DIRE01000085.1 GCA_002426575.1 Clostridiaceae bacterium UBA5444 | reverse complement strand
GAATTAGATGTATGTATAAAAACATTACTGTTCACGATAGTAATAATTCTCCTTCAGGAGTACTCTTTATTGCAAATGTTATTTATTTAGATGAGGAAAAGTAGAATGAAAAAGCAAATAGATTGTAAATACTATATACCTGCATGGGATGGAAACAAAACATCAGGGAGCCAGCCCGACTATTGTTTGAAACACAAGACGGTATTATGCGGGAAGTGTATAAAAGATTGCAAATATAAAAGAGTGGCACTGAAAGGGTAAATAGGAGGTACAGAGTGGATTACATCAGAGAAGCAGAAAAAAGACTATGGCACTATAGAGATTTAAAAAGGTCATTGGAGTGGCAGAAAAAAGAAATAGCTAGATTAAAATGGGAAGGAGCTCCAAGAGATATCAAAGCAATGAATTATGATGGGATGCCAAAATGTAGACAACAAGATGATGCATATAATACGCTGTTTAAATTGCAAATGTATATTGACATGAAACAAAGCACTGAAGAAGAGATAAAAAAGATAGATGATATACTAGATGGAATTGATGATAATGGATGTGACGGATATAAAAAAATACTCATGCTTTGGTATATTGAAGGATGGACAAAAGAAGAAATAGCAGAGGAACTAAATTATAGCAGCAGAAAAAGCATTTACACCTTGAGGAATGAAGCAATAAGAAAGTTTTCGATAAGACTGTTTGGACTGGAAGCATTAAAAGCTATATAAATTACACAAAGAGTATACAGAAATTTATTATTCAACATGTTAATATGGTATTAGGTAAAAAAATAAATATACCCCTTTCAAGGACGCATCTTATTATTAGGTGTGTCCTTTTAATTTTAGTGAGGTGAATGTATTGAAATGTTCAGAATGTAAATATGGAATTAACACTAAAATAAGTTTTAATTGCAAAGATGATAAGAATATTAATCATAGATGTAAAGGCTGTATATGGGCAACATGGACAGGGCTTAGGTGGTATTGCCCGTTTGGAAGATGTGTTAGAGGATTGGAAGATGGAAGGGAATAATCCAGTATTAGTATGGTTTTAGAAGGAAACCCCATGGGCGTTTAAAGAAAAAGAAAGATATATGCATTAAATCCACAGGAAAGCGTGTCTATGGAAAATCAACCAATCGAAAATAATTAAAAATTTATGGATTTATTTTAAGAGCCTACACCAAGGCTCTTTTTCTATGGGATAAATGAGGTGTTTAAATGTTAAAGTCATGTAAGTATTGTGGAAGGATACATGACAGCAAATTTAACTGCGGAAAGAAGCCTAAAAGAAAGAAGGAACCAACTGATATTAATAAATTTAGATGGTCCAGAAGATGGAGAGAGAAAAGAAACCACATAGTTGAAAGAGATAGTTATTTATGCCAGCTATCAATCAGAGAAAAACCACCAAGATATATTTACACAGATTTAGAAGTGCATCACATAGTACCAATTGAAGAGGATTGGGACTTAAGGTTAGAGGACAGTAATCTTATTACACTGTCTGCAGAGTATCATGAGAAAGCAGAGAGAGGGGAAATAAGCAGGGAACATTTACAAAGCATCCTAGAGGGGATGTATGGATATCCCCCCAGGTAAGGTGTTATGAGAAATAAAAACCCATGAATACCACGTGTCCACCTCTTTAGATAAAATATTCCCACATTAGCTTTTGAAAAAAGAAAACTATTTACGAGAGGAGGTCTTGACTATGCCAACACCATCAAAACCATTTACAGTTTTAAAAGCGGAAGGAAAATCGCATAGAACTAAAGCAGAATTAAAACAGAGGGAACGAGGAGAGGAAGCACTTGCTACAGGTGTGACATTGAAAGAACGCTCCGAGGTTAAAGATAATCCAGTAGCACATAAAGAGTTTTTGAGGATCAATAAGTTACTTAAAAACATAGAAAAAAATGATGCAATCTATGAATCTGTAATTAATAGATACTGTATGCTACAAGCTGAATGTAAGGACTTTGAAGAAAAACGAGAATCCTTTTATAGAGATATTCAAGAGCTTGCGGAAGATAAGGACAAGCTAATAAACGAAATTTCATTAAGCACATATTACCGAATGAAAAATAATATGCAGAAGCAAATTATTGCATTAGATAAACAAGTACAAGCAAAACGTAAAATGCTTTTAGATATAGAGAAAGAAAACGTAATGACCATTGCTGCAGCACTAAGAAGCATACCTAAAGAAGCGAAAACGGAAGAAAACCCACTTCTAAAGGTGTTGAGGGACTAATGATAAAAGACAGTAAAGCTTACAAATATGCAGAATGGTGTATAGAAAAAGATAATAGAAAGGTTGGAAAGTACGTAAAGAAACAGGCACAGTCTTGGATAGATATTGTAAATGGTGAAAACGGAGAAGCTTATGTGGATGAAAAGGCTTTTGATAGAATAAATAGTCTATTAAAACTAATGGTTCACCCCGATTTACTCTGTTCCATGGATGAAGGAATGGAGAATTATGCTTGGCTGTTAATCATTGCTACTTTATGCACTAAGCTTAAAAATGATAAAAAAAGAGATATAAGATATTATACAACAGCATTGCTACTAATTAGTCGTAAGAATTTTAAGACTTTTTATGCAGCAGTTATGTTTATACTCTTAATGTTAACAGACCCACAGTTTAGTAGATTTTTCTCTGTTGCTCCCGATTTAAAACTATCTAAAGAATTGCAATTAGCGTTAAAAAAGATTATAAAAGTATCTCCGGCTCTAGCATATGATGGAGTTTTCAAGATTCTAAGAAGTGAAATAAGGTGTTTAATAACCGATAGTGAATATACTCCATTAGCTTATTCAGAGGACAAGATGGATGGTAAGCTTGCTAATGCTTTTCTTGCAGATGAAGCTGGGGCAATGGACAGCTATCCAATAGAAGCAATGAGGTCATCACAGATAACTCTATTTAATAAACTAGGGATAATACTTAGCACTCAATATCCTAATGACAATAATGGAATGATAGATGAAATAGATATTTCTAAAAAAGTATTAGATGGCCTAAGGGATAACAAAAGACGTTTTTCTTTGCTTTATGAGCCTGATGATGAATTTCTAGTTGATGATAAATGGATGACAGAGGATCTAGTAATCTATCAAAGCAATCCTGTGGCCGTAACTAATGAATACATCTTTGAAGCAATTAAAGAAAAGAGAGAAGATGCTATTGATTATGAGAATAAGAGAGAAAATTATCTTTGCAAACATAATAACATAAAATACAAAGGTCTTGGAGTAGAAGGCTATATATCTATAGATAAGGTCAGAGAATGTAAAACCAAAGAAGATAAAGAATTTTGGAAAGGCAAAAAAGTATGGTTAGGAATGGATTTATCTATAAGTGATGATAATACAGCTTTGACTATGGTAACAGAGGATAAAGGTTTTATTTATGGTAAAGTGTGGGGGTTTATTCCTGCTGATAAAAAGAAACAGAAAAGCAAGAAGGAAGGGGTCGACTATGAAAGGCTAATAAGACAAGGCTCATGCTTTGAATGTGGCGGAGAGGTAATTGATTATGGCTTTATAGAAGCCTTTATTATTGGGAATGAACAATACAAATTGAAAGGTATAGAGGAGGAATATGGAGTAGAAATACAACAAATAGGATACGACAGATATAACGCTATAAGTACAGTGCAAAAACTTGAAGCTGCAGGATATGAGTGTGTGGAAATAAAACAACATTCTAGCGTACTTCATATGCCTACAAAGTTACTGAAAGAATTGGTCTTGAACAAGAAGTTCAGATATGAAGAGAATCTTATGCTAGAAATAAACTTCCAAAACTCTAGGTGTACAGAAGATACAAACTTAAACAAATATGTAAATAAGAAAAAGTCTGCTGG
>DIRE01000031.1 GCA_002426575.1 Clostridiaceae bacterium UBA5444 | reverse complement strand
GCAATATAATCTGTCCTGTTTTTATTGGACTTTTTTATGGTAGAATGAACATATGGATTTATAAATGGAGGAGGTAGATTATGGAAGATATAAGCTTTCTAAGGAATGTAACTATGTTTAGCGACCTTGATGATGAGAGTCTTAAAGAAGTATATTCTATACTCCATAAAAGAAATTATAAAAGAGGAAAGATAATTTTTATGGAGGGTGAACCAGGGGAAGCCTTCTTTTTTGTAATATCTGGTATGATTAAGATATATAAGTCATCTAGTGATGGAAGGGAACATATAATTCATATATTCGGATCAGGCCACGTTTTTGCAGAGACAACACTTTTTGATAATATAAATTACCCGGCTACGGCAGAAGTAATAGAGGATGGAACAATAGGTATGATAAAAAGCAAGGATCTAGAAGAGCTTATAATGAGTAATTCTAGTTTAGCGCTTCAGCTTATAAAAGTACTAAGCAAAAGACTTGTTATGGCAAGCTATGAAATAATGAACATGGCATTTAATGATACGGTTCAAAGAACTGCAGTGGCTTTAATTAAACTATCTAAAAGTCACGGAGTTAAAACTGAAGATGGAATTGAACTAAACCTTGATATAACAAGGCAAGAGCTAGCAGATGTTGTAGGAAGTGCAAGAGAAACGGTAACTAGGGCTCTTACAAGGCTTAAAAATGATGGCGCAATAGAGATAGGCAGCAGCATAATAATTAAGGATATTGATAAGCTATCAAGCTGGATAGTATGAAATAACAATATAGATAAAGTTTAAATTGGCTTTATTTTTTACTGGGGGAATACTTATGGGGTATAGATTTGAGAAGTTTGAGAGAAAGTACAATTTTTATCTTCCCGATGCTTATAAATTGTTGGTGGCAGAGCTTGGAGATGGGTATATTCTGGGAAACTGTGAGTTTTTCCCGGCGGCAGATTTTATTGAAAACAATTTAAGACTCGGCGGAGCTATGGAAATAAACTTATTCCCTTTCGGATGCCTTGAAAACGGAGACTGTTTTTGTTTTCTTAAATATGGAGAAACTAGTGGTGAGTATTATGTGGTTTTATGGCTTAGTGAAACATATAATTACATAATATTGAATTCAACTTTTGATAATTTTATATATAATTGTTTGGTACAGGAGTATAAGGCGTTATTATTTCCCGAGGAATACCTATATGAAGGCACAAGTGAAGAGTACCAAGAGTGTACGGATAAGGTGGATGAAATATGTTCTTTGTTTGATTATGATAAAAATGAGATATTAAATGCAAAATGCGAGAAGGATTTAAATGAACTAATATTAAATAGGGATCCATTTGCAGTACAATCTCTCTGTATAAAGGCAAATAGCATAATAGACGAAAATGAAGCCTTAGGGGTTAAATATTTAGCAAGGGCCAATGCTTTTTCTCCTAAATATACTGCACCATATTATATACTTGGAAAGCATCTGTTCTACAAAAATAAGGGGGAAGCCCTTGCTATACTATTTAAAGGGGCCAAAACCCCAATTGCAGCATCAGGATACAGCTATTGGCAAGAGGATGATATAGGGGTACCATATTATGTTATAGGTGAAATATTTGATATAATAAATGATAATGCGGATTTTTATAATGCAGAATGTGTGGACAAAACTTTTATGAATTTTGTAAAGCAAAATGAGCCCTATGACCCTGAGTTTAGACTAGCCCTATCACAAGAATATCTAAATGACAAAAAATATGAAGAAGCTATTAGAGAACTTAATAATGCAATGATCCTTACAGATGATTGTAACCTTAAAATGAGAATACTAGAGGAGTTAATACCTATATATAATAAGATTGGCCTTGTTTGGGCAGAGGGCATATGCAGAAAAGATATAAAGTATATAAAGGTTTTAAATAGAGGAAGAATGTTTTATCAATAATATGTTATATAATAAATTTAAATTAGGGGTTGAACTAAAATGGAAAGTATAGATATTACATTTAGTGATGGCCATGTTGAAGAATATGAAAAAGGAATTAAGCTTATAGATATTGCAGAAAAGCAAAAGTATGAATATAAGTACGATATATTAATTGCTAAGGTGGATAATAATCTTACAGAGCTTACTGAAAGATTATACAAAGATTGCAGAGTGGTGTTTTTGACCTTGGAATCTTACGAAGCAAGAAGGATATATACAAGAGGACTTTCATTTGTGCTCATAAGAGCTGCTACAGAGGTTTTGCCAGGGTGCAAAGTGTCTATAGAACATTCAATAAATAAAGGAATATATGGAGAAGTTCATAATGTTGATAAGTTTGACGAAAATACTGTACAGATTATAAAGAAAAGAATGAAAGAGCTCATTAAGGAAGATATACCATTTGAAAGAGAAGAGGTACCAATAGATGAAGTTGTAGAGGCTTTTGAGAAGACTAAACAAAGGGATAGACTAAGGCTGCTTAAGTATTGGAAAAAGGATAGCGTATATGTATATAAATGCGGTACAATATATGATTATTTCTATGGGAATATGGTTCCTTCTACTGGATATCTAAAAAAGTTTGACCTTATTTATTATAAACCAGGGTTTTTATTAAAGTTTCCAAGCATATATGATCCAAATTCAATGCCACCATTTGAGGATCAGAAAAAACTATTTTCAGTATTTAGAGAAGCAGAAAAGTGGGCTAAGATACTTGACGTAGCAGACGTGGGAGCATTAAACGAAAAGATTCACAAGGAAGAGATAGGGGATATTATAAGGGTATCTGAAGCACTTCATGAAAAGAAAATAGCCCATATAGCTGATATGATTACAGATAAAAGAGATTATGTTAAAATCGTACTTATATCAGGGCCTTCATCCTCTGGTAAAACCACGTTTTCAAAAAGACTTTCCGTTCAACTTAGGGTAAATGGCCTTAAGCCTCATACTATTTCTCTTGATAATTATTTTGTTGAGAGAGAAAAGACACCAAGAGATGAAAATGGTGATTATGATTTTGAATCAATATATGCTCTTGATCTTGAGCTTTTAAATGAACATTTGAATAAGCTTTTAAACGGAGAGGAAGTACACATACCTAAATACAACTTTGTTACGGGAAAAAGAGAATACAATGGGGATATATTAAAAATGAGCGATGATTTTGTTTTAATATTGGAGGGCATCCATGGATTAAATGAAACACTTACAAGCGGAATACCATCAGAGAATAAATTCAAAATATATGTAAGTGCTCTAACTCAACTTAATATAGATAATCACAATAGGATTCCAACTACTGATGTTAGACTCCTTAGAAGAATTGTAAGGGATAATAGAACAAGGGGAAAAAGCGCAGAAGATACGCTTTTAGGTTGGTTATCTGTAAGAAGGGGAGAGGATAAGAATATATTTCCTTACCAAGAAGACGCAGACATTATGTTTAATTCAACCCTTGTATATGAACTAGGTGTTTTAAAAAGCCATGCTGAGCCTCTTTTAAGAGAGATAGGCAAAACTAGCAGCGCATATTCAGAAGCAAAAAGATTATTGCAGTTTTTGGAGTATTTTATGCCTAGTAAAGAAGATGAAATACCTCAAAATTCTATAATAAGGGAGTTTATAGGCGGCAGCTGCTTTGATGTTGATTAAATATATATTGTAGATTTTAAAATCAGATTATGTTTTAACATAATCTGATTTTATATAAATAATTATTGAATTAATGTAGAAAATAGACTTATGGGATTAAGATTTTTAATATATGGACTTGTAGGATGGTGTACAGAAATATTCTGGACGGGACTTGGTTCACTTTTTAAAGGTGACGTAAAACTTATGGGATGGACCTATATATGGATGTTTCCCATATATGGCCTTGCCATACTTCTCGAGCCTGTTCACAACCGCATAAGAAGATGGCCTGCTGTATTAAGAGGAGGTGTTTACGTTTTACTTATATTTACAATCGAATTCACAACAGGCTACCTATTAAAGACATTTACTAGAACATGCCCCTGGGATTATAGCGGAACTCCCTATTCAGTACTTGGGTTTATAAGATTAGATTATGCTTTTCCATGGTTTATAGCGGGGCTACTTTTTGAAAGACTACATGATGCTTTAATATCACTAGGGATTTTAAGGAAGGCCTAATATATTTAGGCCTTTAGTATTTATAATGGACTATATAATGCTTTAATATTATAATTAATTATTAAAGATTAACATTGATGGAGGAATAGCGATGACAAATGATAATAGGAAGGTGGTTAGGGCGCCGTATCATCCTATAGTAATTCCTGTATTTAGCATATTATTTACATTTGCTGCAGGGGGAATAGTTGCAGGGATTAATTGGACAAGGCTTCTAAAACCTCAAAGAAAATATCCAACTATTTTTATATCTATAGCAGGATTTATTGCTTTTATTATATTTTATAATAATTTGCCAGCTTCATTAGGAATGAAGGCTATTTATATAAAGTATGCTATATTTGCTTTAGTAGGGTTTATATTGTATTTTTTGCAAAGAAATGACTACTATGAGTGGAAAGAAAAGAGCGATATGAGAAGGTAAGCATTATTAACTTTGCTTACCTTTTTTAGTTTGCTTTATTTATTTAACAAATATGTAGACTGACAATTTCTTTATAATGCTATATAATATACCATATTGGGGGTAGAAAAATGTTAAAAAAGTTTATTAAATATTATAAACCTCATAGGAAACTTCTTATACTTGATATTACTTGCGCACTTCTAATTGCAGTGGCGGATTTAGTATATCCTATGGCAACAAGAAATATAGTAAATAATGTTATACCAAATAAAGATATACCTCTTATATTCAAATATGGAATTATTTTAACGCTGCTTTATGTAGTAAGAATGTTTTTTGAATATTTAGTTGGATATTATGGACATGTACTTGGAGTTAGAATGGAATATGATATGAGAGTTGAACTGTTTTCTCATCTGCAGAAACTATCATTTAGCTTTTATGATAATACAAAAACTGGTCATATAATGTCTAGAGTGGTAAACGATTTATTTGACATTGCAGAGATAGCCCATCATGGCCCTGAGAATTTATTTTTGTCTACAATAAAAATAATAGGCTCATTTATACTTTTGTGGAGTATAAATTATAAGCTTACTCTTATAGTATTTATACTAATACCTTTCATGTTTATATTTATGGTCAAATACAATAAAAAGATACGTGAGATTTTTAAAAGTCTTAGGGAAAGCATTGCAGATATAAATGGGAGGGTTGAAGATAGCATTTCAGGCATAAAGGTTGTAAAATCCTTTACAAATGAGGATTATGAAACAGAAAAGTTTAATGAAGGAAGTTTAACATACAAAAACTTAAGATCTAAAGCTGTAAGACACATAGGAATATTTGACTCAGGTATAAACTTTTTGTCAAATATGGCGATAGTAATTACAGTGACTGCTGGAGGATATTTTGTAGCTATAGGAGATATTAGCTATGGAGACCTTTTCGCATTTATAATGTACATAAGCCAATTTATGCAGCCTCTGACAATGCTGTTTAGATTTGTTGAGCAGTATCAACAGGGAATGGCAGGGTTTAGGAGGTTTGTTGAAGCTCTTGAAATTGAGCCTGACATAGTTGATAAAGAGGGAGCTATTGAACTTGAAAATGCTAGGGGAGAGATAGAGTATAAAAATGTAGCATTTAGTTACGATAATAAGGAAACAATTTTATCTAACATAAATTTAAAGGTCGAAGAGGGAGAAACCGTTGCAATAGTTGGACCATCAGGAGCAGGAAAGACTACGCTTCTTAGCCTTCTTCCAAGGTTTTATGAGATTGACCAAGGGGAAATAACAATAGATGGAATAGATATAAAGGATATTACTTTAAAATCATTAAGAAAAAACATAGGAATAGTTCAGCAGGATGT
>DIRE01000081.1:5467-5614 GCA_002426575.1 Clostridiaceae bacterium UBA5444 | reverse complement strand
TTTAGCTAAATATCTTCTCTCAAGGACTTTAAGCGCATTCTCACTTAATTCCATATTATCCCTCCATCATACATATAGTATATAAACGCTACGCGGCATACAATATATTGTACATCCTAGGCAATATTTATGCAAAGTTTTTATTAG
>DIRE01000081.1:5242-5458 GCA_002426575.1 Clostridiaceae bacterium UBA5444 | reverse complement strand
TTATACTCTTAATATCGAATAATTACCAACATATTGAAGGGAAATTATATTTAATTTGTAATATAAAAATATCGATTTAATATGCCCGTAATTAGAATAGTAGGAAACACTCTTGACCGTCCCGATGAGCAAAATTTAGAAACGCTTGGCTATCGCACTAAATAATTAGTACGATGGTTCCGCTTTTTTTACGCAAAAAATACGATTCCCGGGCCC
>DIRE01000081.1:0-5069 GCA_002426575.1 Clostridiaceae bacterium UBA5444 | reverse complement strand
AAAATACGATTCCCGGGCCCAAAAAGGCTCGGGAGGCTGAATATCGAATCGCTAAATGAAAGTTGAAATAAAACGAGCCCCCCCATAGGGAGAGCTTATCCAAATCAAAATATGGCGTTTAAAATTAGTAATTCTCCTAATCCTACTGCCCATGCAATTGTTGTTGTTACAGACCATACTCTCATCTGTTCCTTTGCATCAGTTATTCCAATAAGACGGTTTACTACCCAGAAAAAGCTATCATTAAAGTATGAAAACATTAATGAACCAATACATGCTGCCAATGCCCCAAATACTGGATTTACATTCATATTAGCTAGTATTGGTGCAGTAATAGATGCTGCTGTAATCATTGCAACTGTTCCACTGCCCTGTATTAACCTAACTAATGTTGCAATGATAAATGGTAGCAATACTGCTGGTAATGAAGTCTGAGCAATAATTTTTGCGATATAGTCTCCTGCGCCACTTTCACGAAGTACAGCACCTAAGGCTCCGCCGCCACCAGTAACAAGTATTATGGTACCAGCAGATTTAATACCTGTTTCCATATACTCTAATGTTTCTTCTCTTGAAAATTTTCCTGCAAGCCCATATATAGATACTATAAGTCCTACACCTACTGCAATAACAGGTGATCCTAAGAAACTAATTATAGTAGCTGCGGTCCCCTTAATCTTTAAAGCTGAAGTAATTGTGCTTAAAAGTATTAGTATAATAGGAATTATAATAGGTGCAAACGATATAAATGTTGATGGTAGATTTTTATCATCCTCATCATATTTTGAATCTAATACTGGTTCTACAGTTTTAGGTCTTATCCAGCCTTCCCCATCTTCTGCTGGAATTTGATATATTTCTTTTCCAATATATCTGGCGTAAGCTACAGTAGCTATGGTCATAGGAATAGCTAAAATTATTCCCCAAAGTATTAATGTACCTACATTAACTCCAAAAATACCTGCAACGCCTACAGGACCTGGTGTTGGAGGAATTAAAGAGTGAGTAATTACAAGTCCAGCAGCAAGGGATACACCAAGTGTTACAATTGATTTCTTAGTTTTTTTGGATATAGCCTTTGCTAATGGAGCTAAAATAACGAATCCTGAATCACAAAATATTGGAATAGATACTAAAAATCCTGTAATTGCTAACGCAATTTCTTCTTTTCCTTTTCCCAGTTTTTTAATAAATACTTGTGCCATTCTTTCCGCTGCACCTGATGCTTCAAAAATTTGTCCCATCATAACGCCGAATCCGATAATAATACCTATATTACCTAATGTACTACCAAATCCTTTTGAAATAGTATCTACTACTGCATTTGGTTCCATACCCCCAATTAAACCTGTAGTTGCTGCTGCAATGATTAGTGCTAGAAAAGGATGAATCTTTGTCTTTAATATTAGGAATATAAGTAAAGCAATCCCAATAACAAGTCCTAAAATCATTTGACTACCTGCAACTTCCATAATAAATCCCCCTTAAAAAGATTGATAGTTTTGGTTTTATTGCATTGGATGGCATATTTTCTTTGCATCACCTCCATATTATTTTTTAAGGCATTAGACTTTTTGCTACTTTTGTCTATTAAAATTAGGTGCATACTCTGCAGCAAGCTTAATCGCTTCAATCATACTTACTTCACTTACTTTTCCCGTGCCTGCTATATCAAATGCTGTACCATGATCAACAGATGTCCTTAAAAATGGCATGTTATTTGTTATAGAAATTGTACGTTCAAAGTCCACCATCTTAGTTGCAATATGGCCTTGATCATGATATAGAGAAAGTACTGCATCATATTTGCCCTTAAGTCCAAAATAGAATACAGAATCTGCCGAAACTGGCCCGCAAACATCTACTCCTTCTTTCTGAGCTCTTAAAATTGCAGGCTCTATTTGCTTAACCTCTTCATCTCCAAATAATCCGTGCTCTCCACTATGAGGATTTAATCCTGCAACAGCAATCTTTGGTTTATTTACCCCTAAAACTTCTAAAGCCTCTCTACACCTTATTATAAATTCATAAACGTTTCTCTCTGTTACAAGTTCACATGCCTGCCTTAGAGAAACATGCCTTGTTAAGAAAAATACTCTTAAATTGTGTACCTGAAACATAGTAAGTGGATTATGAGTTTTAGTAAGATCTTCTAGTATTTCTGTATGACCAATGTATGGAATCTTAGCCACCCTTAATGATTCTTTGTTTATTGGCGCTGTAGCAATAGCATCTACATCCTTTTTAAGTGCCATCTCTGTAGCCTTTTTTATATACTCAAAAGCAGCCTTTCCCCCAATTGCCTGAACCTTTCCAATTTGGAGTTTATCTATATCTACATTTTTTAAATCTATTAAATCTATTGTTCCCTTTACATACTTACCTTCGCAAGTATTATCTATTTTATTTATATCAAGATTAATACCACATACATCCATTGCCCTTTTGATGACATTCTCTTCTCCAACAACTACTGGTCTTGATATTTTATACACTTCATCACAATTTAATGCTTTAACTACTATCTCAGGTCCTACTCCTGCTGGATCTCCCATTGTTATTCCTATTAATGGTCTCTTCATATTTATTAACATCTCCCATCTACATATTTTTCATATAATTTTCGTTGGATAACTTTGTTATCATATAATCTACACATTTTATAATTGCTTTGTCGTTTCCTATTAAACCTCCTTTTGTTATAATTGCAATATTATCATATTCGCCTCCTATTATTCTTCCATAAACAGCAAGTGGTAAAACCTCATCCTTAACTTCAATTCCTGCAGCATTAAGCTCCTTACATACACCAATCGTTATATCTCCTCCGCTTGTAAACAATCCGCCTATTGCTGAATTGCTTTCATCTAATACCTTTCTTGTTATTTTGGCAAGTCCTTCTGAAATTCTTTGAGATATTTCATTTTCAGTTATGTTAAGTTCCCCTGCTATTTTGCCTAAATTTAAAACATCACCTTCATTTTCAGTTGTTGTAACACCTATTATATTGTAATCATCTATGCCATCTAAAAGTGCCTTTGCAACTCTGTCTATTTCTTCTCTACAAGTATTTTCATATATAAGTTTCTTAGCGTTTGCCTCTACAATTAATGGATAGCGAGATGCCTTCATCTTTTCCATTTGCCTTCTTGTAAGATTTGATACACTTCCTACAGTCAGCATTAGCTTCTTACCATGCCCTATTCTTGTCTCTCCCAAAAGTTCCTCGGCTAAAGCAGCAGTGAATGGCCCGGGATCTACTGCTACAGCCTTTATATTTATTTCTTTTACAGCTTTTGCAATCCTTTTTATATCTTCATCTGTTGCTGCATCTACAATTATAATCCTAGATCCATTTTGTATTTCACTGGTTAATCCATTTTTTATTGAATCAACCCCATCTAAAACCTTATCAAGATCAATAAATCCTACTCTTTTATTTGTTTGACTTTTAATTATGGAAACTACCCTTGAAGTTTTTATCGGATTTTTAGGATCATTAGCTACATCTGTTTTTTCTAAAGGAATCTGGTCAACCATAAGATATCCACCCACGCATACTCTTCCAGATGTGGGGAACGATGGTACCACCACTGCGATAGTATCTTCTGGCAATCCATCTAAAACACCATCAATTTCAGCTCCTATATTCCCTCTAAGAGTGCTATCAATTCTTTTTGCAAACAGTTTTACATCATAATTATTAAAAAATTCAACAACCTCATTTACCCTTTTATATGCTATGTCTTTTTTTACTGCCCTGCTATCTGTGCTTATAGAAACAACTTTTAAATCCTTATTCTTTTTAGGGTCATACTTCTCTAAATCTAAAAATGTAGCTGATTTAAAACCTTGTCCTGCAAGAAGCACACTTGTAGCATTAGCTCCCGTTAAATCATCAGCTATGATTATGATCTTAGACACAAAAACATCCCCTATTCACAAATAATTTATTATATTTATACTAACTTGACAGTTACTTCTATAGCTTTTAATCTTTCTAATAATCTCTTATCTATATTAGTGTCAGTTATTATAATATCGAACGCATTTAAATCGCAAAATTTAGCAAAACTTACCCTACCAAATTTGCTGCTATCTGTAACTAGTACATTTTTTTTGGATGATTTTATCATCTGTCTCTTTATCTCAGCCTTTTCAAATGTAGGAGTACTTATACCTTTTTCTACGTCAATAGAGCTAGCTCCTATGAAACTTATATCAACATTAATATCTCTTAAAAATTCAGCAGCCCTTGAACCTATACAAGCTCCCGTAGTGTTTTGGACATACCCACCTGTACAAAGCAACCTAAAGTCTGAAGTTTGTGCTAGGTATCCTGCAATTAAAACATCAGGAGTTATTATTGTTAAATCTTTTTTGTCTTTTAGCTTTTTTGCAATCTCCATATTAGTTGTTCCTGAATCAAGTAAAACAATCTGTCCATTCTCAATAATTGAGACTGCATATTCAGCTATTCTTTTCTTTTCATCTTTGTGGCTTATACTTTTATCTTTATAAGATATTTCTTCATCCAGTCTTGACTTTAATATTGCTCCACCAAATGTTCTTTTAACCATATTATTATTTTCAAGATACTGGAGATCTCTCCTTATTGTCATTGGAGTTACATCTAATTTTTGAGCAAGTTCCTCTACTGTTACTCTTTCATTTTCCTCAAGGTATTTTACTATTAAGTTTCTTCTTTCTAATTGGAACATATAAACCTCCTTTTTACCTGCTATTTATTGTTCTCCTTCAATTTGTGATATTTAAAGGTTTTATTCAGTTCATTTATGTTCTTTTATGTTTAATTATATCATTAATAATACAATTTTCAATATAAACTTAACATAAAAGAAAAAAAGTTAAAAAATATGGGACAGTTAAGAAGCTATATGTGTATATGAGAGACAATTAATAAAAATAAGCAGTCCCTAAACGTCTCCCTTTCTCTTCTCCATGAGTTTTATTTTTTAAATTTGTTATACTATAATAAGGAGATTAATTTGAAGGAGACTTATTATGGAAAAGCTGAAAAGAAGTTTTTATGAAACGGATGGGGTATC
>DIRE01000068.1:88015-91305 GCA_002426575.1 Clostridiaceae bacterium UBA5444 | reverse complement strand
GTTTTTATAAAATATAAATATTTGCATAGAAATATCTGCTTTTGCCTATATTTTATACAACTGTTTAGTTGCTCCTTGATATGAGAAAAGATAATCAAGCTTAGAGTCTATCTTTTTACTGTATTCAAACTTTTTAACATTATTAGTTGCCATGCCCCAATTGTCTATAAGAGATAATAACTCACCTTCATTAGATACTTTAGCCGCATCTAGCGAAATTCTTTTAAGCTCAGTTTCTAGGTCTGTAGATAGCTGCTCCATAATCTGCCTAACTATATCATTATAATGAGATACTAAAACCTTTTCATAGAGCATGTTTACCGCAATACTCATAACCATAAATGGTATAACAATAAACAATATAAAGCTACTGGTAAACCTCTCAGACATGTTCTTCCCTTTAAGCAATCCCTCACCCCCTAAATTCATTAGCTTCATCACCTTATTATACAATCACGGCGCTATATTCGTCAAAATTGGTATAACTCACGTTACTAATTAAGTAAGAAAAAGCGGTGTTGTGACAGGAGATATAAATAGGGAAAAAAAGGAGCAAAGCCTTGTCCTTAATAGAACTAATCTCTGTCCCTATCTATTGTTATTATACTTTACAAATATGGATATACTATGATATTTCAAAAAGGTTTGCTATTAATATTAGTGAATCTCTGAAATATATAGCAGGGGGTACTGCTTCATCCTGTTGTACTGTTTAAATTGTTTTACAAGGGAAAATCCTATTATTTATCTTCAACTATGGTAATTTGCCAAAGTTTAAATAGTCATCTTTTGATAACTCAAGAATACAATTACCATCTATAATTTCTATTTCCTTAAATCCTGCTCTTTTATACCCTACAATTGCAGACTTTCTTTCTATTGGTATATTATTTCTTAATCTATCTAAATTTAAATCAATAAATGCCTTTTCTGCTAATTTCCTTAATCGTACCATCATGCTGAAACCCCATCTTTTCATAGAACTTTCTCGCACTTAAATTATCTTCGAGAACCCATAACGTTACATTATGATAATTTGCTTTCTTTAATTCGGCTATTCCCCAATTAATTAAGCTTCCTTTGATTTATTTTTATAATACTCTAATTGTTGCTTTATTATCGGTATTTCATTCCTAGAAATTTTAAATTTTATTCAAAATGATAAACAAAGAGAAGAAGTTTCCTAAGTAGAAAAAACTTTTATAAAAAAATAGTGTTTTTTAAATAATTATAAAGCAAACCAGTAACCGTTGAGGTTGCTGGTTTTATCTTTGGCATGGGCAGAAAGAAACGAACCCTCAACCAACGGTTTTTGAGTACGTTATATCGCTTATTCTCACTTAAACTATCATATCGAAGTTATGATATATCAGTATTCTGTATTTTAAGTTTGTCTTATTTTGTTCTGTTTTTGGGTACTATTTTGGATCTGTAGCATCCAATAATTTTATACTGTTTTCAGTTGAATTTATCTATTCATTGGTAGCAAATTAGTAGTATACTACCAGTATAAATTTAAAACATTAAAATGAAATCGAGTTTTCAATCATAACTCTTCCAATTTCAAATATTGCTGCAAACTCAACATTTGTAACTTCTGAAATTATACTGTTATCATACTTTCTTCTATAATATAATCCATCACAAAAAACATGCTCATATATTGGACTTATATCAAAAATATATGTAGGTTTTATAACCCCTTCACCTTGTATAATTCCAGTTGCGATTGAATGATTTCCGCTGCTTACCCAAGCAATTCCAAGTGGCAGCCATAATTTCACATTATGATTACTAAAATCTTGTTCCCATTTTCCTCTTGATCTGCCTTCTCCTATTGTTGCCATACAATTTATTAATCTTGATCTTTCCCATGGCCATGGAAGAATTAAGTCTCTACACAAATGTATTTCCTTTTCTATATCAAGCTGTATACATAAATCAGAAAACGTTTTTCCATCTGGAGATAAAAGTACATTATCACTAAACATTATATTCCGATATTCAATATCAGGTAATTCACTTTCGCCTTTTGAAAATAGTAAATATGATAAATATTTAGATTGTAAGTTTCTACCTAATACACGTATAACATCTACTAATGGGTGATACTTCATTTCTGTTATATCTACCCTTCTATATTTCTGGAAGTATTCAATTTCATCCATTACTGACTTAGCAAAATCTAGAATATTATTGAACTTTTTTAATTTCTCATTATCCGCTTGGCATTCTTTTAACACATTTTCTTGATTATTTCTATTCTTTAGGAAATTAATCATCTTATCCTCCGATAATATAAAATATTATTTTATTATAAAGATTTAAACATAAGCAGCTTATGTTTAAATCTTTATCTTTAATAACGAAAAAGATCTTTATTCCCTTTTTACATGTGTTTTATAGATGCTACACTCCTATAGCCTCTATACCGACAGCTGTCTACACAGTAAACAGGTATCCGATAGACTTATCCAAAATCTGCACAATACTCTGGTTTTGACTGCAGTTGTAAGTCTTAACGATGCTTCATCAGTTCTTCACTTTCGTTCAGCTTTATGACACCCAACTAACGGTTTATTTTCCCTATTTCCCTTATGCACTCAATACCATGGATTTTGGCCACAGCGCCTATGGGTGTTTTGCAATCTGCACCCGTATACCGATTTGCGGAAGATTTACTTCCATCTCACAAAAAGCATTTCTTTTAGTTATTATATTCTTTTCATATCATCTAGCATTCAGAACACACTATGTGATAAACTATGAATATCATTATTCATAATGATATTCATCTCCTTGTGATTTTAAATAGACAGTTAAACAATGGTCTTCTCTAAGTGTAGAATAATAATCTCTTCCAGCATCTAAAACTTTTGCCTTTAATTCTCCGTTGTTAGAGTCTTTTCTAAGCTTATTTAGTAAATTGACATAAAGTTCTTTTTTAAGTTGTGCTTTTGAAGCATTAGCATTTTGCCATAAGACTTTAATAATAATCGCACCAACAATTAGAATTAATACAACAATTAACTCTCTTATGCTATCTTCCACAAATTTATGCCTCCTTATTTATGATCTATTTTCATAGTAATATGGAAAATAATATATTTCAATACAAAACCGTATTTTTATGTATTAAACTCCATCTATTAGAGCTTTAAATTAATTAAAAAACGAAAAATGGCTGGCTTAAGCCCTATACTAATTCAGCTTAAATCCAGCCATATCAACGTTTCTAAGTTATTTGGCAGGGGCAGAAGGAATCGAACCCTCAACCAACGGTTTTGGAG
>DIRE01000068.1:73493-87819 GCA_002426575.1 Clostridiaceae bacterium UBA5444 | reverse complement strand
CTACCAATTGAGCTATGCCCCTACGGCACAATTAATAATATAACATAAAAATTAATTCTTTGCAATAGAAAGTAGCTCCAATTAGCAGAAATTAAAACAACAAAATAAACACTATTGAATTTTAAATCCCGCTTCCCTTATCTTCTTTACTAATTGCTCATAGTTTAATATCCTTACTCTTACTACTATAAGCCTTACATCCAATTTAGCTTTTGGATCTATAACCGTAAAGCTTATTATATCTCCGCCTGCTTTTGTTATTATATCAGTTAATTTTGCCAACTGCCCAGGAATGTCATAGGCTGTAACAGCTATTCTTTCACCTTCATTTACTCCTAATATCTCCCCAAAACTATGGAATATTGCATAGTGGGTTACAATGCCTTCAAATTCATCTCTTTCATTAATGACCGCAACAAAAGGAATATCAAAAGTTTCAAGTACCCTTGATGCCCTTTCTATAGGGTCATAAGGAGATACTCTAGGTACAATATTTCTAAATATGCCTCTCACATCCATTGTATTTAGGTAGTCTTCCTTGCTAGTGTAATCTCCTTTAAAATACTCCTCGAATATCTTCTCTTTTGCTATTACGCCTGCAAATAACTTACCATCAACCACTGGTATAGATAGAAAATCGTTGTCTTCAATTTTCTTTAGTGCAGATTTTAAACTTTCGTCGAGTTCTGCAATAACAAGTTCACTCTTTGGCAGCATTAAGGCCCTAACTAACATATGTTTTCCCCCCTATTTTTATAAAAGAAAGTGAATTCCTATTCAATTTACTATTATTATACAATAAAAAGAATGTTTATTAAATATATATTTGATTATTGTTCGTTATTTTCATTTGATGAATAACTAGCATTAGGGTTATACCCAGCGCCCTCATACTGTCCATCACTACTTTTCTTTCGTTTTCTTTTAGTAATTAGGTAGTCTAGTAAGGTTCCTGTACCAAGTATAAATATAAATAAAGATATTAAAATATTAACCCATCCAGAGTAATATCCTCCAAACTTAATTAAATATTCAACCAGCCAAACTCCAAATATTCCAGCAGCCATGGAAATGTAACTTGTTGGCTCTTTTGTGCCAATAAGGTTCATAGCCTTTTTTCCTATATACATATAAATAGGAACCATTGCTATTAATCCAGCTATTATATATGCAAGCCATGCAAAAGGGACAACAATTACACCTATTACAGTAATTACCAATGCTATAGATATAATAATCATTGCCAGTGGAGAGCCAAATAGATATAAAGCGCCCATTCCTATTCTTCTTCCAATGTTTTGGTCTACAGTAGAGCTCATATTTTCAATGGATTTAGGCATTATTAAGTATATCAAAGAAGCAAATATGAAAAACCCAATAGCCCGCATAAATGAGAACATGACTGAAGACGATCTGCTCCAAGGCATCCTGCCCATTCTAGGATTCATTCTATTAAAGCCTCTATTAGCCCATCTTCCACCCAAGCCTAAACCTAATGCCTCAACAATATCCCCTCTAACCTTACCAGTGTCCCCTATATTTACCTTTCCAGTAACTGTTACAGCATCACCTGTAACCACACCATTAACTATAATATTTCCAAATACGGCCACCGCGTCTCCTCTTACAGTTCCATTTACATATACATCACCAAAAACTGTGACCACATCTCCGCTTACAGCTGTTCCATCCTGAATGTATATATCTCCGCTTACCTTTACAACATCACGTCCATTGGCAACGTTTACATCACCTTCCGCAAATGCTACAGTTATTGGACATATTATAATGATTGATATAACTGCCGCTAAAAAATACCTTGATATAGACTTCATGGGTGCATCCTCCTTGTTTTAAACAAATAATCATATAGTATTACTACCGATAGCATTATGAAAGTAATACCGAGGGCAAGGTCTCTATAACTTCTTAAAAACAATTCTTGTATCACCTTAAATGTTTCCCTTGCAGCAAATATATTATATGAAAAAGCAAAGTAGGATTTCCATATCTCTCTTGCAAATTCTAAAAATATATTTGTAAAATTAAAAAAGGTGTTTAAGCTTTTGTTCATTATACTTATAATTGGAGTATGCTTAAAAGTCATCACAATGCCAATCCAAGATACTGCTATTGCTAAAAATACGGCAACACCAATTAACAAATTTGTGGCTCTATCTTGTCTTTTTATCTCTTTTATAACCTTTTCCTCAATATTTATAGGTGGTTCTTCTTGGTCAAAGCTGTTAAGTTCTTCAACTAGGCTCTCTAATGCTTTAAATTCTTCCCTGCATGTTTCACATATATTTAAATGGTCTCTCAATATTTGTTCTCTATCACGAGATATATTGCCATCAAGATATTCCATCATTAGCTCGGATATCTCTTCGCAATTCATCAGTATCATCCCTTTCATTAAGGATCGTGCTATGGAGCTTTTGCTTAAGTATAAGTCTTGCTCTATAAAGCCTATTTTTTACCTTTGTCATAGGCATATCTAATATGTCAGATATCTCTTTATATGAAAGATTCATAAAATGGTAGTATATTATGACCTCCTTATATATCTGAGGAAGGCTTTCAACGGCAGCATTTACATCCCTTTTCATTTCACTATCAATATAATTTTCCTCGGGGGTGTATTTATCTGGTATTTCATAGTCATCTATTGAAACCGTATATGTTTTTCTTTTTCTTATAGCATCTATGCAAACATTAGATGCTATTTTAAATACCCAGGATGAGAGTTTGTATTTAGCATTATATGTATTTATACCTCTATAAATTTTTATAAAGGCTTCTTGAGTCGCATCTTCAGCTTCTTCTCTGCTATTTAACATTCTAAAGCATAGATTATACATTGGTTTTTTATACAATATAATAATCTCTTTAAATGCATCAATATCGCCTTCTTGGACTTTTTTTATTAAAAGAGTCTCATCATGCATTCCATCACTTCTTTCAACCCTCTCATCACTATATACGTTTCTTTAAAAGTTATGTCTGATATTTTAATCTATTTTTATTCCATTTTTCCACATTATTATTGCATCCTCATTGTTGTCAGCATAGTATTTAGACCTAACCCCTGCAAACTCAAACCCATATTTTCTATACAAATTCTGTGCAACAATATTTGTCTTTCTAACTTCTAATGTCATTGCATAGACACCAATGTCTTGGCTTTTGTCTATAAGTGCCTTAAGTATCTCGTCTCCAACATGAATACCCCTATATTCAGGATGAACTGCAATATTGGTTATATGGGCTTCATCTATAATCATCCACATACCGCCATAACCTACAACAATGTCATCTATTTTTGCCACAACATACTTGGCGAAAAGATTTTTTTCCACCTCATATATTAATGTTTCCCTTGACCATGGAGTGCTAAATGATAGTTTTTCTATATCAAATACTTCAGGTATATCAATAGATGTCATTGTTGTTATAATTATTTCATCCATTATTTTGTTCCACCTTTTCTATTTTCATATTCCCTCTCTGCCTGTGATTTTCTTATATAAAATGGAGCAAAATCAATATAGTTGTCCACATCTCCTTCTCTTAGCCTAATTAATGCAGCAGAGCAAATTGATGATGCCTTTTGCATATTTAAGTTTCCTTGAGCAAAAAACGCATTTTTGCTAAATTCCTTAGAAAGTATTTCTCTATGCAAAAAAGCTCCATCTCCTAAAAAGATTATATCCTCATTATAGTTTTTTAATTTTTCTATAATCTCATCTATAGATACTGCCATGTATTCATCAAGCCTTACAAGTTTTTCCCTATCCCATCTATATATGCATGTGTAAACATTGTTTCTTAAAGCATCTATCATAGGACATACTATTCCTTTAGAATACATTATGTTAAATGCTAAACCATCAAGGGTTGGTACCCCAATTAAAGGCTTATCTATTCCCTGGCAAAGTCCTTTTGCTGTAGCAGCGCCTATACGAAGTCCAGTAAAAGATCCAGGACCGCTTGAACACGCAATAGAGTCCATATCCTTTATGTCAAGATCTAAAGATGTAAGCAGCTTATCTATCATGGGCATAAGTATAGTTGAATGCTGCTTTTTATAATTGAATGTTATCTCCCCTAAAAGTTTATTGTCATCTTGAACCGCAGCTGATGCCACGGTTCCCGAAGTTTCTAATGCTAAAACTCGCATTTTTCAATCATCTCCCTTAATATATCATCATACTTTTCACCTTTTGCTTCAATTTTTATATTTCTGTAGTCCACTCCCATTTCCATATCCTTAGATATTGTAACTGTAATATTTTCATCTGGTATTATCTCTTTAATTGAATCAGCCCATTCTATTACTGAAACACCATCCCCATACACATATTCTTCATATCCTATCTCAAACATCTCATCTATGTTATTTATCCTATAAACATCAAAATGATATAGAGGAAGCCTTCCTTCATATTCATTTACAATGATAAATGTAGGGCTAGTTACATAGTCTGAAACCTCAAGTCCTTTTGCTAATCCTTTTGTAAATTCAGTTTTTCCTACTCCAAGATCACCAATTAGGCAAATCACTGTTCCCTTTTTTACAACACTCCCTAAAAACTCTCCAAGATCTTCAGTATCTTCAGGGCTTGCAGAACCAAACAACATATATAATCACAACCTTTTGTTAGTATTAATGTATATCTATATTCTAACCAAAATTATACTACAAATATAAAACTATTAATATAATTATAGCCTTGCAGAATGTGCAAGGCTATAATCAATATCATTTATGAAGTATTGGGGATAGTTTTTTGTATGATAGCAAAGCAATTATTGATATAATTGCAGCTTTTAATAGATTAAATGGTACAATGCTCATTACAATAAGCCCCTTAAAGTCTGTTATTTTAGGATTTATTACCCTTGCAGCATCAATCATAGCTGGTATTGGAAATCCAAGCACATTTTCATAAAGTGGAATAAAAATAAAATAATTAGTTATTCCAGCCACAACCGCCATAGCAATTGAGCCTGCAATAAGTCCATATACTGCATGTCTTTTATCCTTTTTAAATGAATATATGGCCCCTGCAGCAATTACATATGCAGATCCTACAACAAAGTTGGCAATCTCCCCTATACCTGCTGTACTAGTTTTTATAAGCCCATGAAGCAAGTTCTTTAAGGCTTCAATAACTATCCCAGCTGGTATACCTAGTGCAAAGGCACCAAATATAGCTGGTAAATCGCTTATATCAAGCTTTAGAAACCCTGGAAATATTGGAAGCGGAAATTCAATAAACATAAGTACTAGTGCGATTGCTGATAGAACTGATACTTTTACTAATTTGTTGAGTTTTTTGTCTTGCATAATAATACCCCCCATAAAATAAAAAAGATTTGTATTAGAGCTTTTTAAGTTAAGAAAGTATTAAGCTGATTATAATTTCTATAAACATAAAAAAGCCCCTGACAATCTTCAGGAGCTTTAAAATTTATTACTCAATTAATAAATTAAAGCAAAACGCTCTTCTTTCATCCAGACTATACTGTCGGCTCCGGAATCAAACCGGATCTGCTATAGAGATACCTCATATGCTCGCGGGCTATACCGCCGGTCGGGATTCATAGCCATAAGCTATTCACCCTGCCCTGAAGATTATTAATTTTTTAACTAGCCTTATTATACTACATTAACGCATATGATGTAAATACTGTATACTAGGTATTTTACTTTTTTCTCCTTGCTGCAATAATTGCAATAATATTAGCCACCGTAAAATAAGCAAATATACCTAAAATAGCCGAGACTAACATAAAGACTGCTATTCTTATAATATATATGAAAATCCCGTCCTTTAATTAGTACTGTACTTTACAATATGCATTTAGCAAATTAATAATCACTATTTTTTATCTTCAATAAATTTATTGATTCTATTGTTTGTACCATCAATTATACTTTTAGGGTACCCTATATAGTCCATAAGCTTTACAGCATTTCTCGTGTTTGATATTCCTTTTTTGATTGTATAATCAAAATTAAGGCCTTCTTGCCCCACCTTTTCGCTAAAATAATAGCATTTATAATTTTCCTTAAGCATTTCTGCAAGCTCAAGGTCATGAGTTGCTATAATAACTATTGAATTTCTATTTACAAGATAATTTAGTATTTCAGAAGATGCACAAATTCTCTCAACTGAATTTGTACCTCTAAACACCTCATCTATTATGCAAAAGCAAGGTATTTTCTCCCCTGATGCATTAACTATTCTAAGGAGTGCCTCTGCCTCAGCAAGATAATAGCTTTTGCCACCCATAATATTATCAGCCCTGCTTATAGATGTCATGATTCTAAAAAAGCTTGCCAAATAGCTTTCTGCGAGACATGTACATATGGTTTGTGCAAATAATATATTAACGCCAATAGTTCTTAAAAAAGTAGATTTACCAGACATATTAGACCCTGTAATTATTATTCCTTCATCATTAATTTCTATAGAGTTCGCAACAGGATTTTCTAAAAGAGGGTGAAATATATTTTCTACCTTCATGCTGCATCCCCCTTCTATAAATTCTGGTTCAACATAATGCTTAAGGCCATTTCTAAATGATGCAACAGATAGCAGTGCATCAACTTCTCCAAGTAAAATATAAAGCCTTCTTAAACTGTCTGCATTTTTCCTTATTTCGTCTAATACTGCGTAAAAACTTCTTACCTCTTTTAGAGAAAAAATCTTTGCATATTCAAATAATACATCAGTACTCTCTGGCAATATTAAACCTGATTTTTTAGGTATAGATCTGCAAATATGTGCAAGCTTTTTTAATTCCTCTGTATATTCTTTAATCTCTAAATCATCATAACGGCTTATTTTATTAGCACCTCTAATTACTGATGAAAGATATCTTATGGATAAAAGCTGCCCCTCTATTTTTTCCTTAATTTTATAATGTGTGAAAAGGTTCATTGTAAATACTGGAAGCACAAATGTTAGTATAGCAGTTTTACCAAAGAACACTATTGAGGCTATAGAGCCGTATGCTAGTATCGCAGCAATATTAAACAAGGGCTTTAGTATAGTCTTTTGAGGAAGGTCCTCCCAAAGTAGAGATGTTATATAATTTTTTCTCTGTTTTCCTATATTAAAAAGTATTGCCCCAATTTCTTCTCTTAGGTTGCTATCATTTTGGAAAATATCCATTACTTTTTTTCTTTTGTCAAGCTTTTCGTAAGATAATTCAGGAGTGCGAAGCATTGCATATAATGCTTGCTCTCCAGGTGATGTATGGGTTCTATCTACTTTTGAGTATACAATATTCATATCAAGATCATCCCATGTTTGATCATCTATATAGAAACTATCCTTATCAATATAATTAAAAAGACCTTTTATTGATTTAAAATCTCTTTTTCTTTTTACTTCTTTCCCCCAGCCATATCTTACCTTTTCAAATGTTTTATAGTAACGTATTTTTCTATAAGCAAAAATTCCAAGTGCTGCAAATGGAATTGCAGCTAATATTATAAGGTAGTATGCAGAACTTTTATTTTTTCCCCATGTAACTCCTATATCTATAACCATTATTATTAAAATAATTGCAAATGCTAGAAGAGCTATCATCTTATCCTTCTTTTTATTCATTTTCTTCCCCCTTGTTTTTTAACTTTATGATATGCTGCGATTTATATTATATCATCTACGCAAATGCAGGCATAGAAAAAAATCAGACCAAAGCCTGATTTTTAGCTAAACTGCATATTATAGAGTCTTGCGTAGCTATTGCCTATGGCAATTAAGGATTCGTGA
The DNA here is from genome assembly GCA_002426575.1 of Clostridiaceae bacterium UBA5444. Taxonomy (GTDB): domain Bacteria; phylum Bacillota; class Clostridia; order Clostridiales; family Oxobacteraceae; genus UBA5444. The sequence continues at coordinate 80,029 of DIRE01000068.1, read as the reverse complement.
TCCCCTTCTTCGGTTACATTTCCATTTTCGAGTACCATTATTTTATCAGCATTTTGTATAGTTGAGAGCCTGTGGGCAATAACCATGGTGGTCCTGCCTTTCATGAGAGTCTCTAGAGCTTTTTGTACCTTTTCTTCAGACTCTGAATCTAAAGATGATGTGGCCTCATCAAGAAGTAGTATTGGCGCATCTTTAAGGGTAGCACGGGCAATAGCAATCCTTTGCCTTTCTCCTCCCGATAGGGAAGCTCCCCTTTCGCCTACGTCTGTATCATATCCTTTTGGAAGATTTACTATGAATTCATGAGCCCCTGACATTTTTGATGCATTAATTATTTCGTCCATTGTAGATCCTGGTTTTCCATATCTTATGTTTTCAGCTATGCTTCCGCTAAATAGATAGTTATCTTGAGGAACATAGGCAAACATATCTCTAATCTTTTTATTACTATAATCTAAAATAGGCCTTCCAAATATTTTAATCTCACCTGAGGTTGGTTTGTAGAAGTTTAGTAAAAGCTTGTATATTGTACTTTTTCCGCCTCCGCTAGATCCTACTATGGCAATCACCTTATTCTTATAGACTTTAAAATTTAAATTGTTTAATACAATATCCTCGTCGCCATAGGAAAAACAAACATCATTAAATTCTACAGCAGTATTTCCATTTACCATATCTTCATTTTCTTTTATTGACCCTTGATTATCCTCCGCTGGAATATCTAATATTTCAAATATCCTATCTGCACCTGCTAAGGATGATTGAATCTGGGTTACATAATTTCCTACAGATCTAAACATATACTGAAGACTTCCCACCATCTGAGTTATTGCAATCAATGTTCCAAAGGTTATCTCATCTTTTACTGCAAGTACACTGCCGACTACAATTATTACCCCAAATGACATTGTCCCAAATAGATTATTTAATCCGCTTAAATAGGAGTTAAGTACCACCCTTTTCATTGTCCATTTTAGTGTATCGCAATTAGCATGTTTATACTTTTCTAACATGGTGTCTTCTAAGTTGAATATCTTAATTATGCTGTTTCCTGCAATTAAATCAGATATCCTCTCTGTTAAACGTGCTAAAGAGCTTTGGGATTTGTCGCTGGTTTTTTTAAGTGGTTTTATATATATTGAATTTATTATTATGCCTAAAATACCTGTAACTATTGCAATTACTGCAAGTATCCAATTAAGATAAAAAATAAATATAGTAGATCCAATTCCTCCAATTACTGCAGATAACAATTGTACAATCTGGTTGCTATAAGCATTTTCAGCAACTTGTACATCGCTATTTAGCCTTGATATCATATCTCCACTATGTTTGTTTTCTATATATTCAGCTGGCAGCTTTTCCATATGTTCAAATAGTTCCTTTTTTATATCTCCAGTAGCCTTTTTTACTGTGCTATCAAAAGCATATATTATAAATGGCACAAATATACATGAAGCCGCAAAACATATTGACATAAGCATTACACTGCTTTTTAAAGTATTAATATCCCCATTTATGGCCCCATCAGTAACCCCTTTTAGTGTTAAGGCTGCAATAAAGTTAAATCCAAACTCAAGTATACTCATGCCTGCAAGCCCAAAGATGTACATAAACGCCCTAGGTCTTATATATGACATAAGTCTAAATAGGCTGCTCTTTTTATTCTTCCTCATATTTAAGCCTCCTCCACTGCAAACTGCTTAGTATAAAGCTCTTTATATAATCCATCTTTTTTAAATAGTTCCTCATGGCTTCCACTATCTACTACCTTACCATCATCTATAACTATTATTCTATCGGCGTTTTTTATAGTGGATAGCCTGTGGGCAATAACGATGGTTGTTCTCCCGTACATAAGTTCATCTAATGCATTTTGTACATCTCTTTCAGCTTCAACATCAAGAGCTGATGTGGCCTCATCTAGCAGTAAAAGTGGAGAGTCTTTAAGCAGGGCCCTTGCAATTGAAATCCTTTGTTTTTGCCCTCCGGATAATTTAGCTCCCCTCTCCCCTGCTAAGGTTTCATACCCATCTTTAAAATCCATAATTACATCATGTATATCAGCAGCCTTTGCAGCTTCAACCACATCATCAAAGGATACTCCTTCTCTTCCATAGGAAATATTTTGGTTTATACTTTCAGGAAAAAGATAGGTATCTTGTGTAACTTGAGATATGAGGTTTCTTAAATCTTTGAGCCTCCACGACTTTATATTGTGACCAAATATAGATATATCCCCACTATTTGCTTCATAAAATTCAGTAATAAGCTTTAACAAAGTGCTTTTTCCTGCCCCACTTTGGCCAACTATTGCAATTCTCTCTCCCTTTTTAATATCAAAGGTTAAGCCTTCAAATATATTTTGGGTTTCACCATTATAAGAAAAGCATACATTTTTAAATGATACTGCGTTTTCTTCTTTATCTATATCAAAACCTTCCCCATCTTTTCTCTCTAAGGATGCATCCCAAATCTCAAATATCCTTGAAGATGCACCCATTGCTCCTCTATAGGAGCTTAAAAGCCTTGGAAACTGGTTTATGGGGTTTGCAACATAATTCATTAGGTTTATAAATGCAAGTAGGGATCCAAATGTCATTTCTTTAATTATTACAAGGTATCCCCCATATGCAAAGGTTAATATAAATGGTATCATCTGCATAAGGAATCCAAAAGGGGCAAGTATAGAATTAACTTTTGATACTTTAAGTCCTTTAGAAACTGATGAATCTACTGATTCTCCAAATCTTTCTTTCATTATCCCTTCAAGGTTGAAAGACTTTATTACAGTAAGTCCTGATAGGGAATCCTGAGCTATAGAATTAACCTTTGATACTTCCTCTTGCTGCTCTTTGGTGAGCTTTTCAACTGGCCTGCTTATCTTCATTGCCACGAACATAAACAGTGGTATTAAAGTTATACTAAACAGTGCAAGTTTCCAGTTTATAATAAGCAAAGATATTAAAGCCGCCACGAATAATATGGGAAGGTAAAGTATATTGCTTAATGTGTTTTGCAGAAAATCTTGAATAATCGTTATGTCGCTTACAAGCCTTGAAACTAAATCCCCAGACTTGTGATTATCTATATAAGATACTGGAAGCTTTATAATATGCTCCGCAGTCTTTTGTCTTATGTCATACAGGCTATACTCTGCATATCTGCCAGATGTATAAGTTTTAGTAATACTAGCTAAAATATCTACTATAAAAAGAACAATAAATATTGGTATATACTTAAATAAAATATCAATATCCTTACTTATTGCAGAGTCCGTCATAGTCTTTGTTATACCAGCAAAAGCTATATTAAGAGCAGTGCCTAACAAGGATAGAAAGGCTGTCATAATTAACCATAATCTATGAGGTCTCAATGTTTTTAACATACGTTCTATTGTACTCACAACAACTTCCCCCAATTTAACAATAATTGCTATTACTGATTATATTATATAATCTCATATATGTAATGTCGAGGTATTAATTTATACTTTTAATACCTTGTTTTATTTTGCTTTTAATTAACATATAGTAATTTTCAATAAAAAAAGATGCCTTTGCATCTTTTTTTCATACTAGGCCTGCACATTTTAGTTTGAATATCCATTCATTATAAAGCTCAGGCTTTTCTGTATTAGCAACTTCTAGGAAATCCTCAAGGGCGCCTAGTTTTTTAAGTCCTTTTGCGAGATGTTTGGGAAAATCTCTATATTTTGTATAAGAGCATTTAGGATCTATTACCATTAGAAAACCATCTTCTAATACATATATGTCCCTGCATCTTATATCAAGTTTAGTAAACCCTAGTCTGTCAAATTCATCAAGAAGTTTAATAAGGCCAACAGCCATATTATGGCTTAGCCCGTTTTCTTTTATGTAATCCTTTAAACAGTCTCCTCCAACATACTCTCTTATAATATAATTCCCTAAAGATGAATATGCTTTGGGAAAATGTCTGCTTCCCTCCACTTTTTTTAAAATAGAGTATTCTCTCCTGCAATGTTTTTCTGCCTTAAATATCTTAATAACATTTCCATCAGGAAGGCGATATACTATCCCATTGTGTCCTTCTCCCAAAAATAGGCAGTCCCTTAAGTCTATATCAAATTTTTCATAATCCATATGAGTCCCTCTTAATGAATTGATTCATATATTCATTATATTTATCAACCCTTTGTTTTGTTACTTTTAAAATATAGTGGCCATCATTTTTCACCCCGTAACGTAACTTAACACATATCTTCTTAATAAACTATTCGAATTCATTTTATCACATAATTTGCCATTATACTATCATTGCCAAAATTAATATATATTAACTATTTATATTTGAGCACTAAAAAAGGCTCCCTATTTTAAAACTTTCAAAATAAAGAGCCTTGATCTTCAATTATAAATACAATATAACGCCACCGCAAACACTAAGCTTTTAAATAATATTTTTTGTATGCTTTATAGAATAATAAGGCTATAATGCCGCCTGCTAAGGCACTATATAACTGAGGTGCTGACATTGCAGCTAAAAGCTTTGGCATAACCTTCTCTGGTATATTTATCTTAAATGCAGAAACTAGATACTTAGCTGATAGTGTAAGGAAAAGTGCCTTTAAAACTGAGCCAAGTACAATTCCAATATATTGGCCAAACTTTTCGTTTTTCTTATATATAAGTCCAAATACTAGTGCAAGTAGTGCATTTCCTATCATTATAAAAGGCATAAATGGAACCATTGGTGCATTTAACTGTCCTGTTATTGCTGCAAGTACAGGAGTTAAAATACCAACGAGTATTCCATGTTTCATGTCAGTAATTAAAACAGCAGTTAGTATTACTGCATTAACAAGAGGGCCTACAACAAACTGGTTAAACATTGCACCGCCAGTTCTTGATCCTATGAATATTATAATAAAAGCAAATATTAAGAGCATACTTGCCCTTGTGAGTTTCTTTGTATTACTAGTACTTTCCATAAACAATACCTACTTTCCTAAAAATTTTTGCTTGAAAAAGCTGTCTTTACATTAACTCCCTTTATGGAACCAAGCTTTCCCGTAAGGGCGCTTATTTCATCTGTAGAGCCATCAACAATAACTGATATTATACTTATGTTCTTTTCTTTATATGGAATTCCCATCCTTCCCACTACAATATTAGAGTATTGGGATAACAGACTATTTATTCTTTCTGCAGCCTCAGCTGGGTCATCAACTACTATGGCTACGACTCCTATTTTATTGCTCATTTTTTCCACCTCTTGTAGATGATTTATTATAATATACAGTTAAGTAGGTATTATATATTTATATTTTGGCATAAAAAATACACCCCCTCTTGCTTGGAAAAGCCCTCACAATTAGTTTTTTTGTCTACTCTCTTTAAAACAGAATCCCCGTTAAAAAGAGATTTATTTATTTGTTAATATTTTAGCATTTAAAAATGAAAATGTATAGCACCAAATAAAAATTATTGATGCTATACATTTTATTATTCTTCATCCTTTTTTATGTCTTCGCTGCAGGTACTTTCTATATACTTAATTCTATTTTCTATATCCTCTTTACTTGTAGTGCTTAGGCTTGAGAAGTTATAGTCTAATGACTTTTTCATATATTCAATTGCCTCATCTTTTTTACCCTTTTCAAAAAGCACATTTCCATAGTAAAAATAGGCTTCAGGGAACCTTGGTGATCTTTCAAGCAGCTTTTTGTATACCTCTTCAGCCTTATCATATTCACCCATAAAATAATAATTCTGACCAAGGTTATCAGCTATTACATTATCAGTATTATTATAGTCATATGCCTCTAGGTTAAACTCTAGAGCTTTGTTAAAATCACCTTTTTGTATTAGAAAATACCCAAGACTTCCATATACAGTGGTGTTTTTATATTTATCATATACCTCATAGAGTATATCTATCGCTCCATCAAGATCGCCCTTTTTCCAAAGCACAAGAGCTATATTAGACTTAACAAGCATTTCTTGATCACGGTTTAAATTCTTTTTTGTAACCGCCCTAAGTATCTTTTCTGATTTTTCTATTTCTCCTAATTTTAATAGAATATACCCATAAGAAACCTCTCCGTTTATGGTAAGCTTACCCTTATCATATGCCTTTTTGTACCTTTCAAGGGCTCCCTTTGAATCACCCTTTGCATATTTTACCTTTGCCGTAAAAGAATATATAGAACTTATATTTGTGTATACTAAGTAGCCTATGCATGCTAGTAACACTAAAAAACCTGCTAATACACTAATGTTAAATGCAATCACTATAAGAATCAATAGAACAATAAACTTTAGTAAGCCTTTCATTTTTTTAACCCTCCATATTTAGCTTATAATTATTATGTACTTCTTTCTATATGGCTATTATCTACCACACGCAATAATATTTCAAGTAGGGTCTATATGAAGATGGAATTTTCAAAATACTTAATTTTTAAATTTAACCCTTGACATAATATATATATTGCTTTAAAATCATTTTTAACAACTTAATTTTGGAATTTGCTCTTATCAAGAGAGGTGGAG
>DIRE01000068.1:43192-73332 GCA_002426575.1 Clostridiaceae bacterium UBA5444 | reverse complement strand
GGTGGAGGGACTGGCCCTATGAAGCCCGGCAACCGGTATTCTCATTTGAATACAGCGGTGCCAATTCCTGCAATGGAAACATTGGCAGATGAGAGATAGGTTATAGCTATATATACCTCTTTCATCTATATGAAAGAGGCTTTTTTATTGTATTTATAATTTTGGGGGGTATGGGTTTTGATCGATATAATTGATGTTTCAAAAAAATTCACTACCGCAGATGGTGAAGTAACGGCTTTAAACAACATAAACCTTCACATAGATGATGGGGATATATTTGGAATAATAGGACTCAGCGGTGCTGGTAAGTCCACTCTTCTTAGATGTATAAACAGGTTAGAAGATGTTACAGACGGAAGTATTTTAATAAACGGTATTGATATAACAAAGCTTAACAAAAGTTCTCTTAGAGAAACTAGAAAAAAGATAGGTATGATATTTCAGCACTTTAATCTATTGATGAACTCAACAGTATACGAAAACATTGCTTTTCCACTGAAAATATCTAGTATTTCTGATCAGGATATAAAGAAAAGAGTTACAGAGCTTTTGGAGGTTGTTGAGCTTACTGATAAAAAGGATGCATATCCATCTCAGTTATCTGGCGGACAAAAGCAAAGGGTTGGCATAGCCCGTGCACTTGCAAACAATCCTGATATAATACTTTCAGATGAAGCCACATCAGCTCTTGACCCTACAACAACAGAATCCATACTAAAGCTTTTAAAAAATATAAATAAAGAATATGGAATTACAATTATTGTAGTAACTCATGAGATGTCTGTTATAAAGGATTTATGCGACAAGGTTGCAGTTATAGAAAATAACGTGGTTGTTGAACAAGGAAGGGTGATTGATCTTTTCTCAAATCCAAAGACCAAAACGTCAAAAAGATTCCTAAAAGATACTGTTGCAAAACTTCCTGAAGGCATACTTGTTAATGATAACAATCCAAATGAGGCAATAGTTAGGGTATCATTCCTAGGGGAAGATGCTAATAAGCCATTTATATCACAGATGGTAAAAAAGTTTGATGTAGATGCAAATATTATTACAGGAAATATAGAAAATATACAGCACATGCAGGTTGGCAGCTTAATTATAAAAATCACTGGGAGTAAAGAGAATGTTGCTTCTGCACTAGACTACTTAGAAAGACGTAATTTGAAAATTGAGGTGATGAAAAATGATAACATCTGAATACATTAAGGGACTTTTAGAGCTATTAACTCCATCCCTTTTAGATACATTGTATATGGTGTTTTTTTCAACAATATTTGCTGTTTTAATAGGGCTTCCTCTTGGAATAATACTTGTTATAACTGAAAAAGGTCATATATGGGAAAAACCTAATTTAAACAAAGTGTTGAGCTTTATAATAAATATGATGCGTTCTCTTCCATTTATTATACTAATAATTGCTATCTTCCCTCTATCAAGATTAATTGTTGGAACAACCATAGGAAGAGAAGCTGCGGTCGTTCCATTATCCATTGCTGCAGCACCTTTTGTTGCAAGGGTTATAGAATCTGCATTAAAGGAAGTTAGCTGGGGCATTATAGAAGCTTCACTATCAGTTGGGGCAACAATCCCTCAGATTATATTTAAGGTTATGATTCCGGAGGCTATGCCTTCATTGATACTTGGAGTTACACTCACAATTATAAATATAATAGGATATTCTGCAATGGCAGGAGCCGTAGGGGGAGGTGGTTTAGGCGATCTTGCAATAAGATATGGATACCAAAGATTTGAAACTGATGTACTCATAGCAACCATAATTGTTTTAATGATTTTGGTCGAAATTATACAAAATATAGGAAACTTATTAGCTAAAAAGTTTGATAAAAGATAATTTTAAGGAGGCAGAAAAAATGAAAAAGTTTATTAAATTGCTTGCAACATCCCTGCTTGCTGTTACCCTTCTTTCAGGGTGCGGAGCTAAGGGAGGAGATAGTGACAAAAAGCCTGCAGACACTACTGGAGATAAAGGTACTGTTAAACTCGTAATAGGAGCATCTCCAGAACCTCATGCCGAAATATTAGAAGTAGTAAAACCAATTTTAAAGGAAAAAGGAATCGAGATTGAAGTTACAGAATTCAATGACTATGTGCTTCCAAACATGGCTCTTGATGAAAAGAAACTTGATGCTAACTTCTTCCAACATAAACCCTACATGGAGGACTTTGCGAAAGAAAAGGGAATGAAATTAGTCTCTGTAGCAAATGTTCATATAGAGCCAATGGGTGCATATTCTAAAAAGATAAAATCAAAGGATGAATTAAAAGATGGGGCAACAGTCTCTATACCAAATGATGCAACAAACGAAGGAAGAGCTCTTTTGCTTCTTCAAAAGGAAGGCCTAATAAAGCTTAAGGATGAAAAAAGTTTAGCTCAAACTCCAAGAGATATTGTAGAAAACCCTAAAAATCTAAAGTTTAGCGAGCTTGAGGCTGCACAGCTTCCAAGAACATTACAAGACGTTGATCTTTCAATTATAAATACTAACTTTGCACTAAAGATTGGTTTAAATCCTATGAACGATGCTATATTTATGGAGGATAAAGATTCACCTTATGCAAACGTACTTGCAGTAAGAGAAGATAATCAGGATTCACCTGCTATTTTAGAGCTTGCTAAAGCACTTAACTCACCAGAGGTTAAAAAGTTTATTGAAGATAAATATAAAGGTGCAATAATACCTGCATTTTAACATGGCAATATAAAAAGCTGTTTCATAAAATTTGAAACAGCTTTTTATTATCTACTTTTTTTAAATTTAGTTTCATAGTATATCATAAATTTTGTGTAAATAAAATCATATAGATAAAATATAGCAAGCGCTAGTATGCCAAACTCCCATAGTGGAAACTTAATTGAAATATTTAAACCTAAAACTACTTTTATAAAAATATAACATGCCCACATTGATGCTGTAAACATTAACCCTTTTAGCAAAATCTCAAATATCACGCTTTGTATCTTTTCTATGTAATATTTCATTATTCCATAATACCCCAAAAGTAATATATAAGGTACAAGTCCAGCTTTATTTGGTATTATAAATATAGACAAAATTGATGTAGCTCCATAAAATACCCATGCCCATTTTCTATCCGTCTCTACGACCATTATTCCGCAAAATATTGAGCTTAATCCATAAAGGAAAATTCTGCTTGTTGGCATGCTTGATGCGAAATATATACATATTATACAAAGGGCTCCAAGTATTCCCCCTAAAGATGTGCCCCTACTATTTGTAGACATTTTCCCACCGCCTTAGATACATCTTATACAATCTCCTCCCATACATTCACAGCATGTATCTGTACACCAAAGCCAACTACATACCTGGCACATATCTGCCCCAGTATTATTTGGTCTATTATACCCACCGCCGTAAGGTCTTGATGCATATGTTGTATTTGAATTGTTAGCTTTATTTAATGCATCTCTATACTCAAAATTGGAAGGGTCCATCTTAACTGCAGTTTGAAGGTCATTATAGCCTTGACTATACCAACCTTTTCTCATACCTATTATCCCCTTTAAATAGTGCCATTCAGCTGTTTTGGTATGCATTGAATCTAACATTTGCTCTGCCCTTACTATCTCTCCATTATTTATTAAATTCCTTATTTCATTAAAGTTACTATCACCACCGCCATATTGATTGCCCCCATTGTAGGAGTCATATCCGCCTGATTCCCCATTTTTATTCTTAACTAAATAATCATATGCTTCATTTATCTCTTTTAATTTTTCTTCTGCAAGTGAAGATAATGGGTTATCCCTATATTGATCAGGGTGGTATTTTTTAACCAGTTCAATGTATGCTTTTTTTATCTCTTCTTCAGATGCTCCTTTACTTACTCCAAGTACCTCATAAGGATCCTTCATTTGTCTTTTTCTCCTTTATTAATAATTTGAAGGGTCTTTTTATACATCCCCCCATATACTATATTTTCTATAATCTCTCTGTTTTTTTTAATCTCCAAAAGCTCAAAAGCTTTTCCAACTTCACTTAGTGTATAGGTAAGCGTGAATTTTATATTGTCTTTTACTTTATTTTTAAAATCAATAGCTTTTTCATTATTATAGCAGAAGCTGAGTAAAATAGGATTAAAACTTTTATTCTTTATATCCTTTTCTATGTCATCATATGCATCAATAATATAAATCCATTTACCTATATTATAGCCAAACCAGCTAAGGGCCTTTTTAGTATTTTCATCTGTGCATAAAGGTTCATACATAAACATATCCCCTGTAAGCTTTGCAAAGGGATCTGCAGCTTCATCTATTGATTTGCACCCACTTTTTTCTATAGCTGAAAGTTCATCAAGCCTTTTAGTTATAACATCCCCCTTTTTAGGATATTGCTTTAACGCCTTTTTAAATGCTGGCTTTAATGGGATCATAAGACCTTTATGCTTAATGGATCCTTCATCATTATAATCATCTAACAGTTTATAATATGAAAGCATTATATTTATATATGACACATACTCAAGTACATTGCTTTCACCAACCATTAGCCTTTTATTTAAAGGGTGTGCTATACACTTTTCTGGTTTTATTGATTCAGGATCTCCTTTTAGAGATGATAATACAATACTTAAAAATGAGCAATCATAATTTAGTGTAAATCTTGAAACTTGTCCACAGTTTCTTCCAATTGATTTACATAATCCACAATAATATGCCCTAAATAGTTCAAATTCTTTAATCTTCATCTCCGGCTTATCCGGAAAAACATACCCAAACATATATCCTCCAAAAAATTCAGACCTAAATAAATGATAGCATTTATTGGACTCCAATTAAAGTATTAGATGTTGTTACATAACCCTTGCCATGGAGACTTTACCTAACTTTGCATAATAAAAATTATAGGCTATGTTTTAGCACAGTGTTAATTTCAGGCTATGTTGATTTACTGTAGCAGCGACTTAAATGCCTATTTTTATCCTCTTTATTTATTTTAGAGAAAAATAGGCATTTTGGAGCAGCGGAAGTCAATCAACATACCCTGTTTAGAAATCAACAGTTACTTAAAGCATAGCCAAATTATAAAACCTTTCTTGTATTATTTCATGTATATACGTAAATGATAGATAAAAGAATATTTTTATTATTTGGGGTGATTCATATGGATATTAACAAAAATGTTGTTCTGCCTAAAAAGTCTATGTCATTTTGGCTTGATTCTACATCTAAAACAGAATATGAGGTATTAAATGAAGATATAAAGGTTGACATAGCAATCGTTGGGGGCGGCCTTGTAGGAATAACCACTGGGGATTTTCTTAAAAAAGAAGGGTACAAAGTTGCAATAATTGAAGCAAACAGTATAGGTTTTGGAACCACTGGCCACACAACTGCAAAAATAACATCTCAGCATGGCCTTATCTATAATAAAATAAAAAATACTTTAGGAGGAGATAAGGCTAAAATATATGCAGAGGCAAACCAGACTGCAATAGATATTATAGAGCAAATAGTTAAAGTAAAAAAAATTGACTGTGATTTTGAAAGACAGTCTGCATATATATATACCCAATCAGATGATTATGTGCAGCAGATAATTGATGAGTCAAAGGTTGTAAATGACCTTGGTATAGACTCAGAGTATTTAGAGGAAATTCCGCTTCCAATAAAAATAAAAGCCGCTCTTCGTTTTGAAAACCAGGCTCAATTTCATCCTCGTAAATTTCTTCTTGCATTAGCAAAAGAAATACCTGGTGATGGAAGCTATATATTTGAACATACAAGAGCTATTGATATTGAAGATACGGGCGATGGTTATGCTGTATTAACTGAAAATGGCAAAAGAGTATATGCATCAAAGGTTGTAGTTGCTTCTCATTTTCCTTTTTATGATGGATTAGGGTTATACTTTACTAGGCAATATGCTGAAAAATCCTATGTTTTAGGAGTCCATATAAAAGAAAAGTTCTCTGGCGGAATGTATATTACAGCAGAAGATCCAGGACGATCCTTGCGTTCACAAAAGACTGATGATGGAAAAGAACTAGTCCTAGTAGTTGGAGAACATCATAAAACAGGCCAAGGTGAAGAAGATACCATGGTTCATAACGAAAACTTAAAAAGATTTGCAGAAGATACCTTTCATGTAGAATCTATTCCCTATAGATGGTCTACACAAGATTATGTAACCTTGGATGGTATACCCTATGTGGGTGCTATTATGTCTGGAAAGCCTGATATATTTGTTGCTACAGGCTTTGGAAAATGGGGCATGACAAATAGTATTGTATCAGCCACAATAATTAAGGATTTAATAACAAAAGGGGAAAGTCCATGGGAGGATGTATATACCCCGTCAAGGTTTACCCCTGCCGCATCTGCCAAAACCTTTGTTACACAAAATGCAAATGTTGTAGGTGAACTTGTATCAGGGAAACTTGAAGCGATACCAGATGATATTGATTTAAAAAATGGAGAGGCAAAAACGCTTGAAGTAAATGGAGAAAGAGCTGGCGTATTTAGAGACCAAGATGGAAAATTGCATATAGTAGATACCACATGTACCCACATTGGATGTGAAGTAAAATGGAACTCTGCAGAAGAAACTTGGGATTGCCCTTGCCATGGCTCAAGATTTAGCTGTGATGGTGATATAGTAGAAGGCCCTGCATTAAAACATTTAAAAAGACCTAATGAGGAAGATTAGTTTTAAAAGGTGGTGTTGCCAATGCTGCATATTACTTGCAGCGTCGACAACATCACCTTTTTTTATCTAAATTCTACTTTTTTAAATAATCTCTCACTAATTATAATCATTACAAAAGCCGCTATTATTTCGCCAGGTACAAATAACAAAAGTGCATAGGTCCAATTTCTTGTAAAATAATAGGTAAGCCCTGCAAATAAAAACCCCGGTATGTTAAATAAAAGCTGTGCTATTCCAATTATATAGGCCAAAAATGAGTTTTTATCACCATCTGGGGCTACTACTTGTTTTATTATTTTCTCACAGGATTTTACTAAAACAAAGGAACAAAAGGCCACATATACCGCAAATAACTGCAGAATAGATATACTATTTAAAAATATAAAAGGTAATATAAATATCAAATACTGGAGCATGGATTTTACTGCCGAAACCGCAGAAACCCATACCATTTTATCTTTAACACGGCCTGGCAATGTGTATATATATATATGTTTCATCTCGTAGGGAAGCCCCTTTATTTCAGCTGCTATGATTGCATACATATAACCTATAAATAGTAAAGTTACTGCAATGTCTGTTGCCCCTTTGCTTCTCATAAAAAAAGCTATTATGCCCCCTATACATGGAAACATTAAGTTCCATAGCATTCTAAGCCCTTTGTTTTCACTCTTTCTTATAAATATTAAAATTTCCTTCCATAAAAAAGCTTTGGCCCCTTTTCCTTCATAAGATAGCCTAACCTTTTTTGTGTAATTGTCCTTTTTATCTAGGTTCATTCCCTCAAAGTCTCCTGTTGAAGCAGAAGCCGTTATATCATCTATCTGATCAATAAGCTTTTGTGCATCCTCATAATAATCATCAGCTAGTGATACTGCAAATACAGCCCCCAAAATAGCTATAATACCATTTAAAAGCAAATAAATATATAAATTTTCTGAGCTATAAAACAAGCCTGATACAAGACCTTTTGTCCATCCTATAACAGGTATCCATTCAAACTTAGCGCCACCTACTGCCTTTAAAAATCCTATAAGACTTCTTTCCCCGTAATACCAAGTCCTCAAAAACAATGCTAATAGTAAAGCCGTACATAATATCAATATAAATTTTATTTCTTTCTCTTTTTTAAATTTTTTGTTAAAAGAATATATAAAAAAACTTAAAGACTGCATAAAAATCATAAAAAAGAATAATCCAAAAGCCATATAAGGTGCGTTTCCCCATAAAAGAGGAAGTTTAAATGCTTTAGCAATTACTACTGTAGTAATAACATACATTGCAAGTACAAATAGATTAACCCCAAAGCTTCTTATAAAGCTATAAAAGTACATGGTTTTTTTACTAATAGGAGAAGTAAAAACAATATTTATATCTGCTTTATTAAAATTAGTTGGCAAATAATTTTTAACAGCCTTCCTTATACCTTGGAAAGTTATAACACAAAATAAAATTAAAAGTGCGCCGCCTATATAAGGTATATATGGCTCAACATTCAAACTTTGATTAATACCTTTACCACCCTTTTTGAGTAAATTAGGCACAATAAAAAAGCTGGAAAATAATAATATTTTAAGTATACCTACTACTAATTTTAATGGATTTTTTACTGCCTCCAAAAATTTATTCTTAAATCCCATTAAACTTATAAAAAATAATGCTTTTAAGTCCCTTATAACCTTACTCATCATCTTTCGTTACCTCCAAGAATAACTCTTCGAGGCTTGAATTTTCTTCAGCACTCATCATGGTCTTTAATTCTTCTATTGTACCCTCAAACATAACTTCCCCTTTTTTCATAACTATAACCACATCGCACAGATCCTCTGCCGTATCTAAAAGGTGGGTACTCAAAAGTATGGTCTTGCCCTCTTTTTTTAATGAAAGCAATGTATTTTTAAGCTCTCTTATTGCCTTAGGATCAAGTCCTATCATAGGCTCATCCACCAAAAAAATCTGCGGCTCATGTAAAAGTGCACAAGTTATTGAAACCTTTTGCTTCATGCCTTTAGATAGATTTTTGCAAAGCTCATCTTTCTTTTCAATTAAATCAAATGCATTAAGGTAATTTAAAGCTTTACCTTCCCAGTCCTTCAGCTCATATGCTAATGCTATAAATTTAAGATGCTCCCATACTGTTAACATTGGGTATAAATCAGGGCTTTCAGGAATGTATGCAAGCTTTTCTCTTGCTTCATCGTATAAATGATCCTGACCTGCAACTTTAATATCCCCAGCTGTTTTATTTAAAAGCCCCATTATGCACTTTATGGTTGTGGTTTTGCCTGCTCCATTGGGCCCAATGAGGCCTACTATTTCTCCGCTATTTAATACAAAACTTACATCTTTTACTGCCTCTGTTTTCTTAAACCTCTTCTGCAAGTTCTCTACTCTTAGTATCTCCATGTCTTCCCCCTTAAAAATTATTTTCGCTTTATTGTATCATAGCGTTAGTTAAAATAACAAGTAAAAAAGGCTGCAAAATAGGTTTTATATGCATTCCACATAATGGCAAAACTAAAATGGAAGGTGGCAGGCATCTTCCATTTTAGTGGAGCAAAACTCCATATTGGTATCTACTCTGCGTGTACAGAAAAGTACAATACACTTCCAAATGACGTAGACTTTATTAAATCTTTTATTTTTCTGGCTAATTTTTGATTATCGCTTTCAGTTGTTTTTACTATAAAAGCAGCATTTAGCTGGGATGTATTGTTTACATAGGTAAATTGCAAATCTTCTCCTTTGTAGTTTTCTAAAAACTCTATTATTTTACTGCTCATTGAAGAACTGATTACTACTTTCTTTTCTATCAACCCCATCACCTATTTTCTATATAATATAGATAAAAACTATCATGGCTCAGATTTACCGAGCCATGATTTATAAATTTTATTTATTACTAATTAATTCAAGAGCCATATCAAGTACTGCTTCCCCATCCATCATACCGTAAATCCTTGAATCTATTACATCAACTGGTATTTTATAAGGAGATGCAAATTTCTTTACTTCATCCAATGTGTATCTTGCTTGAGGCCCAAGAAGTATAACATCTGCATCCTCTGCTTCATCATATATTTCTGTTGCTGGTATTGCAATTATATCGGCCTCTATGCCTCTTTTAATTGCAACCTTCTCCATCCTACTTACAAGCATACTAGTTGACATTCCTGCAAAACACACTAAAACAATTTTCATAATTATAAACCTCACTTATTTTAAAATTTGGAAAATGTGATGTAGCTCTTAAGCTTTTACGCTTTTATTGTTGTAATTATTCGTGGTTATTTCAGCCTCTTCAGCTACCTTTCTTTTATCCATAATTGAAATAAAAGGCCACCATATTAATGCTACAATCAAAATATCTACTATCTGAAGTATAGCCCCTGATATATGACCTGTAATTAAAAAGCCTTGTAAAACAGGAGGTGTTGTCCATGGTATTATAACTCCTGTAGGTCTTGCAACTATATTAAGAGCCATTGAAACATAATTTACTATTGTAATTGCGATAGGTCCTAGAATAAGAGGTATTATTCCTACAGGATTTAACACTACAGGCAATCCAAACATTATAGGCTCATTTATATTAAATATTCCTGGTGCTAGAGACATTTTGCCAAGCTCCCTATACTGTTTAGATTTTGCTTTAAATATAAGTATTAATACTACTGCAAGAGTTGCTCCTGCTCCTCCTATCCATACCATGTCAAAGAACTGTTCAGTTATTATATTAGGTATTTGTTTTCCTGCTTCAATTGCTGCAAGATTTGCCTCTTGAAGTGGTACCCAAAATGGTCTCATGATTCCATTTACTATAGTTCCACCATTTAAACCTATACACCACAATAAACTTATTGCAAAGACTGTACCTATTGCACCGCCTAGATTGTTTGCAATCATACCCTGCATTGGAACTGATACGATTTGATAAATAAATTCATGTATATATTGATAAGATGTTTGCAAGAATAGCAGCCTAACGAGAAGCATTGTAACAATTATAATAAGTCCTGGCACTAAGGCTGCAAATGCTCTTGATACAGCTGGCGGCACCCCTTCTGGCATTTTTATTGTTATGCCCTTTTTTATAAAAAAATTAAACATTTCAGTTGCTATGAGTGCTGTAATTATTGCAACAAGTATTCCATTTGTTCCATACCAGCCCCCAACAGTTATAACTTTAGGTACAATATGTTCTACTTCATCTATTGTTATTGTTGTAGTAATAGGAGTCAAAAGTATAAATGAGCTTATACCAATCATTGCTGCTGAAAAAGCATCTATCCTATATGACTTGGCAAGTTTGTATGATATTGCTGCCACAATATATAATGACATAAGATCATAGGTTACTCTTTTAGGAAGTATAATAAATTGATTAAAGCCCTCTCCGAAAAGCTGAGTTTGTAGCTCTTGCCAGCCGGGTGCTGGGAAGTCCTGTATTATTATGAAAATAGAACCGATAATTAAAAATGGCATAAATGAAATAAAGCCATCCCTTATTGCTGCTAAATGCCTCTGTCCTGCTAATTTAATAGCAAAAGGTGCAAATTTCTTTTCTAAAAAATCTTGGAATTTCTTCATTGTAAAAAACTCCTCCCTTAATTTTAGAATAAAATAATTCTATTCTATTGGACTTTTTATTCTTTCAGCATAAGCTTTAAGCCACTCCTCTGATGCCTCTTTATAGATAGTTTCACTACCCTTTAATTCAGCTATATATACTTTAGGTTCATTATTTTCCGCCGCTGCAACAAATGAAAACTCTACATTAGTTCCTACCCCCCATTCACCTTTATTATTTGCGCAAACGACAGACATGGCCCCAGCTTTTCCCCTTTTTTCTTCTAGTTTGCTGCTAAATTCACAAACTGCCTTCTCTGCTGCTTTTTGAGGATGTAGTCCACTGTCCATAAGCCGTACAACTTCATAAGATATACATCCCTTCATTATATCTTCCCCAAGCCCCGTTGCTACGGCACCTCCAATGCTGCTGTCAACATAAAATCCTGAACCCGAAATTGGTGAATCTCCAACCCTCCCGCGCTTTTTCATGAAAAGTCCACTTGTTGATGTTGCAGCCGTCATATGCCTTTTACTGTCCATGCATACAACACCAACTGTATCGTGACCAGCATATGGGCTTAGATTCCTCTCTTTCATATCTCTAATTCTTTTTTCGTAAATTTCTCTTGCTCTACCTGTAAGCATATCTTTGCTTTCAAAACCTGCTTTATATGCAAAGTCTTCTGCGCCACTACCTACTAAAAAATTGTTAAATTTCATATCACTTAAAGCTCTTGCTATGGATATAGGGTTTTTAAAGTTTTTTATTCCTCCAACAGCACCAATTGATAGAGTATCACCATCCATAAATGCAGCATCTAATTCAACTTCCCCATTTTCATTTGGAAGTCCGCCGTATCCTACAGATTTGTAAAAAGGATAATCTTCCACCATTTTAATTGCCTTTTCCACTGCATCGCCAGATTCACATCCTTTTTTAAGCATCTCTGCTGAAGTGGTTACTCCTTCTAAGGCCATTCTCCAAGTTGCTATAATTGTCCATCCCATTTAAGCTCACCTCCAGTTAGATTCTAACCAATTTTTTTATATAGGTTTATAATCTCAGATATTAACGGTTTTGCTAGAATTGCATTCATCATATGATCTTGAGCATGAACCATTAATATAGAATACTCTGACCTTTTTCCTCTAGATTCTTCAACTATTAGTTCTGTTTGGGCTTTATGAGCTTTTGACAATATACCATCAGCCTTTGTCATAAGCTCCTGAGCTTCTTCATACTTACCGCACCTTGCATATTTTAATGCTTCAAACATCATGGATAAGGCATCCCCTGCTAATGATATTATTTCAAATGCAATTTGCTCTATAGATTCCATTTTTTCACCCTCTAACTATTTTGCAATATAGTTTCCTCTAATTTAATTGTAGAATAGGGAAATACTACATTCAAATAATCCTTTTCCTATCAATAAGGAAAACCTTTAAGCTAAAACATAAAAAAACTCCGCATTTTATAGCGAAGTTAAAAGTTTCAATAAGATTCTATTTTTCTAACACTTTAGATTTAAAATCATTAAAATCCTTTGATTTAATAAGATCGTTTACTCTATCTGGTTTTTCAATAATATCTATTAAATGGCCAAATAGATTGTTTAATTTTTTCCTATCTCTCGCTTTTATAGCAAACATGAAAACCAATTGTACTTTATAGCTCCCCCACATGATTGGTTTGTCGAGTATGGCAATAGATATTACTGTTTGATGCGCATTCATGCGAATAGGATGAGGTATTGCTACAAGGTTTCCAAAAGAAGTGGATGAAATTCTTTCTCTTTCTAATACCAACTGAGGATAATCTTCTAAAACATATCCTTTATCATATATATCTTTTGCCATATAATCTATAACCTGAAATCTATCATCAAATATAATATCTTTATAAAATAATTCTTCTTTTAAAAACTTACTTACCTCTCTTTGAAGTTCATCTGTTTTTTTCTCTTTATCATAAATATTTAATTCTTTATTTATAATTTTTATATCATTTTCATCAATAAATGGTGATATCTTAATTATCTTTACTGGCATTTCATATTCAAGGGGTACAGTTGTAAAAATAAAATCTGCATTATACTTAGATATTTTGTCTATCTCTAAAAACGAAAAAGCTCCTATTATGTCAACTCTTTGATTATATAATGAGTTAACCTTTGAAAGTAATATGTTTGAAGTTAAGTACCCTGTTGAACAAACAATGGCTACTCTTATTAAATCATCCTTTTTTACTTTGCTTCTCTCAAAAGCAGCTCCAAGATGCAGAGCAATAAAACCTATTTCATTTTCATTCATTTTTAAATCTGTTATCTTTAAAAACTCATTGGCAAAAAACACTGATATTTCAAATATAAAAGGATACCTTCTTTTTAAATCATCAAGCACGGGGTTTCTTAAAATCACATCATTTTTAATTCTATCGTACATGACTCTTATGTGCAGGCATAACCCCACAAAAAGAATATCATCACCTAGGAAGTTAATTCCATACTCCGTATTAATTGAGCTTAATAATGATTCAGTTATATCTGCAAAATATGGTTCAACTATTTTCTCAAGTTCACCACGGCTAGAACATATATTTTGGTTTATCCTTTTCCCTAAAAAAAGATATGATATATACAGTACCTCTTTTTTAGGAAACTCTATATTAAACTCTCTTTCTAATTTGCTGCAGAGTTCATCCGCTATTTTGTATTCTGTTGTGTCAGCTATATCCTTTGAAGTATAAGATGTGTCAAGTATATTTTGATTGTTTATTCTATCAATAGCTATTGCTATATGTATTATAATGTTAACTACCGCCATATCATTTAAAACAAAATTATATTTATTAACCACCTCTGTAATATGTTTTTGTATTATATAAAGGTCTATATCACTGAAATACTTTTTATAGCTAGAAATATCGAAAAAGCTTTCATTGGTCTCTTTAAATAGCATTTCACTTAAAAGGGCTCTTTTTTGTTTTTCGCTTCCTACTAAAGATATGCTTGTACCCTTTCTTACAATACTCACATTTCTGCTATTCTTCTCTATTATACTCTCGACCTTTTTAATATCATTTTCAATTGTTGATTCGCTTACAATTATTTCATCAGCAAGGCAGTAGATATCAATCTCATCTTTTTCAAATATAAGTTTTTTTAATATATAATTTACTCTTTCATCAGGGTATATAGGTATGTGGTTCATATGCTTTTTTGCCATACTTATGGCCTTATCATAATCTTTTAATGAGTAACCATTTTGGTTAGAAGAACATATTATTTCTTCATTATTACCACAAGCAGAATTAATATAGGCTATATCGTTTCTTATAGTCCTAGTTGTTACCCCAAGCTCCATAGCAATCTCTGAACCTTTTGCCCAATCATTCTTTGTTAATAGATATGATAATATCTTCTTTTGACGGGGGTTAAGGTAAGTATCCAATTACTTCCCCTCCTATTTAATTTTTCTACTTTCCGCCTACAATACTAACAAGCTTTTCTAAGCTTTTTCTATCTATATCCCCAAAGCAAGATTTATTATATCTTACGGCAGTACCAAAATGATACTCTGTTGCTCCCGTTAAATTAGCTATATCTCTTATATTTTCAAGATTTAAGCC
Source organism: Clostridiaceae bacterium UBA5444 (assembly GCA_002426575.1). Lineage (GTDB taxonomy): Bacteria > Bacillota > Clostridia > Clostridiales > Oxobacteraceae > UBA5444. The sequence continues at coordinate 58,431 of DIRE01000068.1, read as the reverse complement.
TCCGCCTATCATTACATTTATATGTCCTGCGTTTTCTATCATTTCCTTAATAACTGATGTATTACTTCCTATATAACCCCTTCCCCCTGAGGTTAAAATAGTTTTAATCTCCTTATACTTTGATAGTTTTTTTATACCTTGAACAGGATCTTTAAGATCATCAATTGCTCTATGAAATGTTACCTCTAGTCCTTGGCATACATAAAGCACGTCCTCCAAAAACTCTTCACATATGTCCCCATCTTTATCTAAAGCCCCTAGAACAACTCCATTTGCGCCAAGGTCTTTTACAATATTTATATCTTCTTTCATAATGTCTGCATCTTCCTTACTATATATGAAAGACTTTGCATGGGGCCTTATCATTACATTCACAGGTATATCTACACTTTGAACTACCCTCTTTATAACCGCATAACTTGGCGTAACCCCTCCTTCTGAAAGAGCAGATACAAGTTCTATCCTATCTGCCCCAACCTCTTCTATTGCCTTTGCATCATCCACCGTCATTGCAATAATCTCAAGCATTTTATTCATCTCCTACTAAATCAAATATCAAATTAATTTTAACACAAAAGCCTAGTTATTCCAATTTAGTTATATATAAATTTTGAATACTCAATTTATGTTTGTGCCATATATTGTTAATGGGGATTAAATATACTACAATTAAGTAAGTATAGTAAATAGCTATTGCATATTTAAATTAAATGGAGGTATTGTTTTGGAAAAAAAGAAAAGCATTTTTTACAGTTCTGGCAGTTTAGCTGCCGCTCTTTCTTCATCAGTATTTTCAACATACATAATCTTTTATTATGTTGATGTGCTTAAAATGCCACCTGAATTAATAGGGCTTGGGATGGGCATATATGGAATATGGAATGCAATCAACGACCCTTTGCTAGGACAAATGTCTGACAGAACAAGGACAAAATGGGGAAGAAGAATACCTTATATACTATTTGGCTCTGTTCCTTTTGCAATAGCATTTATGCTAGTGTGGATACCACCTATTAAATGGATAGGTGGAAATACAAACCTAATGTTTGCATATTTTATGGCAATAGTATTTTTATTTGATGGACTATATACCCTTGTTATACTTAATTGGACTTCACTTTTTCCTGAGATGTACAAAACTCAGGCAGAAAGGACAAAAGTTTCTGGCTATAGGCAAATTTTTGGTATCATAGGAAATATACTTGGGGTTGCATTGCCTCCTATTATTTATAGTTCAATAGGCTGGCCATACATGGGACTTATATTTGCAATAATTACTCTTATATCTTTATATTTGAGCCTTTTAGGATCAAAGGAAGAGGCAGTGTATAGTGAAGAGATAGGGCTTACACTTATTGAATCTCTTAAAGCTACTTTTAGTAACAAATCATTTCTAACATATGTTATAGGCTCAATGTTTCTTCAATTTACTTTTGTAATGCTTCAAGCCGGTCTTCCCTTTTATGCAAAATATGTACTTAAAGTAGAGGATATTAAGGTATCTATTCTTCTTGGTACAGTTTTTATAGTTGCTCTATTCTTTGTAAACCTATGGGGAAAGAGAGCCAACAAAAAAGGCTCAAAAAGTACAATAATACTTTCTACCATTTTTTATGGTCTAGCCCTTGTACCATTCTGGTTTATTAAAACATTTGTTGGTGGTGTTATAACCGCAAGCCTTATAGGCATAGGTCTTGCGGGGCTTTTAATTCTTCTTGATGTTTTAATATCGGATATAATCGATGAAGATGAATTAAAGACTGGAATAAGAAGAGAAGGGATGTATTTTGGTATTAATGGATTCATGATAAGGCTTGGAATATCAGTTCAATCAGTACTCATGGGATATATTCTTAAATCCTCAGGGTATAGCTCAAGCCTATCCATAGATGCTCAGCCTCCACAGGCCATAATAGGTATCAAATCCTTAATAACTATTATTCCAATTATTTCACTCGTTTTTGCTATCTTATTTTTCAAAATGTATCCTCTTCATGGTAAAAGGCTTGATAATGTTAAGAAAGAAGTGGAACTGTTACACTTAAAAAAACTTGGCTATAAAGAAGATAAAAGCATCTCTAACTAAAATGTAAGACGGCTACCTATATTTAAGATAGCCGTCTTTATATTATATTTTAACTGGAAGCTTACTATTTGGAGAGCCTTGTCCAATAAGTGTTAAATATAAACTCTCCATTGAAAGTTTAGTATATTCATAGGTACATATTATGGCTTTTGCTTTATCAAAATGACTTATATCATACGGGTTTCTAAGAGCTACCAAAACAGTGTTTTCATTTGATTTTATAATCTCAGATACTGCGTATAACTGTCTTTTATAAAGGTTAGCATTATAAGTTGTTACTACAATTGTTTTATACTTATTTGCAATAGTGCAAAGCTTCTTTACTTCATCTTCGTCAGGTTCTATATCCATAACCTCAAAATCTGCACCAGTTTGCTTTGAAAAATACTCAGCAAAAGAATGGTAGCCTCCAAATCCATTATCTGCATCGTTTATGACTACAGGTCTTTGAGATATAACCAATGTATCTGTGCCTGATATTGGCAATATGTTTTCATTGTTTTTTACAACGGTTACACTATTAATGCTTGTCTCTCGTGCAAAATCCCTATGTTTTTTAAGAGTAACACTTGATAAACATAATGCACCTTTATTAACACCTTTATCTAAATTATACTTCTTTTTATAGTATAATATACGCTCTACTGACTCATCAATTCTATTTTCTAATATTTCTCCTTTGTTAACAGCCTCCGTAATTTCGTAAATAGCCTTTTCTTGTTCCTCAATTGAATGACAAATGCATACAAGATCAGCTCCTGCGTTAATTGCGCATACAGCACTTTTTGCTATTCCAAAATTATCTGCAATAGCCTTCATTTCCATTCCATCAGTTATTATAAGCCCATCAAAGTGAAGCTTATTTCTCAATAAATCTGTTAGTACCTTTTTAGATATGGTTGAAGGTATACGTCTTGAATCAACTGCAGGAAATACCACATGAGATGTCATAATTGCATCTATACCATTATCTATTGCACTTATAAATGGTTTTAGCTCAAATTCAAACATTTCATCTATTCCCTTTTCAACACAAGGAAGGCCAAAATGAGAGTCTACTTCTGTATCCCCATGGCCCGGAAAGTGCTTACCAGTAGCTATTATGCCACTTTCCTTTAGCCCTTTTATAAACTTATTTGCATAAAGTGAAACCTTATGGGGCGTATCTCCAAAGGATCTAACTCCAATTACAGGGTTTTTAGCATTTGAATTTATATCAAGCACGGGTGCTAGATTGCAATTTATGCCGAGTGCTGAAAGTTCTTCTCCCATATATTTACCTTGTATATATGCATTTTCAGGATCCCCTACCGCAGATAAAGCCATTGCACCTGGGAAAATGGTACCACCATTAAAAATTCTAGTTACCATACCCCCTTCCTGATCTGTAGCAATAATTGGTGGTATATTTGTATTATTAGTTATTATGTTCTGCAAATCTGCTGTTAGTTTATATATCTCTTCTGCATCCCCTAAATTTTCTGCAAATAATATTATATTTCCTATATTGTTCTTCACTATATGTTTCTTTATATCATCTGTAACCTGCTTCCCTGAAAAGCCTGCTACAATCATCTGTCCAATTTTTTGCCTAAGGTTCATGGTTTCTCCTCCCGCTATATCTTGTTTAAGCACATTTAGGGAACACAAATATGTGTTCCCTAAATGCATATTTTTATCTAAACTCACTACTTAATAAATAGCTTTTCAATACTGCTTGGAATTGCGTTTTCCCCTCCAAATATTATTTGGTTTTTGTATTTTATACTATCTAGGTATTTTGTTTGTGTCGAAACATCTTTTCCTATTAATATTATTGGGGCATTTAATTTAGCTGCAATGATTGATCCTGCTAATGCATCTGGATAGTCTAGACCCGTTGCAAAGCATATTGTATCTCCATCTAGCTTAAAATGTTTAGCAATGTTTATGCAGGTCTCGTACCTGTCTTTTCCCCATAACCTTGATATGCTATCATCTTTTAAATTAGTAATTGATTTTATCTGTTTTTCTACATCATAACTAACTGCATCTTTTCCGCCTAATATAATAACCTCACTTGGTTTAATAGCATTTAGCATCTCTTTTGTTCCTTTTGGTACAAAGTTTCTATTTGTTAAAAGTACCGGGTAGCCCTTTATTGCAGCAATGCTGCTAATAGATAAAGCATCTGCAAAACTTTCTCCCGTTGCAATAATAACTGGTGTACCTTCCTTTACGTTTAACTCTTTAGTAACTAATTTGCAGGTATCATATCTATCCTTGCCTGATAACCTCTTTATATTATTAAATCCAAGGCCCTTTATCTGGGTTTCAATCTGCGGCGGTAATGCTTCTTCTCCTCCAAGAATATATACTGTTCCATCTTTTTCTAGGTGATTCTTAATATATTCTAAGGCTGCTTCATTATCTTTAGAGTTTAACCCTCCAAGTAGTATAGGAGCATCTAAACTTTTTGCTAAAACACTTCCGCATAATGCGTCAGGGTAATTTTCCCCTGTTACTAATACAACATTTTTAACTTTGCCAGTATTAAGTTTTTCTGCTATAACTTTTGATGTATCAAATCTATCTTTGCCAGCTAATCTTTCCTTATTATATACAACTTCTCCACCAGGGGTTTCCCCATCGTCATACCATCCGCCTATATCAGTGCTTTCATTTGATGGTAAGCTCTCATCGCTTAACCTATTTAATGTAGTAACAACATATTTATCTTTTTTATTTCCTTTAGCATCAGTATAACTTTGAACACTCTTACCATCTTTTCTAACCTTAGCAATTAGTTTATTAGGATTATCAATATTTACTGCCTCATTTCCTTCAAAACGATAAACTGCATAGTATGTGGTGTTTTTATCATTATCATCCCATGTAATTGTATTACCATTCTCTCCATTTACCATATCAGTAATTACTGGTGCCTTTGGTACTACTCCGCCCTTCCATAGCATTGCTGGTACAAGCGCCTTACTTGCCCATAAATCGTTCTTTATAAGATCTGCAGCCGAAATGGCATTAGGATAGTTTGCTCTAAATGAATTATAGGTAAAAATCACTGTACCATCAATATTTGGATTTGCTGCATTAAGCCTAAGTTGGCGTGCAATCTCTTGATCCCCAACTCCTAAAGTATTCCAATATGGATCACTTGAAACTTCGTCATCAGGATTTAGCCAATACAGACCAACGCCAATATACAACTGGGTTCTGACATCAGGATTAGCTTTTAATAGGTCTGACCACCATGATGATACAACTCCATAAGGTGCAGCTGAATTTGCAAATGTCCAATATACCTGTGGACATATATAGTCTATTATCTCGTCTAAGACCCATTTCTTTGTATCTGCATAAGCTCGGTCATAGTTTGGTATTCCAGCATTTGTATCTGAGCCATCTAGATGTCCATCTTTTTTGTTTCCCCAAACTCCTGCAGGACTTACTCCAAACTTAACCCAAGGCTTTACTTCATTTATTTTATTATGAAGGTTACTCATGAGAGTATATGTGTTATCTCTGCGCCAGTCCTCAATCTTAGAGAACTTAGCTTTATCTGCATATGTGTCATAGGTAAGCTGATCACCATAACCTTTATCAAATCCTCCAACACTCCCAATATAGAAATAGTCATCAAAGTGTATTCCATCCACGTCATAATTATTGACAATTTCCATTACGCAATCTTCTACATACTCTCTTGCAGCAGGGATTCCAGGGTCAAGTACAAAGCGGTTTCCTGCAACCTTTACCCAATCTGGGTGCTCTTTATATACGCTATTTGGTACCTTATTTAGCATTTCCCCAACCTCAGTTAAATTTGATAAAGTCTTCCCTGTTTCATCTTTATAGAACGATGCTGGCATAGAAACCCTGTATGGGTTAACCCATGCATGAAGCTCAAGGTTTCTTTTATGAGCCTCATCAATTGCAAACTGCAGTGGATCAAATCCAGGATCAACATTTTGTTTTCCAGTTAGCCAATATGACCATGGAGCAATCTCAGACTTATAGAGCGTATCCGATGATGGTCTTACTTGGAACATTACTGCATTGCAGCCTGCGCTTTCAAGATAATCAAATATCTCTATAAGATCTTCCTTTTGCCTTTTTGCACGAAGATCTGAATCCTCTATATCCCATGTTTCTGTAGATGGCCAGTCTATATTTACTACAGTACTTACCCATGCTGCACGCATCTCACGCTTATTAATAGGCGTTTTATCTGGGATATTATACTTATCCCATGGTGCAGGTATTCTTGTTTTAATATATTTTTCTACTTCTTCATTTAATGTAACTACTGCAGCATCTATCTCCTCTTGAGTTGCATGTATATCATCTAAAACCTTTTTAGCTTCTGAAAGTGCTAGCAATACGGCGTCTTTTGCAGCCTTTGGGTATTGTCCTCCAAGAGTTCCAACTGTTGTTGAATCAACCTTAGATTTTGCATCCTTTATGGCAGTATCAAGAAGAGCCTTGCCTACTTCTAATGGAACCATTGTATCTTCAAAAGCCTTTATTGCGTTATTTAGATTATCCAAAGCATCGTCAATATCTTTTTGAATCACTGCATTAACTTTTGAAGCTTTTGCAGCAGCTATTGCAGCTTTAAAATCATCTATTGATTTTTGAGGATATTGGCCTGGCTCTGTGCCTGCAATCGCTCCAGCATATAATCTATTTGCTAAGTCTATAGCATCATCTAAAGCTTTTGTATCAAGAGGTGGAACTACTTTTGAATCAAATTCTTCAACAGCCTTTGATAAAGCAGCTTTAGCATCTTCTATTATTTCTTTAGTAGCAGATCCATTGTCATAAACCGCCTTTGCAGCATCTATTGCATTCTTTAGAGTCTCCTTTGCTCCTTCTCTATACTCCCCAGGCTTATCTCCCTCAACTGCAGCATTTAATTTTTCTTCTGCAGAAGTTATTTTGGACAAAAGACCTGGTTTATCTAATAGAGGAATCTGTGCGTCCTTAAATGCATTAACTGCATTACTTAAATTGGCTGCTGCATTATCTATATCCTCTTGTACTGTACTAGGCATAAATGGTTGTGCAGTTTCTAATGCAGTAGTTAATTTTGCTATAGAGCCTTCAGGATATTGTCCTCCCTTATCCCCTTCAACTGCACCAATAAGCAAGGATTTTGCCGTTCCGATGTTTCCTATAAGCGCAGTTTTATTTATAGTTGGAACTTGCTCAATATTATATATAACTGTTAAATCATCAATATAGATTGTGCTGTTTACTCTTCCGCTATCTGAGATTTCTACCAATCCAGGCATAATATTTATTAAAAGCCCTGTTGTTTTATCTAATCCAACCTCTGATATATCACATGTTACAAAATTCCAGCCTGATTTCATTACCGAATCTTTTATAAAGTTTAAAGTTTTAGCAGAACTTCCGTCAGATTTTCTACCCTCTGCTCGCAGGCTGAAAATAGGCTTATCATTACCATAGAGCCAAAAGCCGATTTTATTTGGTGTATCCTCTCCAGTGAATTTTAATGCCGGATTAGGATAGCCTGCACCTTTTACATAAGCACTTGCAGTTCCTTTTGTACCTTCAAAATTATAATCTATTCTAAATGACCTATTACCGTCTTTTACATACTGTGGCTCAGTATTATAGGAAAGCTTAGGTGGTGTACCACTAGCACTATCTGCATTCCACTGAACATTGCTCTTTCCGTCTCCATGGTCTTCATAATCATCAATAATTTGGTGCCTCTCTTTTATAATCTCTGTATTTCTATAGGCTTCAACTGCTGAATTAAGTAAATCTGTAGCATCATAAATATCTTGTATTGTAGAGCTTTCATTATCTCTTATACTTATTACAGCATCGATTGAAGATTTAAGCCCTTGCCTCTCTTTTTGTGGATATTGTCCATGGCCTGTTCCTTCAGATGTACTATTATAAATATCTTGTGCAGTTTCAATTGCATTATTAATCTCAGTTACATCCTTTGTTTCGCTTCCATACACTGCTACAAGATCATCAATATATATTGTGCTGTCAACCTTATCACCAGCTGATGTAGCAACAATCCCAGGCATTAGAGTTATACAAAGTCCCGTAGTTTGGTAAGATGGATCTACTGTATACTCCATGTATCTCCACCCTACAAAATCCAATGCACCATTTATATTCTGGTTTGTATTGGTTGCGCTAGTAGTTATTCCTGATCTAAACTCTGCTCTTAATGAAAATGTCTTAACTCCATTTCCATATACCCAAAATCCTATCTTTTGCGGTACTTCACCTGGATTAAATACAATGCCTTTCCCCACATTAGGCCTTGAATAGGCACTTGCGGTACCGCCCACTTTGCTTAAAGTATAATCAAACCTAAGTGAGCTTTCCCCGCTCTTCTTTATATTAGTATCATATGAAAGTGTTGGTGGAGTACTGCTTACACTATCTCCTGTCCAATTTATCATACTTTTGGCAACTCCATCTACAACTTTGCCACCTTCAAAGTCATCTAGCACTATAACTGCAGCAACCTCAACTGTTGCTGTAACGCTTGTTTCTGTCCCATCTATTGTACCTGCAACAGTAAATCTTCTAGTTGAGCCGCATTTATCCTTTGGATCTATTTCAGGCCAAGTAACAGGAAGTACTTCTTTTGTACCATCATCATAGGTTACTAAAACAGTACTTGGAAGCTTTGGTGCTACACCAATACCTGTTTTTACATATATGTCTTCAACATCTACTATTTGAGCAAGCCTCTCTACTGTTACATTAGCTTCTACTTTTATTTTGCTTCCTTCAATGGTTCCATAAACTTTAAATGAGCCAACCTCTTTGTATGCCTCAGGTGGCACTTCATCCCACTTTACTTCCACGGATTCCTTCGTACCATCTGTATATGTTACATTTACACTAGTTGGAAGCATTGGTGGTATTCCTTCACGAGTTTTAATATTTACCTCTTCATATGATTCAACTGAAGGATATACTATAAAGTTTCCTTCTGCCTTTAATTGCGTCCCATCTACCGTGCCTTTTATCCATTTTACACTTGGATTTGTAAAATCATTAAAAGGTGCAGCATTTTCATAATCTTTAGCATTTGGTGTCTCCCATGTAACAGGAAGAGATGAAACGGTTCCGTCTGTATATATAACATCTACCGTATCAGGAAATACTGGAGCTGATTTTTCTTCTGTCTTTACTAAACATGGGCAGATATATTCTATTGTAGGCTCAGCCACTGAAACATGTGCCTTTACGGTCACTGAAGTAGGTATTCCATTAGGATTTATAACTGTACCTGATACATCAAATTTATTTCCAGCTTCAGCATAACTGTCAGCATCTTCTATCTTGTCCCATTTCACCATCATATTAGCTATTTCGCCTGTATCCATATAAACCGTAACTGAAGCAGGTAGTTTTGGATATACGCCTGCTGCAGTAGTAATGTTAACACCTATGCTACTTGCAGGTGTTCCTGTACCTTGTGCATCTGGTGAGCTCTCATTATGAAGTCTATCTAGGGCGGTTACAACATATTCTACTTCACTTGGATCCTCAGTGGATGTATCAATATAACCTTTTATATCTGATCCTACAACTGCTATTAACTTTGTAGGATCTGTTATATCAATACCTTCATCTTTTCGGAACCTATATATTGCATAATACGCATCTATTCCTAAGCTATTTTCAGATTCCCATGTTACTTTTGTTCCATCCTCTACCTTTTCTTTATTTATATTAGTTGGCATAGCTGGTTTAACGTTGCTCTTCCAAGTAGAACATGGAGCTATAGCCTTATTAGCCCAAGCAGTTCTAACCCCGTTTTCTACAGCTTCCCTTTTGTAGGAGCCTGTGCTCGGTATTATATTACTGCTTTGGTACAAAAATGAGCCATCAATGCCATGGTTAGTTATATTACTTTTATAATTTGTATTAAGCTGTATCTCTCTTATAATCTCATCTTTTGCATAAGGGTCTAAAAATCCTGTTTCAGTTGGATTTGAAGTACCATTTACCCTATATAGCCCCATGCCAATATAAATTTTAGTATTAGGATTTGTTACGTTATTTGCCCACCATGCAGCTATTACACCATATGGAGCAACATCACGTCCAAAAGGCCAATATACTTGAGGACATATATAGTCAATTAATCCTTCATTCGCCCATCTTAATGTATCTACAAAAGCTCTGTCGTAATTCGGCGCTCCCCCTGCAGTAGGTGAACCATTAGGATGCCCATCTTTCATGTTTCCCCACATACCAGCAGGACTTATTCCAAATTGTACCCATGGTTTTTTATCTTTAATCTTTTGGGAAAGCTCATCTATTAGCTTATAGGTGTTATTTCTTCTCCAGTCCCCTCTATCTGTAAAACCATTATCGTACATTTCAAACGTAGCTTTATCATCATAATCATATGCTTTTCCTTCATGGTAGAAATAATCATCAAAATGTACTCCATCTATATCGTACTTTTCAACTACCTCCATTACGCAATCTTCAACCCATTCTCTTACCTCTGGTATACCTGGATCTACAGTATATACACCATCATAGCACTTTTTTATCCAACCAAAATGGGTATTAAATACGCTTTTAGGCAGTTTCTTAAGTGTTTCAATTTCATCATTTCCTACAGCTGTTGCTGCACGGTATGGATTAAACCATGCATGAAGCTCAAGTCCTCTTTTGTGTGCTTCTTCTATAGCAAACTTTAAAGGATCAAATCCAGGTTCTTTACCTGTATCTCCAGTTAAAACCTTAGACCATGGCACTTTATCTGATTCATAAAGTGCATCAGAGGCTGTCCTAACCTGAAACATAACTGCATTTAAATTACTTGAAACAGCAGCATCTAAAATATTGCAGAGCTCTTCCTTTTGTACCCTAACTCTTTCTTCAACATCTGTAATCTTCACTGAGTTAGATGATGGCCAGTCTGAGTTATACACAGTTACAATCCATGTAGCACGCATATCTTCTTTTTTAGGAGTATCTGAATTTAAGTAATCTGTATATGGTGCCCATGCACTCTCATCTGGTGGAGCAGCTTCTGCTGAAGCACTAAGACTAATTGGCAGTATAGGTGCGATTAGAGCAATTGCAATTATTATACTGCATACCCGCTTAAATTTTGCAGAGATTTTCCTGAAATGACTCATCTTTTAACCTTCCTTTCATATATTTAGTTCATTAAAACTACTTTTACATATACATATAACACCCCCCTCAACATAAAGCAGTCCTATGTTTCCAAAATTGTCTGTTTTTGAGCGACTCAAAAAAAACTTAGTCTTGTTATAAAAATAGAAATTTTAAATCAATACTAAGTTGTCGTATAATGTAAACTATAGATTTGTTTTAATAATTGGAAATATCGTGCTACGTAATTGGCAATAAAGATCTGCAATAAAGATTTGTCTAGTTTTTAATAGCTGGGCCAAGCATTTTGCTGCTCGGCCCAAGATGAAATGTTTTGTGTTAAATACTAACTATTATTTTGCAACCTTTTTGTATGCTTCTTGTGCTTGATCAATTATATCCTGTAATCCTTGACCTTTAAGAGCATTATATTGTTTGAAGAAATCATCTGTTGAAATCTTTCCAACTATGCACTCTGCAAGTAAGCTCTCAATCTTAGGCATTATTTGAGCGGATTTTGCAACATAAGCATCTGTTTGGAAAACTGGTATTGGATCAAACAGGTATGGGTCATTTTTTACAAGCCCATTGTAGAACTGCTCTGTATACTTATCAAGCTCTCCAGGCTCTTTACCAGTTAATGCAATCTGCATATAAGCATCTCCAGTAAACATATGAGGTGATGGAGTAAAGTTTATACCTGATTTACGAGCATTTCCAAAGTTATCTACATAAGGTGATAATATCTTTGTTTTGTCCCCTTCAGTTTTGCACTGAGTTCCTTCTATACCATAGCTTGCAAGTTTAACTCCTTCATCACTGAATACGAAATTATAGTAAGAGATTATATCTTTAAGTTTTCCATTCTTTTCAGCTGCAACTGTAAAGTTTGCTGAGTTATACAATTTGTTTCTTGAAGCTATTCTCTGTGATCCATCTATTGGGCTCTTTGGTGGTGCAACAGCTTTGCAGAAAACATCTGGAACTGTTTCTTTAATTAAAATTGCAGCATCTCTTGCTGATGCAGCCCAGCTCATCCATGAACCTGCAAGACCTGCATTTATTGCATCGTCAAGGTTATTTCCCTTATCTGACCATGTTCCACGAGTCATAAACTCTGGATCAAGCAGTCCGTCTTTATAAAGTGCTCTCATTTCATCTAAGAATTTAGGAAAGTTTGGATGGTCATAAGCCAGCATATAAGTTCCGTTGTCATCAACCATGAAGCCTGTGTTATTAGCTACATTCATCCCAAATACAGGCATTAGTGAATAAACATCTCCTACATATGGAAGCTTTTGGCTCTTGTTGCCATCCTTTTTAGCATCCTTATCCTTAAATGCTTTCCACATTGCTTTCCACTCATCCCATGTTTCAGGGTCTTTTGTAATACCTACATTTTTCATCCAGTCGTCTCTTACAGTCCAAGAGAAGGAATATGGCAGGTCAACAATTGTTGGAATACCGTATATCTTTCCATCCTTTGGGTTTCTCAAGAAGGCAAACTGATCTTCAGTAAATCTAGATAATATGTTTTTTCCATTAGTCTCTAGTACATCATCAATTGGAACTATTGCTTCTTGATCAAGTAAAAGTGATGTAGCGCCATTTATAACCTCTGGAATATCATCAGAAGCTAATGTTGTGGCAACCTTATCATTAAAGCTAGCTGCTGGAACCCAAATATAGTTTATTTTGACGTTTCCTCTCTTCTCAAGTTCTTTAAGAACCATGTTGTCAGTTGATGAAGCAAATGGCTCTGATATGGCTGACATATAAGTAAACTCTAATGGGCCATCACCTTTTTTGCCTGTATCTGCTTCCCCACCTTCCGTTTCTTTCTTACTTCCACATCCAACCAAGCTTGAACCTAGCACCATAACTGTAAGTAATAGTGCCAATAACCTTGTCTTCCTTTTCATTAGATCCATCTCCTTTAAATAATTTTTTAAGTTATTTATTATGATGCTATTCCCTATTTAATAAGGTATTTAGCATATTTTTGACAATCTAATTTCATAAAACAATAAACAATAGGTCATCATCCTTTAACAGCGCCAATTGTAATCCCTGTTACAAAGAACTTTTGAAGGAATGGATATATTATAAGCATAGGAATCATTGAAACAATTATTACTGCATTTTGTATTTGAGCTGGTATAATCATTGCCCCTTCTTGTATCCTTGATGCATCATTTGCCTCGTATAAAGAACCTGATGCCTGAAGTATTATATCCCTAAGTACAATTTGCAGAGTATATTTATCCCTGTCTTGAAGGTATAAAAGTGGTGCTACGAAATCATTCCAATGGCCTACAATAATCCAAAGTGCAATTGTTGCAAGTGCAGCTTTTGAAAGCGGGATAACTAATCCAAACAATATCTGAAAATCATTAGCTCCATCTATCCTCATAGACTCTATAAGGGATTTTGGGATACCCCCTGCAAAGAAACTTCTAAGTACAATTACATAATAAGAACTGCAAAGTACATTTATAATAAGTGCCCAAAGTGAGTTTACAAGTCCAACCTTTTGCATAACAACATATGTTGGAATCATTCCTCCACCAAACCATAGGGCAATCAAAATCATATTTTTAAATAACCTTTTTCCATAAAAGTCGCAGAAGGCTATAGGATATGCTGCAAGGCATATTGTTAAAAGACTGCAAAAACATCCAACTACTGCAACAAATATAGTATTTAAATAAGCTTGGTAAATATATTTGTTTGCAATAATGTCCTTGTAGGCATTTGTTGTTACCTTCTTTGGTATTATAAACACTTCATGCCTTAGTACAGGACCGCTACCGCTTAAAGAAATAGCAAGTACATTTAAAACAGGATATAAAAATATTGCACATAATATACACATCAATATAACATTAAATATATCAAAGGCTTTTTCACCCTTTGTACGTCTATCTTTTACGACCACGTCAATCCCTCCTAAAGCAATGTAGTTTCTGAATACTTTTTACTTAGGTAAGTTGAAAAATAAACAAGTATTAAACTTACAACTGAATTAAATAAACCTACGGCAGTAGCTAAACCATAATTTGCATTTGTAATACCAAGTTTATATATATATGTTGATAGTACTTCCGATACTGAATAGTTAGTAGGCTGCTGCAATAAGAATACCTTTTCAAATCCAACTGACATCAAGTTTCCTACCTGAAGTATAAACATAACTATTATGGTGTTTTTAATTGATGGAAGGGTTATATGAATTACCTGTTTAAACCTTGATGCCCCATCAACCATGGCAGCCTCATACAGTTCTTGGTCAATTGATGTAAGAGCTGATAGGTAAACAATGGATCCCCACCCTATACCCTGCCATATGCCTGAAATTATATATATAGGCCGGAAATATTTAGGCTCCTGCAAAAAGTTGATTGAATCTTTTCCCATAGACCTTAAGAGTGCATTTATGGAACCTGTTGTTGGAGATAATAGATTGTATAACATGCCAACTACAACAACCGTAGATAAAAAGTATGGCAGATAACTTACAGTTTGTACTGTTTTCTTAAAGTGCTTATTTCTCAGCTCATTTAATAATAAAGCAAATATTATGGGAGCTGTGAAGCAAAATAATAAACTATATACATTTAATATAATTGTGTTATACAAAAGCTTGAAAAAATCTGGGTTGCTAAAAAATGTTATGAAGTGCTTAAAACCAACAAACGTACTTCCACTAAAGCCTTTTAATATCTTGTAATCATAAAATGCAATACTAATGCCTGCCATTGGCAAATATCTAAAGATTACATAATATACTACAACAGGAAGAATCATTAAATATATTAATCTATCATTCCATATCTTTTTAAATACCTTTTTTGCCCTTACCGTAAATGGAGGGCGATTTTTAACCAATGGTTCTAATTGTTGAGTATTTACATCATTGCTTGTTATATTAACATCAGCCATCATTCACACACCCTTTCCCCATGTCCTAGATCAATACAAGTATTATTATCTTTTACTTTTTACTTTT
>DIRE01000068.1:22825-43027 GCA_002426575.1 Clostridiaceae bacterium UBA5444 | reverse complement strand
TTACTTTTTACTTTTTACTTCTTACCTATTACTATTTATCTACCTTAATTCTACCAACAGTGGATAAACAAGTCAATGGTTTTTTGAATAATTATTTTATACAGTCAATGCATAATTTGAAATAAAGTTTCACATTCTGACAAAATATAAGGCCTTTAGAGCTTATATTTTACGATTTTACTTATTATCTACTTTGTGTTTTGATGTATATTTGTAACTATTATTTAGGCTCTTTTCTATGTCATCATAGGAACGGTTTGCAACGCAGGTAAAGAGAATATCTATTACTGTAAGTTGGGCTATTCTAGATCCCATGGCTCCACTTCTTTTTACAATTTCTGTTGCACTTGTATGTAAAATAATGTCTGCGCATTGGTTTATAACATTTTTGCCATACTTTGTCATAGCAATTATAACTGCGCCTGAGTTTTGGGCTATATTTGAAATCTCAATCATCTCTCGTGTTGCACCTGAATAGGATATAATAAAAGCTACATCATCCTTTGTAAGAGTTGAGGCAACAGTCATTTGCATATGATGATCGCAGTAGCTTATAGCATTTTTCCCTATACGCATAAACTTAAATTGAGCATCTGTTGCAACAACTCCTGATGCACCTGTTCCAAAGAAAACTATTCTCTTAGCCTTCATTATAGCTTCAACTGCCTTATCAATCTGTTCAAAATCTACAATGCTTAATGTGCTTTCTATTGCCTGTATATTGTTTCTGCATACTCTTTCTGCAATTGTACTTGCCTCGCTTGCATATTTTATATCACTATATTTATCTCCATTATCAGGACTTGGGTCAAATCTATCCCCTATTTCATCATTTATAAGTTCTTTTTTAAGATCTTTAAGTCCTGTAAAGCCTAATGTCTTGCAAAATCTAACCCATGCTGCCTGACTTACTCCTGAACGGATTGATAGCTCTTTAATAGAAAGGTTTAGTACATTGTTTGTATTGTCTAACAGGTATGTTGCTATGATTTTTTCTGTCTGATTTAGGTCGTTGTATATTTCTTTGGTTTTTAATAAAACATTACTCAAGCATTTCACCCCTTCTTATGGTTTTCCAAAAGCTCAAAGGCAAGTTCAACAGCCCCCCATGCTGGATCTTTTGATGATTGTTTAACCTTAGCATTAGGGAACTTGCTGTATGTCTTTTCTATAAATAGTTTTTTCAGTATGCGGCTATTTAGAAGCAATCCTCCAGATATTATAATTGGGAAATGTTTTTCTTCTATTGAAAGCCTTTTAGCCACAGAATCTATTGAGCGTAAAAGTTCATCTGCTGCCTCATTTAATATGGCATATGCGGCAGTGTCTCCAAGCTCAGCAGCTTCATTTACTACATTAGATAAAGACGCCATTCTTGACTTTTCGCTATAGTTTTTATATATCTCTGCTACGATTTCGTTATTTGGACTAACATTTATGGCATCTGCCATAAGATTTGTAAGGATAGTTTGTATGCCGCGTCCATCATACCCTTTCATTGCTGCTTTCAGGCCTTGTACTGCAACCCAATAGCTGCTTCCTTCATCACCAATTATATGCCCCCAGCCACTGCTGCGAGCGGTATTTCCCATACCATCCTGTCCAAATGCAACAGCCCCAGTGCCTGCAATAACTAAAACCCCCATGCTTGATCCAACCTCAGCTGCAAGAGGCGTTTCCATATCGCCTACCACATTTATGCTTTTGCAGTTTGTTAATTCAAATAATATCTCGTTTAGCCTTTCTTTAGAACCTTTTCCGCTTATTCCAGCGCTTCCTAAACAAATAGCAATAGGATGTATGTCCCCTAATTCTAGAAAAAGGTCTTTAAGATTATTATAAACCATCTCATCACTGTTTGAGCATAGGTTTGTTGAGCCTCCTAAAGCTTCACATACTATATTTTTATTCATATCTACTGCACGCAGCAGAGTTTTTGTGCCTCCGCCATCAAGTCCTATAATACAATCCATATTAAAACCCCTCTAATACGGTAGCTGCGCTACCAGAGTATTTTATGATGCCGCAATTATGAAACGCCAGTCATTTCTCTAGCCGTTTCTAGTGCATTGCTTATATGCCCATGACATTTATCTAATATCTTTTTAGCTTCATCAATAGGCATACCCATTTCCGTTATAAATATCGCTAGTTTAACATCATAATTAGTCTTATCTAAAACTTTCTCTGCTTCCTTATAGGATATCCCTGTTGCCTCACTTACAATCTTTTTTGCTCTCTCTATAAGCTTCTCATTTGAAGGCTTAACGTCCACCATTAAATTGCTGTAAACCTTCCCAAGCTTTATCATTGTACCAGTGGACAGCATATTAAGTACCATCTTTTGAGCTGTACCAGCCTTCATCCTAGTTGAGCCTGTAACCACTTCAGGACCTACAATAGGAGCTATAGAAATATCTGAGAACTCTTCAATTTCAGAGTTTTTATTGCAATTAATTGATATGGTGCTTGCGCCGATGGATCTTGCGTATTCAAGTGCACCTATTACATAAGGCGTCCTTCCACTTGCAGCGATGCCTACAAGTACATCCTTTTTGCTAAAGTCTATTCCCTTTAATTCTTCTGCTCCAAGCTCTTTTGAGTCTTCCGCACCTTCTTTAGCCTTGTATACAGCATCTGGTCCGCCTGCAATCAATCCTTGTACAAGATTACTATCTACGCCATAAGTAGGCGGACATTCAACAGCATCTAATATACCAAGCCTTCCTGATGTACCTGCTCCGCAATATATGAGTCTGCCTCCATCTAATATGCGGCATGCAATCAAATCAACTCCATCTGCTATATTAGGTAGTTCCTTTTCTATTGCATAGGCCACTATTTTATCCTCATTATTTATTATCTTCAGCATTTCTAAAGTCGATACTTTGTCTATGTTCGCGCTTTTAGAATTCCTGGTTTCGGTTATAAGTTTTTCTAAATCTATTTTCATATAAACCCCCCATTTAGCTAGTGGACTAGTGGACGTGTGCAAAAATATATTATATAACTATAGTATAAAATATAACTTTTCAAATCAGCTTTGGTCTAGCTATCCAAGCTAAATATATTATATAACTATTGAAATATTTTTTCAATAGTTAATCATAATTTTAAAATAAATTTTCTATTTATTCTCAAACCCATTGAAATTATTGTTTCATAAGTCTATAATTATATTGAAATAAAGTATTAATGAATTTAATTATTAAGAGGTGAACTTATGAAGGCACATGTAAATAATGGCATCGATAATATTGCCCAAGTAGACAAGCTGCTTAAGGGAAAACAACTTGGACTCATTACAACTCCCACAGGTATTAGTAAAGATTTTCGTTCAACCATAGATATATTAAATGAAAACTATAATCTTTCGGCCCTCTTTTCTCCTGAGCATGGGGTTAGGGGAGATATACAAGCAGGCGAAAAGGTTGAAACTTACATTGACGATATAACAAACCTTCCTGTCTATAGTCTATATGGCAGTACAAAAAAGATAAGCCAAGACATGCTAAAGAATATAGAGGTTATGGTATTTGATATTCAAGATGTTGGAGTAAGACACTATACATTTTTATACACTATGACATATGCCATGGAGTCTTGCAAGGAAAATGGGATAAAGTTTGTAGTACTTGATAGGATTAATCCACTTGGCGGGCGTATTGTAGATGGGGCCATGCTTGATGAAAAGTTTTCATCCTTTGTAGGAAAATATTCTGTACCTACAAGATATGGGCTTACAATAGGAGAGTTTGCAAATTATATAAATCAAAAAGAAAATATAGGCTGCGACCTTCATGTTGCAAAATGCAGCAGATGGGATAGAAACCTATATTTTGATGAAACCGATTTGCCCTGGGTTCTTCCTTCCCCTAATATCCCTACAATCGATACCGCTATTTTGTATACAGGCCTCCACCTCTTTGAGGGAACTAATGTATCTGAAGGAAGAGGAACTACAAAGCCCTTTGAATTCATTGGTGCACCATGGATTAATGGAGAAGATTTAGCAAGTATCATGAATAAAAAAGCCATGGATGGTGCTTATTTTAGGCCAGTTTATTTTAAACCTACCTTTTCAAAACATTCAGGAAACCTTTGCAAGGGTGTACAAGTCCATATAACTGACAGAAGCTTAATTAAGCCTTTTGAAATAGGACTTCAATTGTTATATGAGATAAAAAGGCTTTATAAAGAATTTGAGTGGATAAAGCCTTCTAAGCAAAACGAACATTATTTTATAGATCTTTTAGCTGGAAGCTCTGATTTAAGAGATCCTAATTTCAATGTAGAAGACTACATTGAAAGAAATAAAGAAGCCGTCATAAACTTTGCAAAGGAAAAGGAACAATATCATATATATAAATAATAAGATATGGTTTAGTACAGTACCAACGTCAGGCTATGTTAATTTGATTTACTGGAGCAGCGACTTAAATGCCTATTTTTATCAACTTTACTTATTTAGAGAAAAATAGGCATTTCGGAGCAGCGGAAGTCAATCAAATTAACATAGCTGGTTTAAAAGCCAAAAGTTACTTAAATCACATAATAATAAGAGAGGATGAGTATAATGGAAGGATTAAAAATTGGTGTTGTAGGTTCTGGGAGTACATATAGTCCAGAGCTTATGGAAGGTATAATTAAAAGAAAGAAGTCTCTGCCTGTTAAAGAAATTGTTTTAATGGATATTGACGACAGAAAGCTTAAAATAGTTGGTGAGCTTTGCCAAAGAATGATAAAGGCTGCGGATATGGACTGCAATGTAATTCTTACTAAGGATCTTGATACTGCCCTAGATGGCGCAGATTTTGTATTAGCACAAATTCGTGTAGGTAAACTTCCTGCAAGAGTGTTAGACGAAAAGATACCACTAAAGTACGATCTAATTGGTCAAGAAACTACTGGGATAGGCGGCTTTTTCAAAGCTTTAAGAACCATACCAGAGCTTATTAAGATAGCAAATAGGATGACTGAGTTATGCCCTAACGCTTGGCTTATAAACTTCTCTAATCCATCAGGGATTATTGCACAAGCTCTTTTAAATTACACCGATGTAAAGATGATGGGACTTTGCAATGTGCCCATTAACATGAAACTTAGCGTAGAAAAAAAGTTAGGAATTACAGATGCTGAAATAGAATATGTTGGATTAAACCACCTAAGCTGGATTACTGGCATTAAAAAAGATGGCAAGGATTATCTCAAAGATGCCCTAGTCCAAGGAATAAATAGTGATGCAATGAAAAACATTCCATCTAGCGGTTTTGACACAGAGTTAATACAAACCGTTGGTGCTATTCCAAACTCATATTTGGAGTATTACTATTTTAAGAACAAAAAACTTAAAATGCTCAAAGAAGCTGAAAAATGCAGAGGCGAAGTTTGTATGGACATTGAAGAGCAGCTTCTCTCTATATACTCAGACAATGAGCTTCACGTAAAGCCGGATCTATTAAACAAACGTGGCGGCGCAATGTATTCTGAGGCTGCAATATCTCTAGTAGATGCAATTTATAATGATAAGCAAGAAGTCCATGTTGTAAATATACTAAACAATGGCTCATTAGATTTTATGGAAGATAGTGATGTAGTTGAAATCTCAGCAGTTATAGGTAAAGATGGTCCAAAACCTATAAAGATAGAGAACTTCCAAAATCAGCACATAATGGAGCTTATGCGTACCGTAAAGGCTTACGAGAGACATACCGTTGAAGCTGCAATTAAAGGTGATGAAAAAGAAGCTATGCGCGCACTTTTAATTAATCCACTACTTGGGGATTACAACACTTCAAAAGCTTGCTTTGAAGAATTAAAAGAAGCACATAAAAAATACCTTCCTCAATTTAAATAGTATTGGAACGGAAACGGAGGATTACTATGGCTGGCAAATATGTAATAGGTGTTGATGGAGGGAACACTAAAACGGATTACTTCTTATTTGACATAAATGGCACATTTATAGATCATATTCGTGCAGGCACGTGCAGTCATGAGGCATTACCCGGAAGCTATGAACAAACCTACAAAGTTATGAGCCATTATATAAATAGGCTGCTTGAAAATAGTAATATTACAATTGATGATGTAGATTCAGGGGCATTTGGGCTTGCAGGTGCAGATGTCCCCTCTCAAAAACTTAAGCTAACAGAGGTAATTGAGAAAATTGGTTTTAAAAAATTTGCCATGGATAATGATTCATTTTTAGGAATTAAGGCAGGCACCACAAAAGGTTTTGGTGTCTGCTCCGTAAATGGAACAGGTACAGTTGCAGGCGGCATAGACAAACATGGTAATAGACTTCAAGTTGGTGGAATAGGCGATATTGTAGGAGATAAAGCAGGAGGCTCTTATATTGCAAGAAGAGCAATAGATGCAGTTTATGGAGAGCTTTACAGATGCGGAGCCCCTACAAAGATGACAAAACCTGTCATGGAGCTGCTTAAAGTTGATGACAAATACTATTTTGTTGAAGCAGTAAGTGAAAACTTGACCACAAGAAAAGTTCCTTCTTTAGAATTTATACAGGCAGTGTTTGATTCTGCGGATGACAATGATGAGGTTGCTACCCATATATTAAAGGATGTTGCATTAGATCTTGCTAAATCAACTGCAGGATGTATAAATAACCTTGAGTTTGATAATGTTGTAGAAGTTGTTTTGGTGGGCTCTGTGTGGGTAAAGGCATCAACCCCTATAATACTTGATTCATATAAAAAGTATATGAAAAAGTTAACTCCAAAGAGATGTGAGTTTATTCTCCTTACAGTCCCCCCTGCAACAGGTGCCGTACTTTGGGCCTTAGAGCTTTCAAAAGGCTCACCAGTTAGTCCTCAAATAAAGCAAAAAATCATAAACGCAGTGCACATATAAAGGTTAGTATTGGCATTGTAAATTCTGATGGTATTGGTGCTAGACATCCCTACCCCTCCACCTGACACTAACACTAATACCATCAGAGCCAAAATGCCTTTAATATAAAGCCTTTATTTTTTTGCCTTCTCAGCCCTTACAGACTTTCCCTTTATGTTTGTGTATTTAAGACCTTCTAACGCCAGTTTTCCTTTTCCATTTAGTATGTCAACATATGAGCAGCTATTTTGTACATCAATAATTCCGATGTCCACAGCATCAATACCGTCAATGCTTGATATTGCCCCGACTATATCCCCAGCACTTATCTTTTTCTCTTTGCCAGCACTTATATAAATCTTCGTAATGTCTTTATTAAATTGCACTCCCTTATCCATTTTTAATTTAGGCCTTGTTTTACCCTTTTCATAAAAAATTATCTTTGCCTTAGCTATTTCATCCTCTGAAGGAATATCTCCCTTTGGTATCTTATATCCTACATACTCCTCAATTTCATTTAGCATTTTGGTTTCATAATTAGATACTAAAGTTATGGCCTTTCCCATTTTGCCGGCCCTTCCAGTCCTTCCTATTCTGTGTATGTAGCTTTCTTTTTCAACGGGCACATCATAATTTATTATATGGGTTAGGTCTTCTATATCAATTCCACGAGCCGCAACATCAGTTGCTATTAAAAATCTAAACTCTCCCCTTTTAAACATCTGCATTATATTTAGCCTATCATCTTGAGGCATTCCTCCATGAAGTTCCTTGCAGGAATATCCCTTACCCTTCATGTGTTTAAATACCATATCCACGTTATCCTTGGTTTTACAAAATATAATACAACTATCTGGATTTTCCGTGTATATTATATCATCTAAAATATGGAGTTTTTCATCTGCCTCTGCTTCATACCATACCTGCTCAATATTTTCTGTTATGACGTTTTTTGAAGCTATCTCTACACTAGTTGGATTAATCATATATTTTTTGCATAGGCTCTCTATTTCATATTCCATGGTTGCTGAAAATAGCATTGTCACTCTTTCTTTTGGAAGATATTTTATTATATCCTCCACCTGATCTACAAATCCCATATCAAGCATCTTATCAGCTTCATCTATAACTAAATATCTTATGTCATCTACAATAAGTGTGCCTCTTTCTATATGATCCATTGTTCTGCCTGGCGTACCTGCTACCACGTGGACCCTTTGCTTTAATTCTCTTGATTGTATACTAATAGGCTGCTTGCCAAAAATAGCGGAGCATCTTACTTTTCTGAGCCTTCCAATGTTCTCTATATCCTCTTTTATTTGAAAACACAGCTCCCTTGTGGGTGTAAGTATAAGTGCTTGAGGATTCTTAGTCTCTATATCTATTTTCTCGCAAATAGGTATACCAAAAGATGCAGTCTTGCCACTTCCTGTTTCTGATTTTACTATTACATCTTTTTCTTCAAGAAGCAAGGGTATTACCTTATCTTGAACCTCTGTAGGGTTTGTATATCCTAACCTTTCTATTGAATCCAATATTTCTTCCCTTAATCCATAATCTTTAAAATTCTTTTTATCCATAAATTTTTTACCTCTTATATTATTATTTATATATAGTTTGCTAATAGTGAAAACATATTCCCCAAATAAGATTTATGTGGAGTTTTCATAACATTATAACATATAGTTTTTTAATTATCATTTCCCATAAGTCCTACATAGCTTGAAAAAATCCCCAATTATTTTCTGTATATTAAAGGATTTTTGTTATAATTGTTTAATTATTTATATAACAATATTATTGAGGATGTGGCTGCATTGAAAAAAGATTCCATTAACGAGTATGAATTATATCTTTTTAATGAGGGTACTAACTATTATAGTTATCGTATGCTTGGTTCCCACTTCACAAAAGTTAATGAGGCATTAGGTGTACAATTTACGGTCTGGGCTCCTAATGCAAAGAGTGTATCAGTTGTAGGTGATTTCAATAATTGGAAAGAGGGCTTAAATGCCATGGAGCCTTTAGGTGATTCAGGTGTTTGGACCACATTTATACCTGATCTTAAAGAGATGGAAATTTACAAATATAAAATTGAAACCAAAGGCGAAAACGGAGACAAAATACTAAAAAGCGATCCTTACGCATTCTACAGCGAAGTTAGGCCAAATACAGCAAGCCGTGTAGTATCTATTGATGGATACTATTGGAATGATGAATCATGGCAAGAGAAAAAGGAAAAGACACCGCCCTATAATATACCCATATCCATATATGAAGTACATCTTGGTTCATGGAAATTAAATAAGGATAAAGGTTTTTTAACCTACAGAGAACTAGCAGATGAGCTAGTGGATTATGTACTTTATATGGGATATACCCATATTGAACTTCTTCCTGTTTCAGAATTCCCATTTGATGGATCATGGGGATATCAAGTTACAGGGTACTTTTCCGTAAACAGCCGCTTTGGTACTCCAAAAGATTTTATGTACTTTGTTGATAAATGCCACCAAAATGGAATAGGGGTTATACTAGATTGGGTTCCTGGCCACTTTCCTAAAGATGCCCATGGTCTTGCAAAGTTTGACGGTACATGTTTATATGAGTATGAAGATACAAGACTAGGCGAGCATAAGGAATGGGGCACCCTTGTATTTGATTATGGAAAAGCTGAAGTTAGAAGTTTCCTTATATCAAATGCACTCTTTTGGTTAGATTATTATCACATAGATGGTTTAAGGGTGGATGCAGTAACATCCATGCTTTATTTAGACTATGGAAGGGAAAACGGGGAATGGGTTCCAAATAAATATGGTGGGCGGGAAAATCTTGAGGCCATAGATTTTATGAGAAAATTAAATGAAGCAGTATATAAGTATTTTCCTAATACCATGATGATAGCTGAAGAATCAACTTCATGGCCAATGGTAACCATGCCAACATTTATAGGGGGGCTTGGGTATAGTCATAAATGGAATATGGGCTGGATGCATGACATACTAGATTATATGTCCAATGATCCAATATATAGAAAGTGGAATCATGACAAATTGACATTTTCTATGATGTATGCTTTTAGTGAAAACTATATATTGCCTCTATCTCATGATGAAGTTGTACATGGTAAAAAATCTCTTATTGATAAAATGCCTGGAGACTACTGGCAAAGGTTTGCAAATCTCCGCCTTCTTTTTTCATATATGATCACTCACCCTGGAAAAAAGCTTCTATTTATGGGAGGAGAATTTGGTCAGTTTATTGAATGGAAATATTATGATAGCCTAGATTGGCACCTTTTAGAATATGAGATGCATTATAAGCTGCAGCAATTTGTTAAAGAAATAAACCATCTTTACATAAACCAAAAGTCTCTTTGGGAAATAGATGATAGTTGGGATGGCTTTAAATGGATAGATGCTAAAAACCACGATCAAAGCACCATTTCATATATAAGAATCGGCAAATCTAAATATGACTACATTATAGTAATACTAAACTTCACACCCGTTGTTAGAGAAAATTATAGAATTGGAGTCCCTGATTATGGCGAATACGTAGAAATACTAAACAGCGATAAAACAAGATTCGGTGGATCAGGACAGTTAAACATTGATCCCATAAAATCAGAGGATTTACCTTGGCACAACTTTCCCTATTCAATGTGTATTAAAACTCCACCCTTGGGGGCATCTTTTTTTAAATTAAATCATATCTTGGTATAACACTAATTTCAGGATATGTTGATTTTACTTACACAACGACTTAAATGCCTATTTTTGTCCACCTTACTTATTTTAAAAAAAATAGGCATTTTGGAGCGGAAGTCAACCAACATATCCGGTTTGAAAACCAAAATTTTATAATAGAGCTTACTATCATAAGGAAATATAAGGAGGGTTTATTTGATATGTTAAATGTATTAATGGCTGTAAGTGAGGCGGCACCCTTTGCAAAAACTGGTGGTCTTGCAGATGTGGCTGGCTCACTGCCAAAGGCACTTATAAAAGGTAATGAAAATGTTAAGGTGGCAGTAATAATGCCTTTTTATAAAACCATACCTCAAAATCTGCGTGATAAAATTGAGCACAAGAAATATATATATGTAAGGGTTGGATGGCGAAACCAATACTGCGGTATAATGACCTGCAAATATGAAAATGTCGATTTCTACTTTATAGATAATGAATACTATTTTGGAAGAGCTGGCTTATATGGGTATGAAGATGATGCAGAAAGGTTTGCCTATTTTTGCCGTGCAGTGCTTGAAGCTATTCCCCATATTGACTTTACACCAGATATAATCCATTGCCATGATTGGCAAACCGGGATGATACCATTTCTTATGAAAACCCAATACCAAAACAATCCTATATTTAAGGATATAAAAACAGTTTTTACAATACACAACTTAAAATACCAAGGAATCTTCCCAAAATCCATATTACACGATTTATTTAGCATAGACTTAGATGAGTACTTTACAGATGATAAACTAGAGTTTAATGGAAATGCTAATTTTATGAAAGCAGGTATTGTTTATTCAGATAAAATAACCACTGTAAGCCCTACTTATGCAGGCGAAATACAATACCCATTCTTTGGAGAAGGTCTCCATGGAATATTGAATGCTAGAAAAAATAGCTTATATGGAATATTAAATGGTATAGATTATGATGAATACAATCCATCTATTGACAGCCATATATTTTATAAGTATAATAATTCCAATTTGGATTTTAAGAATCAAAATAAGCTGAAGCTCCAAGAATCTTTAAATCTTCCCAAAAGAATAGATGTTCCAATCGTTTCGATAATATCAAGACTTGTTTCCCAAAAGGGTATTGACCTTATAAAATGTGTATTACATAAAATACTGCAGTTAGATGTACAAATGGTTATTTTAGGTACTGGAGATAAACATTATGAGAGCCTTTTTAAAAACGCAGCTTATAACTATAGGGGGAAAGTATCTGCAAATATAATGTTTGATGATGATTTAGCACATAAAGTATATGCGGGTTCAGACCTTTTGCTTATGCCATCATTATTTGAACCTTGCGGGCTTGGCCAAATAATTAGTTTAAGGTATGGCTGCATACCAATAGTTAGAGAAACAGGCGGACTTAAAGATACGGTTACATCTTTTAATGAAATAACTAGAGAAGGTAATGGATTTAGTTTTACCAATTACAATGCCCATGATATGCTCTACACCATAGAAAGGGCTATTAAAATTTATAAAGATGATAAAACTTGGGCTATGCTTGTTAAAAGAGCCATGGAATGTGATTACAGCTGGAATGCCTCAGCAAGACGATACTTAGAGCTTTATGATGAATTGATTCAGTAACAGATGGTGCTTAGGGATTTTGAGGACTATGCAAACACTCATGAAAGGCTTGAGAGAGATTTTAGGCAGCCTAGCCTATGGTATGAAAAATCCATAATAAATATTGCAAACTCTGGTTTTTTCTCTAGTGATAGAAGTATAGAAGATTATAACAAAAGTATATGGAATCTAAAAAAGATTGAATTTTAGAAGAGGTGGTTAAATGAGAAGAAGGCTTAGAATTCTTTATGTTGCAGCTGAGTGTGACACTTATGCTAAGGTAGGAGGCTTAGCTGATGTAAGTTACGGGCTTCCAAACGCATTATCACTCAGCTTTGATAAAATAGATATACGAAGGGTTATGCCTCTTTATAGAGATGTACCCTATAATCTAAAGTATAAATATGATTATTCTGTACCAATGGGGGATAGATTTCAATCCTGCATTGTTAAAACAGACCCTTCTGGAAAAAATGTGCCAACATATTTTATAGGGAACCATTGGTACTTTAATAGGGATAATATATATAACTATTATGATGATGGCGAGCGTTTCCTATTCTTTTGCAAAGCAGTGGTTGAAATGCTTAAATACATCCCGTTTAAACCAGATATAATATATTTAAATGATTGGCACACGGGATTTATACCCCTACTATTAAAATGGAGCAACTTAGATATCAAAACCATATTCACAATACACAACCTAAAGTACCAAGGCTCAATATCTGATGATTATGTGAAAGATTATTCCCCTAATGAAGAAGATTTAATTAATATAGGATATCCTGATACATTAAACTTCATGAAAGCTGGCATACTCTACTCTGACTATATAACAACTGTAAGCAAAAATTATAGAGAAGAGATATTAACGTCTGAGTTTGGGGAGGGTATGGACAAGCTCTTAAGTGAAAAAGGAATGAAGTTTAAAGGCATACTAAATGGAATAGATACTAAAAAGTACAATCCCTTAAACAGCAATGAAATAAAGATACCTTACAGTATAGATACAATTGAGGATAAAAAGGAAAATAAGCACCTTCTGCAAGAAGAACTTAATCTCCCCATATCAGACGTCCCACTTATTGCATCTATTACAAGAATTAATAGTGAAAAGGGAATTGATCTTATAATAAATGCACTGGAGAACATGGACAAAAGCAAGTTTCAATTTGTACTACTTGGAACTGGAAACATGTATTATGAAAAAATATTAGAAGGGATACAACAAAAATACCCGAACAGCGTATCAGTAAATATTGGGTTTGATTCACCATTAGCTAAAAGAATATATGCTGGGTCTGATATGTTTGTTATGCCTTCAAGCTATGAAGCCGGAGGCCTTGCAGCAGTTTATGCAATGAGATATGGAACCATTCCTATAGTTCATAATACTGGTGGACTTAAAGATACCGTTATAGATTTTAATGAAAGCCCCACAAAATCTAATGGCTTCCTCTTTAATAATTTTACAAATGAAAATTTTATACAGGCATTAGAACAAGCTATATTGCTATACAACACAGATACTTGGAAAAGTATGATTAAAAACGCCATGAAAGCTGATTGGTCATGGGACAGAGTAATACCTGAATATATAGAAATATTTAAAGAGCTAATACCACAATATTAACTCCGCTAGTCCACAAATAAGTTTGTGGACTGTTTTGTTTTTTATATTCAAATATTGTTAAAATAAAGAATACTTGATTGGCTTTCATTTAAGATAATCAAGTATTCTTTATTAATCTATTGTTGACTTTATATATTTTACCTAATAAGAAGCATCCCACAAAGCTCTGGAATATTAATTGAAAGTATACCATCTATAACACAATATTTTTTATTATCGTCTAAAATATCATACAGGGTTTCAACATTCCATATGCTTAAGTTTATATTAAGTTTTAAAGTTTCAAATTCACTTCTATTAAATAATACTAGTGCAAATCCATTATTTCTGCTTTCTCCAAAAACATCCCTGCCCTTTTTAATTAAGCGGACATAGCCATATACATCTTTTTCATAGAGCAAAGGGATGAAATCACCTGTTCTTAGCATGTCAAAGCTGTTTCTTATATTAGTAACTTTTTTATACCAGTTTAATATATATTTATTTTCTAATCCCCAAGGGTAGGTTCTTCTATTAAATGGATCAATAGAACCTTGAAGGCCTGCTTCATCTCCATAGTATATGCAAGGAGCGCCAGGGAAAGTCATTTGAAATAGAGATATTAGCTTTAGCCTTTTTATGGCCAATTCCTCTTTTTCAGCGGTTAAAGGTGCAAGATCATCATTTATATTTTTGCCAAGTAAATTTATAATCCTTGCGGTATCGTGAGTTCCTGCTATATTAAGGGCTGAATAGAATGAGTGAATCGGGTAGTTTTCATTAAGGCTCATTATTATGCTGTTTAAGTATTTACCATCTATTTGACCTAATAAAAATTTTATGAGCCCATCTCTAAGAGGATAATTCATGGCAGAGTCAATCTCTTCTCCAAGCAGGTATTCTTTTAATTTATCGTAGCTTACCTTGTTTGAAGCATCCTCCCATACCTCCCCTATTATTATGGCATCTTTATCTATGGATTTTACTCTTTTTCGTAAGTGTTTTAAAAACTCATCTGGAAGTTCATCCACCACATCTAATCTCCAGCCTTGAGCACCCTTTCCCATCCAATTACTTATTACGCTTTCATCATTTTCAATAATATAATCCATAAAGCCTGCATCTAATTCATTTACATTTGGAAGGGTTTTTACTCCCCACCAACATTCATAGTCATTAGGATGATCTTTGAATTTATACCATGAATAATAGGGTGAATATTTTGATTTGTATGCACCAATAGAATCATAGGTGCCATATTTATTAAAATATATACTATCACTGCCTGTATGGCTAAACACCCCATCAAGTATTATTGAAATACCTAGTCTTTCGGCAGAGTCGCATAACAATTTAAATGTTTCATTTTCTCCAAACATGGTGTCTATATTCATATAATCTCCAGTGTCATATTTATGGTTAGATTTAGCTTTAAATATTGGATTTAAATAGATTGCACTTACGCCAAGACTTTTTAAATAATCAAGTTTTTCTATAATGCCTAACAAATCCCCTCCAAAGAAGTCATTACAAACATCGTTCTCTTTAGCGGACTTATCTATAGGGTAGGGATCCTCATACCAATCTTTATGAAATATTGAGTCGGGTTTTACATGGCCCATGCTATTTTTACTTTTATTAAATCTGTCAACAAATATCTGGTATACTACTGCATCTTTAAACCAAGAAGGAGTTTCAAAGCCTGATTTATATACAGTTATTTGGTAGGAGGCAGGCGGGTGATCATATACCTTGCCAACTCCCCCAAGTAGTTCATCATTATTGCCATAATAATATGAACTTTCATTGCTTAATTCCACAATAAAATAATACCAGAGAATCATGGGAGTATTAGGGGAGATAAAATCTACTTCATATATATTATTATAAGAGTCGACTTTTTTCATAGGTATTTTCTCTTCTTTAAAGTCGTTTTTCCAAAGCCTAATATATACTGATTTTATAGATACGTCATCTAAAGAATCACATGGTGAAAGCTCAAGCCTGAGCTTAATATTTGTATTTGTTTCGACTGCCCCAAATGGATTTCTATAAAAGATATTATGAGAATCGTGATACATAATATTTGCCCCCCTCCACAGTATATGTATAGTATATATTATGTATTTTAACAATATTTGAATATACAAAACGTAAAACAGTATGATATTTTAGATGATAACAAAAAATATAATATTATAGATGGTACGCTTTCAATTAATATTTCAAAGCTTTGCGGGATGCTCCTTATTAAATAAAGAATGCTGCAGCCAATTAAATTGGCTTGCAGCATTCTATGTTATAGATTACTTACTAATGATATATATTCATCCGGCTTTACACCTTCATAGCGAACGAAAGCCCTTTTAAATGAATAAGTATTTTCATAGCCTACCATATTTGCAACCTTATTTATGTCTAAGTTCTTTTCCCTCAAAAGCTCTTTTGCTCTCTCCATTCTGAGTCTGCTAATGTAGTCGGAGAATTTAATTCCAGTAACCTCTTTAAATATTTTAGAAGCACTAGATACAGACATATTAAACACATCTGAAAGTTCCTTTAAAGACATATCAGGGCTATTATAATTCTTATTCACATAAACTAATAATTTGCCCCCAATTTCCACAGTTGATGGTGTATTGGAATATTCTATTCTATCGCATATTAACTTGCCCACCTCATATAGATATTTCCAGATCTCTTGTAAATCTCTTCTCTGCATTTTGCTTGAGAATTGTTTTTCGTATATTTCGCCATCTATATTTAGCTCATTTAAAACTCTAACCATGGTCTCCATTATAAGTAGAACTAATTTTGTCATGGCCCTCTCAGACAGGTTTTTCTTTTCGTTTTCAGACTTTATTTCATCTAGTATTTTGTTTACAGTTGTTAAATTTCCTAATTTCAAATTATTTATAAGCTGTATTTCCCAATCAGTAGGATAATAATAATCATCAATATCTAATACCCCTCTGTTTACTGCCATGCTATTCCTTGTAAACCTTACGTATCTTAGATTCTCGTTTGCTAAATAGTAAGACTTACTTATTCCTAAAAGCCCTTTTTCAACATTTCCATATACAATATCAGGTCTTATCATAGAGCTTTTCTGCATCTCTTCCATTATCTCTAATGCAATATCTTTTACCAAATCATCACTAGGCTTATTTGGGGCTGATATTATAATTGCTTTATCAGCATTGGCAACCTCAAATAATTCATAATCTATTTTTGCCTTATTCATTATCTTTTCAATAACCATAATTGTTATTATTTCTACCTTTTTACTCTTTTCAATGTCTGAAAGATCGCTTATGTAGTCAAAGTTAACCAAGAGTGTGCAAAAGTACATATCATCAGTATAATTTAATCCAAATTCATCTAATCTATTAATCAACTGATCATCTTTAAAGTAGCCTCTTATAAGCATAAGGAGTGCATTTCCTCTAGCAGCACTTTTGTAGTCTTTTATGTTTTGCTGAAGATAATTATTTTCTTTTATAAGCTGATTAATTGATTTTTCTATAAGGCTATATTCTGAAGATGCCCCTTTTACCTTTTCATGGTCATTTTTTATGCTTATAGATATATTATTTAAAAGTGCGTAAAGTGGCTTATAGCTTATTTTAGCTAGGAAAAAAGCAACAACCATACCAAAAATAAGTGATATTATTATAACCCAAATTAAACCAGCTACATTCTTAATATTAATTATATCTGAATTATTATTATAGTATATCTCATATTTCCAGTTGCATGCTTGAGAGTTAATTGTAAAGCTTTGCATGTTTTTATTGTTAATATCAAAATCATCTTTTACTCTTTTGTATACTAGAGCATCATCATCTGATATAGAAATGCTTACAGGCCCTAATCCTTCAATATGCTGTATAGAAGACTTTAAAAGCGGGCTATCCACTAAAAGTACCAGAACCGCCCTAGGCCTATTTACCATCTCCAAGCTTTGCATTACAGGAATAACTTGTCTCTCATTCCCCCACAACTTCATCTTAACTGGTTTCATAACATTAAAAATACTATATTTACCTACAGAGTCTCTAAGTAATTCC
Organism: Clostridiaceae bacterium UBA5444; assembly: GCA_002426575.1. GTDB lineage: Bacteria > Bacillota > Clostridia > Clostridiales > Oxobacteraceae > UBA5444. The sequence goes on along the minus strand of DIRE01000068.1, from coordinate 25,155 downwards.
ATTGTCTCTTCATCAAATTTAGTAACATGTGAGAAAAAGTAATCTGAATCATATATATCTTGATGTGATATAACCATATGCTTGTCTGGATATATAAGCATACCATAGGTTAGAATTCCTGATTCACTTGTTATATTATGGAGTTCTTTCTTAAGCTCGATTTTTTTTAATATATCAAATTCATCGTCATATACATCAGAATCAACCATTAGCTTTTTGACCCATGTAGTATTGCTCATTCTCTCACCAATGCTTTTAAGTTCTATTAGTTTCTTATCTACATTGTCTGATATACGTATTGCATCAGCTTTATTCATATTATAGGCATCTTGTTTAGCCTTTTTTATATCATTATTTATATTAACTGTACTAAATACAATTATAGGAATAACTAAAATAGCAGTGTATGAGAAAAATGTTTTTTTAAATGTATTACTACTAAATAATTTTTTAAACACATGCTTCCCCCTCTTATTGAGTCTTTAAGTGTATTTAGCAACGGCACAATGGCAGAGTGGAATTATATCCATCTGCCATTGTAATGCTATGATACTAGTTTTAGATTTCTTTATCTAACCATAGGTCATTCCAGACTATTGTATCTGTCAAGCAACTGTTGATCTATCTCTATTAATCTATCAAGTCCTAACTTTTTAAGCTCTGCCATATATTGATCCCAGTCATCTAAGGATTTCTGACCTAGTGCAAGCTTTGTTGCAAGCTCTGTTGAATATGTTGTTAGATTATTTAAGATTTTTGTCTTTTCTTCAAGCTGCTCCTCACTTGGAATGGCTAAGAAGTTTGTATTCATGCTTGGGAAATAAGGTTTATATCCCATAACTTTTAACTCATTTTCTGATCTAGCTTTAGAAACTCTATTAGGATCAAGCTCATACTCTAGATTAGAAAATTGTACACGTGGAAATACAGTATCTCCAAAAAGCTGGTTTCCAGTTATTTTACCGCTAGCTGCTTGTTCTTCTTCTGACCCATTATTTATAAATACGTTTGCTCCATCTTCATTCTTTTTATAAGTCTCTCCTTCAATACCCCAGAATCCAAGATTTGCAAACTTTTCTGAGTATATAATGTCGAAGAATGCAATTGCAGCTTCTGGATTTTTACAATCCTTTGTAACAGCATATTTTAACCATACAAGGAATGGGGGCTCAAGTTGTGCTGCAGGTTCTATGCCATCTTTTGCTTTGAGGGGCATAAGAGGAATATACTCAGGGTTTTCTGCTCCTTGTATTGTAGGCTCTAAATAATCTGCTAAGTTATATTCATGTAATGATGAAATCTTATTTTCAATTACCTTCTGTTGTCTTTGCTCCCATGTGCTTCCAACTAAGCTTGTGTCAAGTACCCCCTCTTTAACAAGCCTTTGAAGATATGCAAAATAATCCTTTACACCAGGTTGATACCAAGGTGATACTACTTTATTGTTCTCAACATCTACTGATGTTATATCTGTTCCAAGTCCAAACCACTGGGCAATTTCTCCGTTAAACATAGATGGATCATAATACATTACCTCATCTTTTACGCCATTTCCATTAGCATCGTTTTCTTTCATCTTTTTTAAAGTTTGGAGATATTCCTCTGCTGTAGTTGGTACTGGAAGGCTTAACTTATCGAGCCAGTCTTTCCTAATTAGCATTGTAAGTGCTACAGGTGCAGGTTCAGTTCCCTTATATGTTTTCTTATGCAAATTGCTGAACCAATACATATTGCCATCTGCAGATGTAGTTAATTTCTTAGCAAAAGGGAATGTCTCATTATACATCTTCTTTATATTGCCATTATCATACTTATCTATAAGAGAATTAAGTTCAAGTATTGTTCCCTGTTTTGCAAGATTAAGTGCTGTGGTATTATCTAAAGCTGATATGTTTACTATGTCAGGGAGTCCGCTTCCTGATGCCATTTTTGTCTTTATAACAACATCATATTGTTCTGCAGGAACAAGTTCATACTCTATATCTAGGTTTGCTTCATCTATCATCTTTTGAACTTCTTTCCATACAGGGTATTTATCTCTTTCATCGAACTTAATATACTTACTGTTCTTTGCAGGTCCAAAAACATGAAGCTTCATCTTTTCAGTACTTCCTTGTTTTGATGCATCTTTATCGCCATCAGTTTTTTTAGTTCCACCGCAGCCTGTTAATATAGATGATATAAGAAGCAGGCTTGCAAGTAAAATAGCTATTGTCTTTTTCTTTTTAAACATAACTTTTCCCCCTTTAATTTTATACCATATTTTAAGCAACTACTGGCTTTTTGATCGGGTATGTTGATTGGCTTCCGCTGCTCCAAAATGCCTATTT
>DIRE01000068.1:20345-22625 GCA_002426575.1 Clostridiaceae bacterium UBA5444 | reverse complement strand
GGCATTTAAGTCGCTGCTACAGTAAATCAACATACCCTGACATCAACAAATCTAAAGCATATCCCCTCCCTTCAACAATTACATAAATCATTCTTTTAGAGAGCCTAATAATGCTCCCTTTATAAAGTATTTTTGGAAAAATGGATAAGTAAAAATTATTGGTAGTGTGGTGAAAACAATAATTGAATATTTTAATTGTATATTTGATAACATAAGGTCAACAGCACGCCTTGTATCCTCTAAAGCCATCTTTTTAAGATCAACAGTTTGCTGTACAACAACTCTATATAGGTACATTTGCAATGGATGGAGCTTCTCATTTGGAAGATACACTAAAGCAGTAAAGAAGTTGTTCCATATACCTACGATTGTATATATAGATATAACTGCAAGTATAGGCTTTGAAATTGGAACTATTATCTTAAACAGTGTTTGTATATGGTTTGCTCCATCTATAAATGCTGATTCTTTTATAGACTCCGGTATGGTCAAGAAATATGACCTAACAAGTATTATGTTCCATATTGAAACGGCTCCGGGTATTATAAGTGCCCATCTTGTATTATAAAGCCCAAGCTTATTTATTAATAAGTAGGATGGTATGAGCCCTCCTGAGAAATACATTGGTATAATCAAATAGCGTACAACCCATTTACGCCCAGCTAAATTTTTTACTGAAAGAGGGTATGCACCAAGTACTGCTGCAAGGCAGTTTAATACCGTCCCGATTACTACATATATAATAGTGTTTAAATATGCACTCCACAGGTTTGGATCTTTTACTATAAATTTATAAGATCCAAAGTATAGTCCTTTAGGATAAAGGGTTACGTTTGCTGCTGCAACCTCCGCAGGAGAACTTATTGACATTATTACTACATAATAAAACGGGTATAATGTTATAAGGCATATAAGCAAAGCTAGGACATAAAATATAAAGTCTGCTACATAAGATCCTTGCTTTATTTTATTTGGATTACGTTTTCTATTAAATAATTGTTTCAAGTCATTTGCCTCCCTACCACAATGCATAGTCAGAATATTTACGGCTAATAGTATTTGCAATATAAAGCAGTGCAAAGTTTATTGTAGAAGTAATTATACTAACTGCAGTACCTGAACTAAAGTTACCTCCGAGCAGGCCATCACGGTATACATATGTGCCTATAACGTCCGCTGTTTCATATACTGCTGGGTTATACGTCAGAAGTATAAATTCAGTGTTCGCAGAAAGAAGACCTCCTATAGCAAATATCAAAAGTACAAATATTGTTGATTGTATAGATGGTATTGTAATATGTATCATCTGCTCAAATCTATTGGCTCCATCAACTCTTGCAGCTTCATAAAGGCTTGGGTCCACAGATGCCATTGCAGATAGATACAATATGCTGTTCCACCCAAATGTTCTCCATATATTGGTTATAGTATATATGGCTGGATAGTAGTTAGGGTCAGTATTTAAGGGAATTGGTTCTCTGCCAAACGCCTGTATTATTGTGTTTACCATTCCATCAACATTTATAAAAGATAGAACCATTCCTGCTACAACAACAGTTGATATAAAGTAAGGAAGATAGCTTGCTGTTTGTACAAACTTTTTAAAGAATCCATCTCTTAATTCATTGATTAACAATGCAAATAAAATTGGTATAAAAAAGCCAAATGCAAAATAGAAGAAGCTCAATCTAAATGTGTTTACCATAAGCCTCTTAAAATAAGGCCCTTGTATAAATTCTGTAAAATGCTTAAGCCCAACCCATTTAACGCTTCCATCGAAAGCTATAAATGGCTTCCCTGGGTAATAATCTTGAAACGCTATTACTAAGCCATACATGGGGATATAACAGAATATAAAAATATGAATTAGTACGGGCAGCATTATTAAATATAGCTGAGCATTATTAGATAAGCTTCTCAGTTTTGAAGTAGATTTACCCGTATCCAACTCTTGGTACTTTGGTTTGTTAAATTTACGCCTAAATTTTGTGTCCATATTTTTCCCCCTAGAAATTATAAGATATCGTTCAATGCGATACAAAACCTTTTTGCCTACTGGCTAACTTAATCATAACTTCCACCATTATCTAAAAACAAGCAACAATATTTGAATAAGCAAACATTTTTTGAATTGTCTCACAAATCAAAAAAGTACAATGCCTGAACCCGTGGTATCATAAGGCTTCAAGCATTGTACTTTTTTACGGTAGATTTTTAAGTAACTTTTGGTTTCTAAACCGGCTATGTTGATTTGATTGACTTCCGCTGCTCCAAAATGCC
>DIRE01000068.1:0-20140 GCA_002426575.1 Clostridiaceae bacterium UBA5444 | reverse complement strand
GGCATTTAAGTCGCTGCTACAGTAAATCAAATCAACATAGCCTGAAGTCAGCACTGTAATAAAGCATAAATATAAATAATAACTTAAATGTATACTAACATCATTTACTTCCTAATACTCAATTTTATATTGTAACAGTTATTATAATGGCAGTATATATGATATAATTAAGTTATTGGATATTTCATAATGACAACTTTTACTATAACTAAATTTTATATAGAGCATCACAGAAAAGAGGGATATGTTATGCATGATTATCTTTTATACGAAAAAATAGAGGCAATGAATAAAAACTTCCCTGTTAAAGTAGTTCCCGGTTCGCTTTCCTCTCCTGGGGACATATTTAGCCCCCATTGGCATGAACATATTGAATTAATATATTTTAGCGATGGTAAAGCTCAAATAACCTGTGATGAAAATTTCTTTAATGTGGAAGGCGGGAGCCTCATTATAGTAAATAGTGCAGAACTTCATAGTGCAAAAAACCTATCAACAATGTTAAACTACTACACTATTTTTATAGATATCTCCCTTCTTCAAAAGAATAATTCCTTAAACCCATGTGAGAGCAAATACATAAATCCTATTGCCCAAAATCTTATTCTATTTAAAAATGATTTAACAGAGGATCAAGAATTAATTCAGTGTATAAAAAGCATGATCCTTGAATCTAACACACAGCAAATAGGCTATGAATTGTCCATTATATCATCTATATACCTAACCCTGACTCTTCTTCTTCGCAATCATGTATCAACATTTTTAACTCATAAAGATTACGAAGAGAAGATGAAAAACTCAGAGAGGTTCTCTGATGTATTAGATTATATAGACAAAAGCTATACTGATGACATTACAATTGAAGAATTAGCTTCTATTGCAAATATGAGTATGTTTTACTTTTGCAGGCTTTTTAAAAAGGTTATTGGGCAAACTCCTACCGAGTACATAACATTAGCAAGAATAAATAAAGCAGAGTATTTACTAAAACATACAAATGATAGCGTTAGTAATATAGCTATGTATACAGGTTTTAATGATATAAGCTATTTTAGCCGTCAATTTAAGAAATATAAAGGCCTATCACCTAGCCAATATAGAAAGAGTTTTATAAAACCTGCAAAAACATAAACCACATATTTCTACCCTTTTAGAGTATCATTTAAAAAATATGATATCTCTTTATCAATTAAAGATAGATGCCTCTCCATCCTTGATAAATTATAGTCAAGCCCCTCAATTCTATTGTATCTTCTCCACAATCCTTCAAACTCCCCTATAAGTCCCTCCATATTGTTATATAGATCATTTAAAATATCTACAGCTTCCTTGTGCAGTTCTATTTTATCTTCATTCTTTAGATTCTCTTTTATACAATTAAGTTCTTCCACCCTTTTTACGAACTTAAATACATATTTAATTTTTCTTCTTGCAAAATCAACGAATTTAACGGCCTCTGCATTTCTTTTCACGTAAGGGTTTCCACCCTCTTTCCAAAGCCTATCTATATATTCCATATCCTTCATCTTCTTATTAACTATTTTTTCCTTTTCGCTTATGTCTTTACTAAAAATTTCATTATCATATAGGGTTTTATAGATATCTATTCCATTTTCCATGTTCCCTAGTAGTTTTATTATAGAGGCCATTTTTTCTCCGCCCTGCCCGAAAAAGCTATTTCCAAACCTAGGAGCAAAATCCTCTTCATCTATATCTAAAGTAGCGTTCCAAGAAAGTTCTGATTGAAAGCCGTATCCATACCAGTTATTCTCTCTAAAGTTTTCTCCGCCGTCATCACACCATGAGGCTATCATTGTACCAATGCATCCATTATTATACCCAATTTTGTTTAAATCCTTTGTGGTTTCATAGGCAACCTTATAGTTTGGAAAAATCTTTTCCCAGTTCCATATGCTTGGACTTACAACCTCGTTAAATCCTTTCTGTCTAATTATTGGTATATAATTATATAGATTATCCCACCATTTATCCCCTGTATTAGGACTAAAGAAGGTATAGTTTACCATAATTATATCTTTATCTATATTATCTAAAGCCTCAGGATAATCAATAGCTAATGTACCATAAATCCAAAGCTTCTTTCCTAACTTTTTTGCAATATTTGATAAAGCATTGTAATACTCTGAATATACCTTTGCATGTCCTTTTTCCTCAATATCCTTTTTAGTTTTTCCAGTGCCAATATCTGTGGTTTCATCTAGTCCTGCAAAAATATATGGGCTTGAAAATACACAGGAAAGCTCTTTATAGAAATCCTCCATAAGATGTATTGTTCTTTCATCTGTTGGGCTAAAAGAAAATGACCCTTCCCTTTCTCTAAACTCTTTATATTCAGGAAATCCAACCATTATGTTTTGGTGCCCTAGGCTTTCAAACAAGGGAATAATATCTACATGCCACACCCTGCTATAATCTACCAACTCTCTTACTTCTTCATAAGTTAAAGCCCCTCTGCCTATTCCTATCCTTCTATTGGATTTAAACTGAAACATATCCTCAATATAGAGTACATAATGATTTATTTTATATTCTGAGCAAAATCTAATAATCTTTTTAAAGTGAGAGATATTGGATACCTGTCCCCTTGAAATATCATCAGAAAAAGCCCTTATTTTATAATCAGGATAATCTCTAATCTCTAAGCATTTCACCTTTCCATCTTTATTTATTAACTGGCATAAAGTCATTGCCCCATACCATCTTCCCTGTTTTGAAGAGGCTGAAATCACTACTTTTTTATCTTCGGCTATTAGTATATATTCTTCCTCTCCTAAGGTATCATCCCACTTGTACACTACCTTTAAATCAAAGGAAGAGGTATTAACACATATGGAAGGCTCCATACCGCAAGCTTCAATACATCTTTTGGCTATAGTCTCAGCCATAAATGCAGCATCACTGTCGTAGCTTTCATATATAATGGCTGCCTTGCTTAAATCAAAGTATCCTTTCTTTATGGTAACTTCTTTAGGATAAGGCACTAGGGGTGGTTTACTTTCACTATTCATATTCAAATATCCTCCAATTATCCTCTTATTGCGAACCTTTCTCCTTATAGGCTCTAACTCTTCCCATAATAGTTTTATTACTGTGAGTAGGCTTAGCCTCCTCTTTATATACATTTTGCTTTAAATAATCAAAATTTGTTTTATCTTTTACCAGATACCCCATTACCCAATATTCAAAAGCCACGGTGCCATCTGCTCCCCCATCTCTTGTAATTTCAATGGCCCTGTTCCATACTTCTTTTGTTAGCCTTTTATGATTTTCTCCTCCTATTCCCACATACAATAAGGCTCTATTGCCTATTTTGTCTAATGCACCTTTTATTACATGATCTATCCACATTAATTCATCTTCTGGAAATAGTACGCTTACATCGGCAGAATCCGTATGGTAAGCCATTGGAACAATCACGTCTAATGGGTATGATAGGCTTTCATAGTCAACCCCTGAGTATACCGTGTCCCAATTGTTATATGCACACCTTGAATTTAAAGCAGCACTTACAATTACATCTTTTTTTATTGATCTAGCTTTTGATGCTAACCTTGTAACTAGGTTGGTTATATTATCCTGTCTAAATTTCATCCAAGCCTTAAACATTTTTTCATCCTTTACGCTTATATCTATTGGGTCAACTCCATACTCTCTTTTAAACCTGTCCCTATTTATATTAGAATAACCATACACATCTGTGGAATAGCTTGGGTTATATTGATCTAGGGAGTTATTTAAAATTTTGTTTACTAAAAGCGTTGTTGGTGGGTATCTTACATTGTCTAAATGAATACCATCAAAATCATATTTAGTTAGAAGCTCCTCTATCATTTTTTCATAGTATTCTATAACATATGGATGTGCAGGCTCTATCCATTCGGCGTCCCATATAACTGATTTTGGATCATCTTCTATACTAAGCACATCACCAACTTTTATATTTTGCTCAAGCCATGCCTTTGCCTCCCCATTTCCGGAAAGCACATAGCCATTCTTTGGTACATCAGCATCTCCATGGCCTACAATTATCCTTTTAACAATGTTGTCTTCAACTACTACTTCAGTACCAAATGCATTGGTCCTTGTAGTTTCTCTAAGTTCAGGAGTATATAATGATAAGTAGTGGGTACTTCTATCACTGTTTACATTTGTAATAGACTTCGTTGTACCATCCTTTAGCCTTAACAGCTTACCATCTTTGTTTTTTCTTGTCATGGCAACTTCAAGATGTTGTTCTATTAATGAAGAATTACACAATACATGAATATATGCATGTACCTCTATTCCTCTTTCTTTTGCTCTTTTTATAGTAATCTCTGCAGGGTCAAAGTCTTTATATTTTTCATATACCTTAAGTAAATTGCTGTGATATTCGGCTTGTCCGTCTCCCATATTAACTTCTAAAAATATGGTATTAAATCCCGAATCTGCAATCCTATCTACTGCTTCTATTACATCCTCTGGAGAAAATAATATATAGCTTGGAGTAAGCCAAATGCCTCTTCCTTCGAGCTTACTATTTTTACCCTTAGGCCAGAGCATATAGGTTTTAATGGCAAGCACATACAAAACTATACACATCAATAGTACTACTGACAAAACTTTGCTAAGCATCTTTTTATTCAATTTATATCCCCCTCAGCATTTTACTATCCAACAATTCCTGTTCTTTCAACACCTTCAACAAAATATCTTTGGCAGAACAAATAGATAATGATTAAAGGAGCTATTACAAGTAAAGAGCCTGCATTAAGCAGTATATTATCGTATATTGGGTTTCTCCCATCTATAAAGTTCATGGCACTCGGAAGCCCCATAAGTTGAGTTGATAAAACTTTTGTCTTAGATAAGTATTGTCCTACATAAAAGCAATCATTCCATTGCCATACAAAGGAAAATAGTGCAACAGTTACGATAGATGGATTTGAATTAGGAAGCATTATCTTATAAAAAGTTTTAAATATAGAACATCCATCAACATAGGCTGCTTCTTCAATTTCCTTTGGCAGTCCTCTAAATGTTTGTCTGAATATATATATATACAAACCATTTTTTAACCCAGTTGCAGTTGCAGAGGATATAATGAATGGCCAAAACGTATCTATTAGGTTTACACCTTTATTGCCAGTAATAAGTTCAATTAATCCAAACACATCAAAAAATCTATAATTTAAATAACTTGGTATCATAATTGTTTGAGGAGGAACTACTATTGTAAATATAACTAGTGAAAAGAGTAAATTGCTCCCCTTAAATTTTAGCCTTGCAAATCCATATCCCACTATGGTACAAGATAAAGTTTGAAGTATAGTACATGTTACAGCAATTATTATTGTGTTTTTCATTGCACTAAAATAGTCCATAAGCTTAGCTGCAACCCTAAAATTATCTAAAGTTACATGCTTAGGTATCCATATAATTGTAGTATCAAATATATCCTCTTTTCCTCTCAAAGCTAAAGACAGCCTTGCTAGAATAGGATATATTATAACAAAGCAGATACCAATTATTAATATTGTCCTTACAATCTTCCATAAGTAATCCTGCATTTTATTTTTGTTAATATGCCTTCGTAATGTCTTATCAAGTGGTAATTTATTAATAACCTTTTCCATACTTTAGGCCTCCTTTATTCTAGATAGAATACCTTCTTAGATATTAAAGCCGTAGTGATTATAAGAATTATGCTTATAATAATAAAATATATCCACGCCATGGCTGCACTGAGACTAAAATCTTGGTTACTAAAAGCTATAATATTTAAAAGAGATGTCATTTCATTGTTTGTAAAAGAGTCTATTATACTGTATATAGTATTCGTTAGTATCAAAGGGGACATCATAGGAAAAGTTATCTTCCAGAAATCTTCATATCTTGTAGCCCCTTCTATATGAGATGCTTCATATATAGATGGGGATATGGACTGAAGCCCTGATAGGAATATAAGTATCTGAACACCAGATGACGATACTATTTGGTATATTCTGTTTACAGAACCAGTGAGATATCCTACTAATTTGGCATTCATACCTGAATTTATAAGCGTTTCTTCTAATTGAAAGCCCTTTAATACGTTAAACATTCCACCCATATCTGCTCCCATGGAACTTGCAACAGTTTTTAAGTAATCCCCCGTCTCCACTGTAGTTATTGCCCTAGATGCTATTATTACAGGAAGAAAGAATATTGCCCTAGCTAGGGTTCTCCCTTTGAATTTTTGGTTTAATAGCGTTGCAGAGAAAAGACTAAAAATAATTATTAATGGAACATTTACAAGCATATTTCCTACAGCTTCAGCTAAAATACGATTAAATGTAGGGTGCACCCTTAAAGCTTCTATATAATTTCCTAACCCTTCATACTGCAAGGTATACCCCTCAGGTAATATCTTTAAATTATTAATACTAAAATAGAATGATTGTATCATAGGAACTGCAAAGAGGAATATAAAGCCAAGAATCCAAGGGGATACAAATACTACCCCCATTATTCCTTTTTTCTGAGACATTGTTAACCTTTTTTTAGTCATTCTTATTCCCCTCCTACCCAATAATCTTCTGCTTCTATAAAGTGGTTTTCTACTTTAATACCATGATTATTGTAATTAACTATTATTTTTGTTCCGTTTTCATATATGGTTTCATAAACATTATTCTCAAGCTTTTTATGGGATTCTATTCTTTGCCCTTCTAAATCACCTAATACTTTATTTGCCTCTTTATATATATCTATTCCTTCCTCTATCCAATCCTTATAATACGCAGAGTACATATAATCAAATTCTGTTTCTTTAAATAATGATGGATCTTGGTAAATCCACTGGTAGCTAACCCCAGAACCTGTTTCTAATATCTTTAAAAGCTTTTTCTTATATCCTGCATCTATATCATAATTTAATGGCTTCCCAGCATAATCTATATAGCCGTGTAGTACAATTTGGTAAAAGGGAATCGACTCATCTAGTATATTAAAGTTGCTGTATTCCGTAGGTAGATTGACTATATTTTTGGTATAAGGCAGTGTATAAGCATTTCCGCCATTTACTAGAATATCTTTGCACCCCTTTTTCATTGCCTCTAATTGTTCTTGTATTATCTCCTTATTCTGTTCCCTGTTTACTACCCTATTTTCATTAAAGTCAGAATTAAGTTCGTTTCCTAAATCTCTTATAGCAATATTTTCAAATCCATACTCTTTAAACTTTGGCATAAACTTATTGACTAGATTTGGCAACCTTAAAGGAGATAGTACATACCCTTTTATTTCATCCGTCTCCTGCATATAGGTTGCTAAGTTGTAATTATATATTTTTGCAGTCTTTTGAGTCATATATAATGCTGCATCTTTAGAAGCCTTAAACCCGTTGCCTTGGCGGTATACTGTCCCAAAGGCAACATCTGGGTATAGGCTTATATTATTTCTATTTAAATACTCTATAAGGTTTGATAATTGTTTCTTATTGCCCACACCTTCATCTAACTCTATCTTTGTCGGGAAGTCATGATTTACTCCCCCATTAAACCAGCCCTTATATATTAGCCTTATGTCTTTAACATCTTCATCTTTCAACTGGTTTAAAATTGTTTCGGCATCTTTATAGCTTGTTAATGTCTCCATAGAATCATAGGGGACTCCTAAAAAGGATTTTCTAATTGGTATATCTCCAATCAATTCAACATAAAAAGGTAAATTATTATCTTTATCTAATTTTGTTAAAGAAAATTTATCAATTAAATAGTCCTGATAGGTATGAGCCATTCCCACATAATTAGACTCTTCGCCAGATAAAAATTCAAACCTTACCTTTATATCCCCTTTATAACTCTCTTTTTGGAATACTGGGGCAGAGGTTTCCTTATCAAGGCTGCTTATGGTTAATGTATCTTTTGACAAAAGCGTATACCTACTATATATGTTGTTATAAGAGCTTATTTTACCGCTTACGTTTGAAATTATGCTTCCTATTCCATCTCCATCTTCAATAATTGCAAAGAAGGCATGGTCTCCATTTTTCAAACCATATACAGGGACTCTTGCAGTTTCAGTTACTGCAACCTTTTCCTTGTTTATTATAGCTTTATCATCACCATAGATATTGCCTATATAAGAGCTAACTGTTTTCTTGTTATTGTTTAAATATATTAAGGCCCCAGAACCATCAGGCACTAACATATAACCTTCATCACTTTTGCCTGCCGCCCCAAAGTACTCCATTAACTGGATGGTATGGAGCTTTGCGTTCTTAGATGTAGATATATCTTGTGAATTGATATTTACCATAAGGTTGTCATTCTCTAAATAGTAATCAACAGGTACAGTAAATTGAGGCTCTATCTGTGCATCTGGATCATCTCTTATGCCATTTTCTTCATTATCAAATTCTAGGTCTTCCTCTGTATAACCAACCTTATCTAAAATTTCTATTATATTTGGAACAATAAACTTAGGCATATCACGTCTTTCATATACATCTTTCTCTTTTATAAATCTAAACCTCTTATCTAGTTCCTCTTTATCTTTTTCATCAACCTTGCTTAGGATTAGCTCGCTAAATCTTTTAGCACTTATTTTCTTTGGAATAGACTCTATCCCTCTTTCTATGTTTCCTAGGGTGTATATAACTTTTATTCCCTTTTCGCTCTTTTTTATTAAATACTGCTTGTGCTTGATACTGTCATTGAAGCTATCGTATTCTTTTACTTGTCCGCCTTTTGTTAAGTAATTGACGGATATCTGTGAGGCAAGCTTTCCCTTTACATAACCTGATGCCTGGGTATCCTTGTCCCTGTCTTGAGGATTTGAGTACCAGGTATAATTACCCCTTTTATCTTTTATAGCTATTTCCGCTGTAGATGGCTTTACAAAAAGCTGCAGGTTTTTGCTTTCATCTACCAGTTCAAATTCATTTGAATCCAAGTTAAAATCTGATTTATCTGTAGGTAAAACTTCATTAATTTTATCAGTATTTACATTTTTAGATTTATCATCTGGTTTCAAATTAAAAATTAAAATCCATAAGAAGCTCAAAACCACCAAAGCTATAACTATAGTTTTTATATACTTTCTTTTCATGTACCCGCCCCCTATAGCCTGTAAATAATCTCTTGATAAATACTCATAACAAATATAAACATCTGCTGTATAAGATTAAACATTAAAAGAGACAAAAATATTAATATTCCCATTCCGACCACAGTTAAAGCCATTGTAGCAACAGTCTTACTTGGTGTGTATTGATGCACCGTCATAGTGCTTACAAACATGAGCCATATTACCCATATATATGTAACCACCTCAAAGAAGAAGTAAAACGAAATTTCTTCTATGATTATTACTCTGCTAAATAATATTTGAGGGATATATATAAGAATAAAAGGTGTTAAGGCATAGCCTGTTGCAATTACAATATCCTTAAATGTGCCTTCCCCGTCCATTAATGTGGTAAGGAGTAAGTTCGATATACACCACAAGAAAAATGGCAGAACCACATATTTTATTTCATCTATAGAATTTAGCTCTTTTAAGTCATTAAAGTTTACAATAAATCCTGTATATTGCTTTTTTAGAATAAAAGTAATTGTAACTAGTAGCAGTATGATCATAGATACGATAAGCTTGCCTTTTTTCTCATATTTCAATTCCCAAAAGCCCTTAAATGGATGCTTTATAACATAAAAGATCATCTCAACTGTTCCAATATCTTTATACCCTATAGTAGTCTTTTTCTTTCTTTTTCTTATGTTTGAGATAACTATAATCAAAAATATTAATCCCAAAAATCCTGCTGCAAGCTTTCCAAAGTTATTAAATGTATATTCCTTCCTATACTTTTCAAAAGCTCTAGAATAGAACTTTCTATTGCTGCCTAGCTTAAAATATCTCATTGCCTTCTCATTATCGTCTTGCTTCATGAATGCCTTTCCCATACCCACATAGGCCATTTCTAAATTAGAATTCAACTTAAGCACTTGGCTCCAATTTTCCAAGGCCTCATCAGTCTTGCCTTCATAGTGGCTTACAATTGCCTTCATTATATAATTGGCATACTCTGTTGGTTCAAATATTGTTATATAGTTATTCCCCTTATCAAGTACGAGAATATTCTCACCATAATAATCTAATGCTGAAGGCGTCTTAAATGTCCCAACCTGATCCCCTAATTGACCGAATTGATAGAGAAGATTCCCATCCCTGTCATAGGTAAATATTCTTCCCCTCTTTGTATCAAGTACGCTGTATACTCCATATTCATGTACAGCAATATCCGTCAAAACAGATCCACCAACTTTACTGCCTGTTTTTGCATACTCAATATCCCCTCTTGGAGGATAATACCCATCCCTCTTTAGTACATCTGTGCCGCTTGGATTTAATCGTTTAATTGTTTCAGTGCCGGCTATTTCAGTGGAAGTGGTATATATAAAACCATTTTCATCAATAGATAAGTTACTAAACTCTACAGGTAAAAATAAAGACATCTTTTCTCTTTGCGCTTTTGTAGCCACCCTTTTCCAAAACATATCCTTTGCACTAAACTTAACTAAGTTCTTACCCGTAAATCCTATAAAGTTTCCGTCGGAATCTAGCTGAAGTATTCCATCAAAAGCTCCCTGACAAACCACATATATTCTTTTAGCTTTATCAAGTGCCACCTTTGAAGGTAGATACTTAAAGTCCTTTCTTATTACATCGGATTTTGGCTCTTTAATTTCCCTTATAAATTCTCCAGCATTGTTTAACTGGACAATCCTTTTATTTTCTGTATCTGCTACATATATATCTCCTATTTCATCTACAAAAACTCCACATGGATTTTTAAATCCATCATTATTAAATTTATCTATAATTCTCTCAACCTTAAAGTCTTTATCCAAACAAACAATCCTATTATTCCCTGCATCGGCTATATAAATCTTTTTATCTTTGTCTACGAATATATCTTCTGGGGAATTAAATGGTGTTATGCCTATATCTTCTCCCCTAATAACCTTTTTGGCTATGTAAGGATTGGGTGCTGGTACAGCCTTTTGACTATATGAATAATTATATCCATTATAAGGTGCAGCTAATGCAGTAACCCTGCACTGGGAAACAACTGCAATAAGTACAAGCAAAAAGGCTGCAATCTTTTTATTTTTCATATTTCTTCCCCCTATTCCTTCATGCCTGATGTGGTCATGGTTTCGATAACATTGCTTTGAGTTATTATAAAAATAATAATAGGTACAGAAATCATAAGCAAAGATACTGCTGCCGTAGCCCCAGTTCTTGCAATTCCTCCTGCTAAAACTTGGCTTAATGCATAATCTAATGTTTTTAACTGCTCACTATATATATAGTTTTTCCCTGAAGAGCCGCTAGACCATAAAGATTGAAAAGAGAATATAATCAAAGTTAACCAAGCCGGTTTCATGTTTGGCATAACTATACTCCAAAATATTCTATATTCACTTGCCCCATCAATCTGTGCAGCCTCTAATATAGCATCTGGAAATGTTTCCATAGACTGTTTCATTAAATATAAACCTAACGTGGAACCAATAGCAGGTATTATTATTGCCCAATAAGTATCAATAAGCTTAAGCTTTGATATTATCATATAGTTTGGTATAGCCGTAACCTGAGGAGAAAACATCAAAGAAAGCACTACCATGCTAAAGAGCAGCTTTTTACCCGGAAAGTTCTTCTTTGCTAGAGGATAAGCGGCCATTGAAGCTATAATAACGTGACCTGCTGTACCCACAAATGTAATAAAAACAGTATTAAAAATATATCTTGAAAATGGCACCCATGAATTTGACATCAGATTAAACAGCTGTGAAAAATTACTTAGGGTTGGGTTCCTAACAAATATTCTAGGTGGGAATATAAATATTTCGTCTAATGGTTTAAATGCATTATTTATAACAAACACTAATGGCAGAGCCATATATATACCAATAATAGATAAGAATATAAATAGTCCTAAGTCGCCTGCAAAGGATCTATTAACCTTTCTACCTTTAATTATCTTAGCTTTGGCCAAGCTTATTCACCTACCTTCCTTAAAAGCTTTTGAACTACTAAGTTCGAAAGAAGCATAATAGTAAACAATACTGTAGCTATAGCGCATGCATATCCCATTTCAAACCTTATACTTCCATAATCCATAAGATGGGTTACTATTGTATGAGCTGCATATTTAGTGCTGGGGAATCCTACTAGGTTCGTAGCCACATCAGCCACTGCAAAAGATGCAGTTATTTGCATTACTGCGCCAAACATCAATTGAGGCCTCATTGAAGGCAGAGTAATAAACCATAATTCCTGCCACCTATTTTTTATACCATCTACAGCTCCTGCTTCATATAAGGTTTTGTCTACATTTTGCAAACCTGCTATAAAGGCTAAAAAACTTGTACCTAAACTTAGCCATAATTGTACTATTATAACTATAGCCAACATGTATTTTGGATCAGTTAACCACTGAATAGGTTCTGCTATTATTCCATTTTTCATAAGAAAGGCATTTATATAGCCATGAGCATCTCCTGAAAATAAGAACTTCCATATTACAAAAGCACTTCCAGATATAGAAGGTGCATAAAACACCAATGTTATAAATGACCTTATTTTAGGCGGCAGCTCATTTATCAGCCAACCCAAAATAAAACAAGCAATATAACTTAAAGGCCCAGTAATTGCTGCGAAAAGGAATGTATTTTTAACAGCTATTAAAAATACATCATCCTTTACAAAAAGCCTTGCATAGTTATCCCACCCGATCCATCTAGGGGGTTCTAACATATTAAAATAAGTGAAACTCATGAGCAGGGATGTAATTACGGGCAATGCTGTAAATATAAAGAATATAATAAAATATGGTGCAATTAAAACATAGCAGTGCTTATTCTTTTTTACCTCATTAAGTGTATAATTAACCTTCTTCTTCATTGAAACCATCAAACTTTCTTTAGTGGATATTTCATTATGTTTTAATTTACTAATAGTATCTATAGCAATTATCTCCCTTCTAAAGGTAAGCCGAACTCATCCCTTTTTAAATCTATTTCCTCATTTATTACCTTTACGTACTTATATAAAGTCTCTCTAGTATCCTCGCCCTCATTAACTACTTCCCTAAAAGCATTATCCATATGCCTTCCCGTAAAGTAACTTCCTGGCACCTCAGGTACTCCCATAACCCATTCCCATTGAGCATCAAGATTTCTATAATCCTTTACAGGCCACGGCAATTCCGATAAAGCTTCTATATTTGCTGTTGGGTATCTGGCGGCAGGCCCCATTAAGGCTTCCATTTCTCTTCCGTATTTTAACTGGGCATCTTTGTCCGTCCACCATTTCATAAACTCCCATGCATCTTCTTTATCACAGTCTGTATTTTTAAACATTACTGAGCAGGAACCTGAACTTGCCACCTGCCTATTAATCTCTTCATTTTTTATGGTTCCAGGTACTGAGGTAAAATCCCACAGTCCTCTTATCTCAGGAGCAGATATGTTTAAGGTATTGTATATGGAATAGTCTGCTATGCCTATAGGCATTTCACCAATTCTAAACCTATTTACAAAGTCAAAAGATAATGGAAATTTATAATTTGTATATAACTCAGTCCATTCATTAAAAGCTTTTAACGAGATTTCCGAATCTAAATCACTAGATTTGCCATCATTTTTATAAAAATTCCCTCCATTTTGGTATAAGAGCATTGCAAATGTCCCCTGTACCGTAGCCGGTATTCCAAATTCCATATGGTTGTTTTGTAAAATTGGTATCATATTGTAAACATCCTGCCAGGTTTGAGGAATATCAAGCTTTAGCTCTTCTAATATATCTTTTCTATAAAATAGCATAGGAAATATCTGTTGTTCTGGAAGAGCATAGACTCCCCCATTAAATTCATAAGGAACGAAAGCACTTTCTCTAAACCTTCCCTTTATACTATTAAAATCCTGAAACTTAGATAAATCTTCTAAGGCATTACGCATTCCGTAATTTATAGGGACGCTGCCATCCATCTGAAGAGCTATGTCAGGCCCTTTGCCAGAAAGTGTTGCAGGTAATATTACCCCAGAGTCTACTAATTGAAGATTTATTTTTATACCTGTCTTTGATGTGAAATCATCCTCTATCATGTTTTTTAATACATGGATCTGGTCTCTTCCCGTGCTAACCCAAACAGTTACATCATTGCTTTTTTTCTTTATATCGCCGAATTGATTATAATCTTCGAAAAATGAATAGTAAAAGCTTTTAAGTTCATGACCTAACTTCTTAATAAAAGTAGCCTTTGCCTTTGGCATAGTCTCATCTGGTGAAGCCACAACTATATAATCTATTTCTAAAGGCTGCTCTGGCATACTTAAAAGCCAAGTACCTAATGCCCCTATATTGATCTTAAAGCTATCCAGCCTCTGAGCTATGCTTTCAGGTTTTTCTGCTAAATCTTTAAGCTGATAAGCAACAGTACTTATAATTGCTGACTTTTCGCTTTTTCCCCCTGAATCCTTTTCAAGGTACTTCGCAATATCTGATAATGTCTTTCCCTCGCTTCTAAAAACCTCTGTCATTTCAGGTATTTGTTTTTCTATTCTATAATCCCTATACGGGTCTGGTACTGCACCAGTAATCATTATAACTTTTCTATATATGCGGTTAAGTTCGTATATACTATTTTCAATAACACTAACGATGGGCGCCATCTCTCCCATAGTAACTTCCATTTCTATCTCATGATTGCCCTTGGTGAGATAAAACAAATAAGGGTCATCCCCTTGGGATAGCTCCTTCATTTCCCAATCGTCATTATACTCAAACCTTATATCTGAAGCTTCCTTAAAAGGAATCCCCCCATCGATTTTTATGACCCTAGAAGATACGGAACCCTTCATAGCATTTTGTTTATATTTTATCCCTATTTTATACAGTCCATCTTGAGGAACCTCAAAGTTCCATTTAATCCATTGGCCTGGCTTGTTCCAACCATTACCGCCTATGGTGTTTATCTTCATTTTGGTTACATTATAAGGCTCCGTCATGGGACTTGATCTATCCGTAGTTGGATACAATGTTGGGCTTGATTTTATGTTTGCATCCTCACCTTGTATTTTCTTTAAAACGCCTTGAGAATTTTTGAATCCTTTTTTATCATACTCTTGTTTTAATTTACTATATTCAATAGGCTCTTTATATTGAAAAAGCCTTATATATTCGATAGCCATAGGTTCCCTTACAGAATTTAATGCTATAGTATGTTTACCTTTAGAAAAGTAAAATAGATAAGGCGAAAGATGCTTTCCTTCCTCATCTTTTAATACTTTTTCACTCCACATAGGATTTTCCACCTGTGTTGGTCTAATATCATTGCCTAATTTGTCTACTTTTGTATCCTTTTTTTCATTGGCCCACATTCTTGGAAAAGTTATTTGTCTTCCCTCATTAAAAGGTATTTCCCCATCTATTAATATCTCTCTTTCTATTGAAGAACTTTTACCTTCTATGGGGAAATATTTAATAGCTATATTGTATAGCCCTTCCTTTTCTATATCTATTTCCCATTCAACAGTTCCAAACTCTTGTGTCTCTAATGCATTCCCTGATCCACCTTTAAAATTATGTAGAATATTAACATCCATATCCTTAGATGTTTTATATTTTTCCCCTCTTATAATTATCTCTTGATCAGGTCTTGGCATGTCCTTATATTTTTCAAGATATTTATTATATCCATTTTTTCTATCTAATGATAAATACATCTCTTGTTCATTTTTTTCTGTCGGCTTTTCTGCTTTAACAGTAGCGCAGCTTAAAAACTGCAGGGCAGTTACTACAGATAAAGTTAAAGCTATAGGTGAAACTGACTTTTTTAAAAGCTCTTTTATTTTCAAATATAACTCCCCCATGTACCAAAAATGTTTCTGATTTTCTTATTTCTTTAGACAAGATATAGGCGTAAATGGCTATATCTTGTCTAGAGTAATATGATGAACAATAATTTGTTCTTCCAAAATGCCTATAGAAAAGCTCCTTTTTTTATAACCTTGTTTTTCTATATTTATAGTTGTTAAAATAGCACTTAATCCACATAGACTGTATCTCCCATTCTCATCTGTAGTAGTGCTTTTTTCATCGCTATATACTAGAGCTCCCTCAATGCCATTACCATCCTCATCTAAAATCTTTCCTCTTAAATCTCCTTTAACAGGGATATATATTCCTTTAGCGAATTCGTATACTTCGTTATAAAGCTTTCTTCCTATTGGCTTTTCAGAATGATATAGCTTAGATAGTCCATAAACGCCTTGATAATAGGCAATAACTGAGTCTTTCATATAGCCATACTTTACACCACCTATAAGATAGTCCCTTAAAGCCTGTCTATACCACTCATTATTTATGGTTTCAATATCAAACTCTATTTCTATTCCTGAATTGTTTTTATAAGCAAACTCTGCCGTGTCTTTAACCGCCTCTATGTTGGTCATATTCTTAAAATAGCGGTTTGCCTGTATTAAAGTAAAATCATATCCTAATTCGTTTCCCTTTTCTTTAAGCATTGCACCTGACCAAGGTATCCATCCCATCTTTAAATCCTTTGAATGAAGATAGGATATAATATATCTTAGATTTTCAAGTTCTCCATTTACGGTAAGGTCAAGATCTTCCTGCATCCAATAAAAGCCACATAACTCTAAGTTCTCATAATTACTCTCATTAAATCTTTTAATAAATGTATCTGTGAACCACTTTAAGGCTAAATTTCTAACTTCTGTAGAAGAAAAGTCATCAAGGCATCCATATCCATCAATACTTCCAAACCCTCTAATAGTTGGATCTGGAAATGGAACAACCATAAATATTTTAGCTTTTTTCTCCCCTTTTAGTTTTGTATTAGCCTCCCCCATAGCCTTATTTAATGCATCCATCTGCTGACCTTTTATAAACATTCTATCAAGTATCCAATCCCAGTCTTTCTTTGTACAGAGCTTGGCATCTGTTACCCAATCATAATACCTATGTAGGCTGCCTTTGGTTGGTGTCTTTAATGCTAGAAAAATAAAACTGTCGAAAAAATAGTCATCCATTTCGCCCTTTTCATTAAGATGTCCAACATAAGGGGCAAAATCTTCCTTATACCAATCGCCGACTCTTTTGCCATCTTCCTCAAAGGATTCATAGTATCCAGTATAAACTAGCAGTATATTTTCAGCTTCCTTTGCTTTTTTATGCCCTTTCTTTAAAAATCCTATCTGAGACTGCTCCATTGATTTTTCCTCCAATGATAAATATTTATATATAAAGTGATCTATAATTTAATAATATATGTAATCGACTATTTTTGCATGAATTATATTGCTGAATTTTTTAACTATTTTGTCATTAATAATAGAAGAAACTGCACATAAATGTGCAGTTTCTTCTATTATTTATTCCTTCATTACAGCATCAATTGTTGCTTGTAATTCAGGTAATATCTTTTCGATGGCAGTATTTGGAGCCTCTTCTCCTCTTGATATCTTATTTATTGCTTCATGGAATTTTTCATTTAACCCTGGATAAGCTTGATAGTTGCACAATCCAATCTTGCTAGACATTTCAATTGCAGTATCTACAGAGTCTTTATCTACCATATGGTCATTTTCTAGGGATTTAATAAATGACTTTTCAGTTGCACCAAACTCCATCCACTCTTCAAATACTTTAATAGATTCCTTTACGTGTTTGGCTGTCTTAGGCACAAACCACATGGATAGATTTGTGTTTGGAACTACATAATCTGTTGCTTGTGGCCCCTTTGGTACATATACATACCCATAGTTATCTGTCATATTCTTTTTATGTTGTCCGCCTTCCCAATACTCTCCATGAGTAAATGCTACTCTTCCTGCTTCAAATGATCCGTTATAGTCTGGCCATTTTCCTTCAGGTGTTGGCTCTACTACTTTATGAACATTGTATAAGTCACTTAAAAACTTTATAGCATCCATGGAATTTTTCTCAGCTACAGTAAGCTTTGGCTTTCCACTACTTATATCTGTTATCTTGCCATTATTAGATTCAATAAAAAGGTTAGCTAAATTAGCAGGAACACCTATTAATCCATATTGATCTATCTTTCCATCCCCATTTAAGTCTTTAGTAACTCCCTTGCATATCTCAAGGAACTTGTCCCAAGTCCATTCGCCCTTCTTCTGAAGTTCAGCTGGATCCTCTAAGCCTTCCCTTTTCAGCATATCTTTATTGTAGAAAAATCCTGTAGCACCACCTACATAGTCAGATATACCATAAAGCTTTCCATCATAACTTCCTACATTTCTCATGTTCTTTGGCCATCTGTCATCATCTTTTGGTATAAATTCATCTAATGGCTGGAAAAAGCCCTTATCAACTAAAGATGGGAAAGCCCAGTTGTTTAAAAGTACTACGAAGTCTCCAATTGGCTCACCTGACAAGCTTTTTTGTGTAAACTTTGGTACTAAATCATCATAAGCCACTGTTTCATATACTATCTTTGTATTATATTTTTCCTCTACCATTTTCTTTCTTTCCCAAACCTTAGCACCATCTTCAGTGGCAGGGTCTGGTAATTCCCAGTTGCATACAAAAGTAACGGGCTCTCCTTTTAAGTCTATCTTCTCTTCTACCTTATCCTCTTCCTTTTTAGGACCATCAACCTTTTTTTCATCTTTCCCGTTGCAGCCTACAGCACTAAACATTAAAACAAATACTAAAGCTGTAATAGTAAACATTTTAAACCTTTTCATTTTTCGCTCCCCTTTTTAATATATTTATTTACTTGTTTAACATATATCTTCCTTTTGCAAAACTATATATGTCATCATAAACTTTTTTACCTTCAGGATTTTCTGAATAATACATATTATATAAGCCGTATACTCCTTGATAGTAGCCTAACAAAGAGTTGTTCATATAACCGTACCTTATACCTCCATCAAGATAATTATTTAGGGATTTTTTATGCCATTCACTATTAAGTACTTCAACATCAAATTCAATTTCCATACCAGAATTACTTTGGCTAGCTATATCAGCGATTTTCTCTATCCTGCCAATATCCGTTTCTGTTTGGAAGTAATGGTTTGGCTGTATTAATGTAAAGTCAAAACCAATTTCGTTTCCCTTTTCTTTCAATGCAGCTCCTGACCATGGGATCCATCCTATTTTAAATCCCTTTGAATGTAAGTAATCTATTGTATACTTTATGTTCTCTATTTCTCCACTTACATTAGGGTCTACATCCTCCTGCATCCAATAAAACCCGCTTAACTTTAGATTCTTGTAATCCATGCCATTAAACCTATTTATTAATCCATCCAAATACCATTTTATTGCCCTGTTCCTAGCATCTACACTTGATAGATCCTCACATATGTCCTCGTTTTCTAAGCTTCCAAAACTTTTTGAAGATACATCTGGAAACGGGATTAGCAAAAACACCTTAGCTTTTCTATTGCCTTTAAGAGCTTCATTGACCTGCCCCATTGCCTCATCTAGAGCTTGTAGTTGTTTATTTCTACTAAATAATTTATCTATTAGCCACTGCCAGTCTTTTTTTCTACCTTCCCTACTATTTGTTACCCAATCATAGTATCTATGGTAGCATCCATTATATGGTGACTTTAAAGCAGCAAATACAAAGGAATCAAAGAAATAATCATCTATTAGCCCTTCTTCATTTAAATGAGCTACGTATGGAATAAATCTCTTTTTGTCCCATTCCCCAACAATTGTTCCATCTGGCTCCTTGCTAGGGTAATACCCTATATAAGTTAGCAGTATATTTTCTGCATAGTCTGCTTTGCAGGAACCTTTTTGTAAAAAATCTTTATAGCAACATTCCATCCTTGACCTTCCTCCATAACTAATTATAGCTTTAGATTCATTACCTCCTTAATTTTTTATATGTATAGATCACTTTATATAATTTGAGGGAGAAATCTAATGAAACCGATCTCTTAATCATAATTATATAGTTTATAAAATTTATTACATGAATTATATTGCCATATTTTTTCATTATTTTGTCTATTCAAACAAAGTGGCTATTTTTTAAGTAACTATTGGCTTTTTGACCGGGTATGTTGATTGACTTCCG
>DIRE01000067.1:39816-40201 GCA_002426575.1 Clostridiaceae bacterium UBA5444 | reverse complement strand
GAATGGGAATAAAAGAAGACAAAAAGTCTTGAAACCTTTAGAAATAAAGTTTCAAGACTTTTTATTTTCCCTAAGATATGGTCAAAGCAAGTGCCTTCAAGGGCTGCTAATGAGGCAGGTTTATATAGCAATATGTATTTTTTAGAGAAAAGTATAAAGTTTGTAGGCATGCATTTTAGTTTTTTGAAGATTTATACTGTTTCTATTGTTTGTTAAATAAAAGGTATATGTTATGGTGTCTTTGAATCCAAAAGGTAAGCAATAAAATTTATGAAAGGGATGAACAGAGGGAGGGTGGTTAATTTAGCAAAACGAAATGCACAAAAGGATAAAAAGACGTCTTCAAAAAAGGAGCAAATGGCTATTACCAGAGAAATCTGGATTA
>DIRE01000067.1:0-39599 GCA_002426575.1 Clostridiaceae bacterium UBA5444 | reverse complement strand
TAACTGACTATAAACTTATTATACGAGGAGGAGTAATGATGAAAAAGTTTAAAAAACTTATGGTACTTGTCTTGACATCAGTAATGGTGTCATCAGTATTATTAACTGGATGTGGCCAAAAAGAAGAAAAGAAAGACTCTGGCGATGCTAAGGTAGATACGCAAAAAGAAGTAGAGCTAAGCTTTTACTTTCCAAACACACCTCAAAAGGATCTTCAGAGTGTAGAGGATGCTTTAAATGCATTAGTTAAGCCAAAGATAAACGCAACAATTAAACTTAACCTTGTTGATTGGAGCGCTTATGACCAAAAAATAAGCATGATGATGGGTGCTGGCGAAGCATTTGATATATGCTTTACATCTGCTTGGACAAATATCTATACCCAGAGTGCTGGAAAAGGGGCATACAAGGATCTAACACCACTTCTTGATGAGTATGCTCCTAAGACTAAGGAAGTAGTACCAGATAACTTTTGGAAGGCAGTTCAAGTTAATGGAAAGACATATGCTGTGCCAAACGTTCAACAGGATGCCGTTGGATATGGATATTCTGTCCAAAAGCCTATTGCAGACAAATATAAATTTGACTGGAAAAATACAAAATGTTGGAATGATTTAACACCATTTCTTGAGCAGGTTAAAAAGGGAGAGCCTGATATGATACCTTTTGAATATGCTAAGAAGAGTGATCCGTTTTTGGCGGGTACAACCATGTATGGTATGGAAGCACTTGGCGAACCAAAAACTCCAGGTTGGATATATTTAGATGATAAAGATTTAAAGGTAATTAATCAATATGATACACCAGAGTTTAAAGATTACCTTAAGACTATGAGAGAATGGTACCAAAAAGGTTATATAAGAAAGGATGCTGCAACCCTAAAAGATACCGAAGCTGATAGAAAGGCTGGGAAAAATGCGGTTCAGTGGATACAACTTGATAGTGGAACCGTAGATTATGAAAATCTAGGTTTTCCTTACAAAGGCAGAATGTTTGCACCTTCAGGTATTGAGTCCTATGACCAAAGATTTGTAGAACCAATGCTTACAACTGATAAAGTAACGGCAGCACTTTTAGCAGTATCATCTACTTCTAAAAATCCCGAGAGGGCATTGCAGTTTATTGAGCTTCTTAACACGGATAAAGATATATACAACACTTTATCTTGGGGAATAGAAGGCAAGCATTATAAAAAGGTTAACGACGATAACAGAATTGAAACTCTTAAAGATGGTGGATACCAGATCTGGTCCCCATGGGAGTTTGGATATGTGGGCAACTCATATTATGATGAGAGCTGGCCAGAAGGTATAGAAAAAGATAATAAAGGTCATCAGATGTGGATAGATTTAAATAAGAATGCAAAACCATCACCAGCATTAGGTTTTTCATTTAATATGGACAATGTAAAGACGGAGTTTGCAAACTGTAGTAGCGTACTTGATCAATTTTTCTATGCTCTAAGTTCAGGTTCTGTAGATCCTGATAAGTATCAGCCTGAATTAGTTGCAAAGCTTAAGACTGCAGGCGCAGACAAAATAATAGCGGAAAAACAATCCCAATTAGATGAATGGAAAAAAACTAACGGGAAATAAAAATGCCTAAATAAATTAATTTAATATAGTCTTCATTTAAAAAGCGATACAGCAATTTAAAATGAAGACTATATTATTTAATAGCATGGATGTTCAACTATAAATAAGGTTTCAAGAACTTTTATTTTTCCCATAACGATTATTTTTTACACTAATATATGACGAACCAAGTATTCTCAAGGATTACTAATGAGGCAAGCCTATATGGTAATATGCATTTTTTAGAGAAAAGTACAAAATTTGTAGGCGTGGGTTTTAGTTTTTTGAAGATTTATACTATTTTTATTGTTTGTTAAATAAAGGCTATATGCTACGATATTTTTGAATCCAAAAGGTAAGTGATAAAATTTATGAAAGGGATGAACAGGGGGAAATGGTTAATTTAGCAAAACGGAATGTGCAAAAGGAAAAGAAAACGTCTTCAAATCATGGGTTTATTAAAGAGATCTCCAAGAATAGAGCATTTTATATAATGATGCTTCCCGGACTTCTATTTATATTTGTAATGTATTATTTACCAATGTTTGGCGTTGTAATTGCTTTTAAGGATTACAATCCCTCACAAGGAATAATAAAAAGTAAATGGGTTGGTCTAAAGAACTTTGAGTTCTTTTTCAAATCACAATCTGCAGCCACTGTTACATTTAACACCTTATTTTACAATGTTATATTTATAGTTGTTGGGCTAGGGTTGGCGGTTTTGGTAGCTGTAATGCTTAATGAGATTAGGAATAAGTTTTTTGCATCTATGTATAAGAGCATACTGCTTTTTCCTTACCTTATATCATGGGTGGTAGCTGGATATTTATTATTCTCACTTTTAAGTGTTGATAGGGGAGTTATAAATAGGCTCATTCAGCATTTCGGACACGAGCCAATTCAATGGTATATGGAGCCTTCATATTGGAGATATATTATACCAGTTTCATATATGTGGAAAAACGTAGGCTATTTGTCTGTAGTATTCTTTGCAGCAATTACAGGTATTTCCTCTGATTACTACGAGGCAGCTGAAATGGATGGAGCAAGTGGCTTCCAGAAAACTGTCAAGATAACTATACCGCTGATTATGCCTATAGTAATTACTATGTTTCTTTTACAAGCAGGTAAAATATTCTATGCAGGATTGGGAGACTGGGGTCTGTTCTATAACCTTCCTAGAGATTCAGGGATATTATATAGTACAACCGATGTAATAGATACATATATCTTTAGATCATTAAAACAATTGAATGACCCTGGTATGACTGCGGCAATTGGTTTATATCAGTCTCTAGTTGGATTTGTACTTGTAGTATTTACTAACTGGCTTGTCAAAAAGTATGATCCTGACAGCGCTTTGTATTAGGAGGAAAGGTATATGGAAAATTTGAAAAGAAGAAAGAAAGTTAGTATTTCGCAGATTATTATTCATTTGATTTTTATTCTAGCTTGTATATTTTGTATTTTACCAATACTGTTAGTGCTATCAATTTCTTTAACTGATGAGAGCGTGATTTACCAAAATGGATATCATCTTATTCCTGAGGCATTTAGCCTTGATGCATATAAATATATTTTATCTGGAAGCTCTCCGGTGTTAAATTCATATTTGGTAACAGCCATAGTAACAATTGTGGGGACGGTTGTCCATTTATATTTAACATCAATGTTATCCTATGGGCTTTCAAGAAAAGAAGTGAAGTATAGTAGGGCACTTTCATTTTATGTGTTCTTCTGCCTGCTGTTTTCTGGAGGAATGCTTCCATGGTATATATTATTAACTAAATATTTGCATCTTAAGGACACAATATTTGTTTTAATTGCTCCTTACCTAGTGTCCTCAGTTAATGTATTGATTATGAAAAACTTTTTTAAAGGAATACCAAATTCTATTGTGGAGGCTGCAAGGATTGATGGCTCAAGTGAGTATAATACATTTTTTAAGATAGTTATGCCAATTTCAAAACCTGTATTTGCAACTATCGGTCTGTTTGTAGCTGTTTTTTATTGGAATGATTGGATGACATGTTCCCTTTTTATTAATAATACTAAATTGTACAGTCTGCAGTTTCTTTTACAATCAATCATGGATAATATTGCTTATCTGCAAGGGAATCCAATGCTTGAGAAGATTGGTACAAAACTTCCAGATGAAACAGCTAGGATGGCAACATGTATCCTTGCAATATTACCAATAGCAGTAGCTTATCCATTCATTCAAAAGAACTTTGAAAAGGGGCTTACGGTTGGTGCAGTAAAGGAGTAAATGGCTATTACCAGAGAAATCTGGATTATAGTAATATAATAAAAAATAAGGGGGAGTAGTAATGAAAAGGTTTAAAAAACTTATGGTATTTGTCTTGGCATCAGTAATGGTGTTATCATCCGTATTATTAACTGGATGTGGCCAAAAAGAAGAAAAGAAAGACTCTGGCGATGCAAAGGTAGATACGCAAAAAGAAGTAGAGCTAAGCTTTTATTTTCCAAACACACCTCAAAAGGATCTTCAGGGTGTAGAGGATGCTTTAAATGCATTAGTTAAGCCAAAGATAAACGCAACAGTTAAGCTTAATCTTGTTGATTGGAGCGCTTATGACCAAAAAATGAGCATGATGATGGGTGCTGGTGAAGCATTTGACATATGCTTTACATCTGCTTGGACAAATAACTATTTCCAGAGTGCTGGAAAAGGGGCATATAAGGATCTAACACCACTTATTGATAAATATTGCCCTAAGACTAAGGAAGTAGTACCCGATAATTTTTGGAAGGCAGTTCAGGTTAATGGGAAGACATATGCTGTACCAAACTTCCAACAGAACGCAGCTGGGTATGGATATTCCGTTCAAAAGCCTATTGCAGACAAATATAAATTTGACTGGAAAAACGCAAAGAACTGGAACGATCTAACACCACTCCTTGAGCAGGTTAAAAAGGGAGAGCCTGATATGATACCTTTTGAATATTCTAAGAAGAGTGATCCATTTATATCAGGTACAATCATGTATCGTATGGAAGCACTTGGCGATTCTAAAACTCCAGGCTGGATATATTTAGATGATAAAGACTTAAAGGTAGTTAATCAATATGACACACCAGAGTTTAAAGAGTACATTAAAATTATGAGGGATTGGTATCAAAAGGGTTATATAAGAAAAGACGCTGCAACTTTAAAAGATACTGAAGCTGATAGAAAGGCTGGAAAAAATGCAACTCAGTGGACGCAAATTGATAGTGGAACCGAAGATTACGAAAAGTTAGGTTTGCCTTACAAAGGCAGGATGTTTGCACCTTCAGGTATTGAGTCCTATGATCATAAGTTTGTAGAACCAATGCTTACAACTGACAAAGTATCATCAGCACTTTTAGCAGTATCATCTACTTCTAAAAATCCTGAGAGAGCATTGCAGTTTATTGAGCTTCTTAACACGGATAAAGATATATATAACACTTTATGCTTGGGAGTAGAGGGCAAGCATTATAAAAAGGTTAACGACGATAATAGAATTGAAACTATTAAAGATGGTGGATACCAGATCTGGTCCGCATGGGAGTTTGGATATATGGGTAACTCATACTATGATGAGAGCTGGCCAGAAGGTATAGAAAAAGACGACAAAGGTAATCAGATATGGATAGATTTAAATAAGAATGCAACAGCATCACCAGCATTAGGGTTTGTATTTAATATGGATAATGTAAAGACAGAGGTTGCAAATTGTAGTAGTGTACTTGACCAATTCTACTATGCTCTAAGTTCAGGTTCTGTAGATCCTGATAAGTATCAGCCTGAATTAGTTGCAAAGCTTAAGACTGCAGGCTCAGACAAAATAATAGCGGAAAAACAATCTCAATTAGACGAATGGAGAAAGGCTAACGGAAAATAAAAATATCTAAATAAATTAATTTAATATAGTCTTCATTTAAAAAGCTATACAGCAATTTAAAATGAAGACTATATTATTTAATAGCATAGGAGGGCTAGAAAATGTCCAACTCATATATGGAGATATTAAAAGAAAATAACTCCAGTTTAGGCATAAGCATAACACAGTATGATGGTTCCCATCCAATACATTGCTATGAAAGTACTTTGCCTAAATTGAATGAAACTAATAATATACGTTTTTTAGATTCATGCTGGAATATTAGCTATAGATTTACTGAGGTTTCAAATAATAAAGATGCAATTGATGGAGAAGTCATTTTTAAACTAGTTAAAGGCCGCCTTGAGCAGGCTAATATGTCAGTTAGAATATTAGTTGATAACTGGTCAAAAGAAAACTATGTGCTTATACCTGCTGCAGCATATAACGGCAATAGATTCAAATCTGTTAAGCAGGCATACCCTCCAATGCTTACAAATAAGGAGGATATAGGAGTTAACATTCCAATTACAATTACCGATGTACCAAGGTTAAATGTTGATAATGGAATGTCAAGAATAGACATTCGCACTGGTGACATGGCTACTCCTGCCATTGGTTTTTATTCGCCAAACATGAATAAAGGCTTTTTTATGATGACTAATCAAGAGTCTACTTTGGGGGATTTAGGAATCTCAATAGAAGAGAATGAAGATAGAACAAAGGCTGTAATATCACTCTCGAATCCAGCAGTTAGAAAGGACTATAAGTATGGAATGTGCACAACTAAAGTCATGTCTGATGACAGGGGATACGACTTTAATGAAAATGACGAGGTTACGCTAAAATTTAGATTATACTTTTTTGATTGTACTAATATTCCGGAACTATTTAAATACTTTATAAATATAAGAAAAGATTTAACTGGAAAGGCTGCCCTGCATAATGAAATACCTTTTTCAAAGGCTTGGGAAATACAACAAGCAAAATATAATAAGGATAATTGGGAAGATAAACTTGGGTTTTATAAAGTATCAACTTCTGATTCTATATTTGGACATTGGCAGACTGGATGGATAGGAGGAGGGATGAACTCTTTCCCATTACTATTTGAAGGGAATAAGCTCTCCATAGAGAAAGCTATAAAAAACTTGGATTTTGCTTTTAAAAAAGTCCAAGCAGCTTCAGGCTTTTTTTATGGAATTGTATATAATGGAAAGCCTTACGGAGATGGTTTTAACAACCAAGAGGAGAAATCAACGACACTTTTAAGAAAAAACGCAGACATAGTGTATTTTATATGTAAACAGTTTATACTTATGGAGAGAAGGGGACTGGGGAATAGAATTTCTGATGATTGGAAGGATGGACTTAAAAGGGCTTGCGATGCCTTTGTGCGTTTATGGAATAAATATGGCGAATTTGGGCAGTTTGTTGATATTGATAAGGAAGAAATTATTATAGGTGGGACTTCAAGTGCAGGAATTGCACCAGCAGCACTTGCATTAGCAGGTCAGTATTTTAAAAATGATATATATATAAAAGTTGCAAAAGAATCTGCTCAGTACTTTTATGATAATTTCACTCAAAAAGGAATTACAAATGGAGCTCCAGGAGAGATATGTCAATGCCCTGACAGTGAATCAGCATTTGCTCTTCTTGAATCATATATAGTGCTATATGAGGTAACAGAAGAGAAAAGATGGATCACCATGGCAGAGGATGCAGCTAATCAGTGTGCAACATGGTGTATGTCCTATGACTATAGATTTCCTGAAGTCTCTTCTTTTGGAAAACTAGGGAGACATTCTTTAGGAGCGGTTTGGGCAAATGTACAAAACAAACATGCTGCCCCGGGTATATGCACATTATCAGGAGATTCGCTATTAAAGCTGTTTAGAGCTACGGGAAATATTCTATATTTGGAACTGCTTCAGGAAACAGCACATAACATACCACAGTATTTGTCTAGAGAGGATATGCCACTAATGATTTCTTGGCATTTTGATGATAATGAGTATAATGGTAATGAGAGCATAAATGGCAAGTATATGCCTAGCGGATGGATGAGTGAAAGAGTTAATACAAGCGACTGGGAGGGAAAAGGAAACATTGGAGCTGTACCTGGCGGTTCATGCTGGTGTGAGGTATCTAATATGCTCACCTTTGCGGAAGTACCAGGCGTATATATTCAAAAAGATACTGGATTTGTTTGTGTTATAGATCATATTGAGGCAGAAATGATTGAAAATAACGAGGACAAACTAGTTGTTAAATTCGAGAATACTACTAAATTCCCTGCTGAAGTAAAGGTGCTTGCAGAAAATACTTGGGACATGAAAAAAGCCCTTGGGCAAAATGCAATGCTTAATTGCCAAAGAGTAAATATTATGCCGTATTCAAGTGAAGTTTTAACTTTTGAAAAAGAAATAATATAGAATGGATGGTGGTATAAAATGACAGAGTATTTTACTAATGTACCAAAAATTAAATATGAAGGGAAAGATTCAAAGAATCCTTTGTCTTTCAAGTATTATAACCCTGAAGAGGTGGTAGGTGATAAACCCATGAGGGAGCACCTTAGGTTTACAATGTCCTACTGGCATACTCTAACAGGCGAGGGGCAAGACCCATTTGGCGTTGGCACCATGGAAAGGGCATGGGATGGAGAAAAGGATCCAATGAAGCTAGCTAAAATTAGAATGGAAGCAGCTTTTGAATTTATGAATAAGCTAGGAATAGATTATTTTGCTTTCCACGATAGGGATATTGCACCAGAAGGGAAAGACCTTGCTGAAACTAACAAAAATATTGATGAAATGGTGGTATACTGCAAAGAATTAATGGCAAAATACAATAAAAAGCTGCTTTGGGGAACTGCTAATATGTTCACTAACCCAAGGTTTGTACATGGTGCAGCCACAAGCTGCAATGCTGATGTATTTGCTTATGCCGCTGCCCAGGTAAAAAAGGCTATTGAGATTACAAAAGAACTTGGAGGAGAAAACTATGTGTTCTGGGGTGGAAGAGAAGGTTATGAAACCCTGTTAAACACTGATATGAAGCTTGAACAAGATAACCTAGCTAGGTTCTTTCATATGGCTGTAGATTATGCTAAAAAGATTGGATTTACTGGACAATTTTTAATTGAACCAAAGCCAAAGGAGCCAACAAAGCATCAATATGATTTTGATGTGGCAACTGTTATGGCATTCTTAAGAAAATATGATTTGGACAAATACTTTAAAGTTAATATTGAGGCAAATCATGCTACACTTGCAGGACATACGATGCAGCATGAGGTTGAATTAGCTAGGATTAATGGAATATTGGGAAGTCTGGACATTAATGAGGGAGATATGCTCCTTGGATGGGATACGGATAAGTTCCCAACAAACATATATGATGCAACACTTGTTATGTACGAGGTATTCAAAAATGGTGGAATAGCTCCAGGTGGACTTAACTTCGATGCTAAGGTAAGAAGGGCATCCTTTGAGCCAGAAGATTTATTCCTAGGGTATATAGCTGGTATGGATACCTTTGCTAAGGGGTTAAAGGCTGCTTATAATCTTATACAAGGCGGAGAGTTAGACAAGTTTATAGAGGAAAGGTACAAGAGCTTCACGGAAGGCATTGGCAAGGACATAGTTGAAGGAAAGATGAACTTTGAAGCTTTGGAGAAGTATGCGCTAAATAATAGCTGCATAAAGAATAAGTCTGGAAGACAAGAGATGTTAGAATCTATATTAAATCAATATATATTTAATGAGTAAATAGTTAATAGTTAATAGTTAATAGTGAATAGTGGTGCAGTATAATGTAGAGGCAGAAAATTGTCTCTACATTATATTTAATAGTTTGGATTTATATGGAGGGGAAAAAGATGAATTTCTTGGGAATAGATTTGGGCACATCCTCAGTAAAAATAATCATAATAGATGAAGATGGAAAGGTAATTGCTAGCCTATCTAAGGAATATCCAGTATTTTATCCAGAGAAAGGATGGGCAGAGCAAAATCCAGAGGATTGGTGGAATGCAACAAAAGAGGGAATAAGAGAATTAATTGAAAAGAACCAAATAGATGCAAAAGACATAAAATCCATTGGCTTTAGCGGTCAGATGCATGGGCTGGTTACATTAGATGAAAATGATAAAGTATTAATGCCTGCAATACTTTGGTGTGATCAAAGAACAAGTAAGGAATGTGAGTATATTACAAGGACAGTGGGAAAGGATAACCTTTCTAAGTATACAGGAAATAAGGCTTTAACAGGTTTTACGGCACCTAAGATTTTGTGGGTTAGAAAGCATAGACCAGATGTTTATTCTAAGATTAGACATATATTGCTTCCTAAGGATTATATAAGATTTAAGTTAACTGGGGAGTATGCTACAGATGTATCTGATGCCTCTGGTACACTTCTATTTGACGTGAAAAATAGGGTATGGTCTAGAGAAATGCTGAATGCTTTGAAAATATCTAAAGATTTGCTTCCCAAATGCTATGAATCATCGCAGGTAACTGGAAGCGTTTCTGAGGAAGCAGCTTTAGGGACTGACCTTAAAGAAGGTACACTTGTGGTAGGCGGCGGCGGAGATCAGGCCGTGGGGGCTGTTGGTACTGGAACTGTTGAAAATGGAATTATTTCTGTGGCAATGGGAACCTCAGGCGTAGTTTTTGCTTCCCAAAAAGAATACGCAGTGGATAGAGAAAATAGATTACATTCTTTCTGTCATGCCAATGGTGAATGGCATGTAATGGGGGTTATGTTATCTGCAGCTTCATGCTTAAAATGGTGGGTAGAAACCGTAAATAAAGGTAATTCAAATACATTTGACCAGTTATTAAGTGAAGCTGAGAAGGTGCCAGCAGGCAGTGAAGGGCTAATATTTTTACCATATTTAATGGGAGAGAGAACACCTTATAGTGACCCTAATGCTAAGGGATGTTTTATAGGGCTTAATATAACTCATACTAGGGCTCATATGACTAGAGCTATTCTAGAAGGAGTAGCTTATGGGCTTAGGGATTCTTTAGAACTTGTTAAAAATCTAAATATTCCTATTAACGAAGTAAGGGTTAGTGGTGGTGGAGCTAAGAGTAAGCTTTGGAGACAAATACTTGCCGATGTGTTTAATACAAGAATAGATATGATAAATTCTGTGGATGGACCGTCCTATGGAGCAGCTATACTAGCAGCTGTTGGAGCTGGAAGGTTTAATTCAGTGAATGAAGCTTGTAGCAAGATGATTAAAGTTACAGAAAGTGTTTATCCAAATAAAGTGAATATAGATAAATACCAAAAGGGATACCTAATATATAATGGCCTATATGGTAAACTTAAGGATACTTTTAAGGAAATTTCTGATTAATAATTATCTTATTTGAGAAAGTAGGAAAGGGGAAGGCTCATCTTATGCTTATTCATATTATTCAGAATATGGTATAATAGGAAGTAATCTGCGAAATTTATTATTTAAATTTGTTTACATTATATAGATTACTATTAGATTAAGGTGATAATATTGATTTTCAAAAGTAAGCTAAAAGAACATACATTCTACAAAAAGATGCTAATATATTTTTTTATTAGCATTTCCGTGTTGATATTATTGATATCGTTTACCCTATATTTGTATTATTCTAATTCAACTATGGATGTACTTAAGAATTCAAACACTAGATCTCTTTCTCAAATAAGTTATAGTGCTACATATATGGACAACATGGCAAACAGTTTTTGCAGATCTGTTTATTTAAATGATTATGTTAAAGCTTTTATGAATAGTAACACAGAGGATTTATTAACTCTAGGGAATACCATTCGCACTTTAGATACATTAACTGCTCCTAACCTATATATACATTCTCTGTATATCTATAACCGAAAGCTTGATACATTTATATCTACTGAAACAGGATCCTTTTATAAAAGCTCTGAGTTTTATGATCAAGAGATTGTAAATTTAATTAAGAACAATAAGAAAAGTAATACTTCTGAACTTATTCCTTTTCCACGGAAGAGTTATTTACCTTGTGCTTATCATGATAAGCCTACAAACCTTACTAATACATATACTTATTTAATGTATGATAATGCCGCAAGCTCTGACGAAACTCGTGGGGCAATAATTTTGAATGTAGATACGAACTGGCTAAGAGATACAATGCTATCATTGAATGATAACTCAACTTACAAAGGGTGCGAGCTATTTGTTATTAATGAGGATGGCCTAGTTGTAAATCACTCAAAAAGTAATGAGTTTATGAAAGATATATCCGGTGAAAGCTATATTAAGCGTATTTTGTCATCCAAGGCTCAATCAGGCTCTTTTATAGAAACTATAAATGGAGAGAAGTATATTTTTTCATATGTATCTTCAAGTGGGCTAAAATGGAGGTTTATCAGTATGACCCCCTATTCTTCTGTTTTTTCAAGTATAGACAAACTTAAGATAGCCACTATTTCCTTATGCATTTTGGTTTTGCTTTTGGGACTTTTTTGCTCCATTATTGCCTCAAGGAAGTTATATTTTCCTATTAATACACTTACAAATGATGTAAAGAAAAATTTTATATTAAGCGCGTCAGAGAATGATATGGATGAATTAAAGTTTTTATCTAGCACATTTAATAAAGTATTTGATAAGGCAAATAGGCTAGAAAGCCTCCAAAATGATAATATTGAAAGCATAAAGAATAGTTATTTGAAGAATCTTCTTATGGGCAATATAGCGTTATATGAGGATGATATATCTAAGAAAATAAAAGAGCTTGGTATTAAACTTAACTTTGAAAAGGACACCTTCATTTTCATACTAAAACTAGATTATTATCAAAAATTTATGGAGGATTTTGATGAAAATGATAGGCTACTATTTAAGTATGCAATCTCCAACATAGCCCTAGAAATAGTATCTAAGTGCTATATTGGTGAAATTGTAGATATGGGGACTGATCACTTTTCCGTTGTTATAAATATTAATGAAAATGATGGAATGCTTGATTCTATATATGATAATTTAAAAAAATTAGTTTCAGAAATTCAGGGGTGTGTAAATAAATACCTTCATTTATCCTTGTCTGCTACATTAGGTTATGTATTTCATGGAGCTGATACTGTTGCCTTAGCATACAATAATACTTTAAACATATCTATGTACAGATTAAAGTATGGACATGCTTCCATTATAACTCCTGAAGCTTTGAAAGATATACGAGGCGATGACTTTAAATTTCCTTCATCTAAGGAAAAAATAATTCTTGATTCATTAAAGCTTGGTAATATGGAACGTGCAAAGGAAGCATATTATGATGTGATAGAAGCCATATCAGACTATCCTTATGATAATATTATGGCTTCCATCATATATCTAATATTCTCAATCTACAATAATACCATAAGCAACTTAATGGAAAATAGCAACGAAAGTTTCTCTAGTATATTTACTAAGTTTTTTAGTGAGGTAGCAAATTACGAAACACTTGATGAGATTAACCAAACATTTATAAACATATTTGAAGAAATTGTAACTGCCATTGAATCTACTCAAAATAACAAAGCTAATATAATGGCAAAAAATATTATTGATATTGTTAATGATAGCTATGATGATAAAAACCTTTGTTTAAATAGTATTTCGGATAAACTTATGATGTCATCTGTATATGTAGGCAGATTATTCAAAGAGGCAACAGGAAAGTCGGTTTCAGAATATATATCTAATGTAAGAATGGAAAAAGTTAAATATTATTTAGATAATACTAATATGCAGATAAATGAAATATTAGACAAAGTAGGCTTAGAAAAGTCCAACTATTTCTATACAACCTTTAAAAAATACTTTGGGGTTTCACTTACAAATTATAGATTAGATGTATTGCAAAAAAAGTCAAAGTGAAATTAACTAAAGGTACACTGTATACTGTAGCAAATGATTTCGAGGTGGCAAAATGAATTATAATATTGCAATTTGCGATGACAGTATGGCGGATCTTGACTACATATCATCCATTGTCACAGATTGGTCAAGAAAGTCTGGCAATACAGTTAATATTAGAACCTTTTCATCTGCGGAAGCTTTTCTTTTTGATTATGCAGAAAACAAAAGATACGATATTTTGTTGCTGGATATTGAAATGAACGGTATGGATGGGGTTTCTCTTGCAAAAAAGGTACGGAAAAATAATGAATCTATTCAGATTGTGTTTATTACAGGGTATTTAGACTATATTTCAGAAGGGTATGAGGTTTCCGCATTGCATTATTTAATGAAACCAGTTCATGACGAGAAAGTGTTTGATGTTTTAAACCGAGCAGCACAGAAAATTGAGAAAAATGATCATGCATTGCTTATTAAATTATCCGGAGAAATGATACGTATACCCTTATATGAGATACGCTATCTAGAGGTACGTCAAAACTATGTGACAATCCATGCCAAGCTGGATTATACAGTAAAAAAGACTTTAGGAGAGTTTGAAACAGAGCTTGATGATAGCTTTTTTCGCATGGGCAGATCATTTATTGTTAATTTACTATGTATTCGCAGAATAACCAAAACAAATGTATATCTCTCAGATGGTACGGTTATTCCTTTGCCAAGAGGACAGTATGAGCCCTTAAACAGGGCAATTATTTTACATACATAAAGGAGAAGGGTTATGTCAGTTTTTTCAAAGCATATAGATAAGAAAATTGCAGCATATCAACGTGAGCTAATCGAAACTCATTATGCTGAAGTAGAAAATATGTATAAGCAGATCCGCGGGTGGCGTCATGATTATCGCAATCATATTCAGACAATGAAAGCCTATGCTGCATCAGGGGATATGTATGCCATAAAAACATATTTAGATGAATTAGATACTGACCTTTCTACTGTAGATACCGTAATTAAGACTGGAAACGCTATGGCGGATGCTATTTTAAACAGTAAGATTTCTCTTGCTAAATCCAAACATATTTCTGTACAAGCTGATGCACACATTCCCCTTGCTTTAACTATATCAGAACTCGATTTGTGCGTTATCATAGGAAATTTATTTGATAATGCAATTGAAGCAAGTATGAACCTACCAGAGGGGGGGCGCATGATTCGTATTTATATGGATATGAAAGGCACTCAGCTATATATATCCTTTACAAATTTTACATCTTCCAAAAAATTAACAAAAATTAACGGCATCTTTCAGAGCACAAAGGGTGAAGGCCATGGCTTTGGACTTGTCCGAATTGACAATATTATCGAGAGGCTTGACGGGTATATAAGCAGGAATAGTGAAGATGGTGCCTTTACTACGGAAATATTATTGCCCCAGGATACAAATTCATCACCTGATTTAGGCAATTCGTCCCCAAAATAACCTTATATAGTATTCGTTATGATAGGCTAATAGCGAGGTGATGAAAATGACGGAACAAGACAAGAAAAAGAACAAGGAGCGACCCAAATATAATATGTGGCAGAATTCAGTGTATATGATTTGTGAGGCATGGGAAGTTAGCAAAAGCGTTTTGGTTTTGTGCGTATTACTTGCGGCACTTGCTGTAACAAACAATTTAGCTGAACTCTATATTGCTCCAGTAATATTAAAAAAAGTGGAGACAAAGGCACCATTGTCAGAACTTATTCTGACCATTGTTTTGTTTACAACGGTACTTTTAATTTTAGCAGCCTTAACTTCATATGTATCCACTAATACGGTGTTCGGTCGTGTAGAGATCAGGCTTAACATCATACGCAAAATCCATAATAAGGTTGCAACCACGTCTTTCCCTAATACGGAGGATACTTCTATTCTCAAAAAGCTTGAAAAGTCCAATATGGCCGTATGCAGCAATAATCAAGCGACAGAAGCAATTTGGGATACACTAACAAATCTACTTAAAAGTATTACCGGATTTATAATTTATCTTTTTTTGATATCCTCTTTAAATGTAGTATTAATATCAATTGTTTTAATAACAACAGTTCTAGGGTATTTTATCAACAAGCGTATAAACGAGTGGGGCTTTTACCACCGGGAAGAAGAGTCTGAGTATTTCAAAAAAATGAATTATGCCTGCACAAAAGCAGAGGAGCCTGCTTTGGCAAAAGATATACGCATTTTTGGTATGCAGCCATGGCTTGAAGATATCTTCAACAGTACACTGCGTTTATATAAGGCTTTCGTTGCTCGTGGGGAAAGAGTGTATATATGGACAAATGTTATTGATGTAGTTCTCACATTGTGCAGAAATGGGATTGCATATTTTTATTTAATTACAATGACAATTAGCGCAGGATTGCCGGCATCTGAGTTTCTTTTGTATTTTACTGCTGTTGGGGGATTTACAAATTGGATAACTGGTATTCTTTCCAATTTTTCCACGCTTCACAGGCAAAGCCTTGATATTTCTACTGTAAGAGAATACCTTGAGACTCCAGAACCCTTTCGATTTGCGGATGGAGCAGACTTACCTAAAAATCAAAACGGCAAATATGAAATCCAATTACAAGATGTGTGCTTTAGATACCCAAAAGCTGATAAGGACACTTTAAATCACCTGAATTTAACCATTCATGCAGGAGAAAAGCTTGCAATCGTTGGATTAAATGGTGCAGGCAAAACCACACTTGTAAAACTAATATGTGGCTTTTATGACCCTACACATGGTGCCATACTGCTCAATGGAGAAGATATCCGGCAATACAATCGCCGTAAGTATTATGGGCTTTTCGCTGCAGTTTTTCAACAATTTTCCCTGCTCGAAGTAACCCTTGCTGAAAATGTGGCACAGTCAGATGAGAATATTGACATTGCTAAAGTAAAGCGCTGCATTGCAGAGGCTGGATTGACGGACAAGGTGGAAAGTCTTCCTAAGGGGTATCAAACACATATAGGCCGCAAAGTATTTGAAGATGGAATTGAGCTTTCAGGTGGAGAAATGCAGCGGCTAATGCTTGCACGTGCTTTATACAAGGATGCCCCAATTATTGTGTTGGATGAACCAACAGCCGCTCTTGATCCAATTGCAGAGAACGATATTTATTTGAAATATAACGAAATGACCTCTGGGCGTACATCTATTTATATTTCCCACCGTTTGGCATCTACACGCTTTTGCGATCGCATTATTTTTATTTCAAATGGGGCTATAGCTGAAGAGGGAACCCATGATTCATTAATGAAGATAAATGGAAAATATGCAGAACTTTTCCGTGTACAAAGCAAATATTATAAAGAAGGGGGTGCCTTTGATGAAGAATAAAAAGAAGGATGGCATCTCCTTACAAGAATCCATAAGGTTAAATTACAGAGCTTTTAAGATACTTAAAAAGCAATGCCCAAAAATGTTTATATCTTCTGCTATATGTTCGGCTTTTGCCTCTATTACGCCTTATGTTGAAATTTATCTTTCGGCACAGATTATAAATGAACTTGCTGGGAATCGCAATCCCATAGTGCTTAGAAAACTTGTAATAATTACAATTGTATCCACATCTTTTTTGGCTTTAATAAATGGGGTGCTATCACGCTGGAAAAACTGTAAGCATGCGGGATTCTGGCATCAGCAAAACAAGATATATACAGATAAAATGTTGGATATGGATTTTTGCTCATTAGATGAGCAGCACACACATGATTTACGTTCACAGATTTCTCAAAACCAGCAATGGGCAGGCTGGGGAATTGGAAAAATATTAGTATATTTTGAAACAACCGTAAATTCCTTAATCAGTATTGTAAGCGCAATTGCATTGACGGTCAGTCTTTTCACTTTAGATGTTCCATCAAAATCAGGAGCCTTTACTATATTGAACAGTCCTCTTTTTGCAGTAGGTATTATTGTAGTTTTGTTTCTTGTTACTTTCATCTCCCCAATGTGTTCTAACAAAGCAAATAGCTACTGGACAAGGCGTGCTGATGATGCAAAGATGGGCAATCGTTTCTTTGGTTTCTTTGGGTTTATGGCACAGGATAGATACCGTGCACTTGATATAAGAATGTACAATCAGCAGATCATCTGTGAACATTACTCAAAAAAGGATAAGAGCATTGCACCAGGCTCAAAAATAGCAAAATATGCAGCCGGGCCCATGGGAGTCTTGAATGCCATATCTGCTGCAATGTCTATTATTTTTATAGGGATTGTTTATACTTTTGTGTGCCTTAAAGCTTGGGCAGGGGCCTTTGGAGTTGGATCAGTTACCCAGTATATAGGTTCAATAACTTCTCTCTCTCAAGGGATTGCTTCTTTGATTGCAACCCTTGGTGATATGCGAAACAATGCTGTATTTTTAAAGACAACATATGAATTTCTCGATATTCCCAATACAATGTATCAGGGAAGCTTAACAACGGAAAAGCGGGCAGACCGTAATTATGAAATAGAATTTCGCGATGTATCTTTCAAATACCCTGGTACAGAAACATATGCATTACGCCATGTTTCTATAAAATTTAAAATTGGGGAAAGATTAGCTGTTGTTGGAATGAATGGCTCAGGAAAGACAACTTTTATCAAACTGCTTTGTCGCCTGTATGATCCAACAGAAGGTGAAATACTGCTTAATGGAATTAATATTCGAAAATATAACTATCATGATTATATGTCTATTTTCTCTGTTGTTTTTCAGGATTATCAGCTGCTCTCTTTCTCCCTTGGACAGAATGTTGCTGCAAGCAAAAGTTATGATGATTCAAAGGTAATAGACAGTTTAAACAAAGCTGGTTTTTCAGAGAGGCTATCAAAGATGCCTAATGGAGTTGAAACATATATTTATAAAGATTTTGATGATGGGGGTGTGGAGATTTCAGGAGGTGAGGCTCA
Source organism: Clostridiaceae bacterium UBA5444 (assembly GCA_002426575.1). Classification (GTDB taxonomy): domain Bacteria; phylum Bacillota; class Clostridia; order Clostridiales; family Oxobacteraceae; genus UBA5444. The sequence continues at coordinate 21,334 of DIRE01000067.1, read as the reverse complement.
GAAAATAGCCATTGCCCGTGCATTATACAAAGATGCACCATTCATTATACTTGATGAGCCTACAGCTGCTTTAGATCCAATTGCAGAAGCAGAAATTTATAGCAAATTCAACGAGATTGTCGAAGATAAGACTGCTATTTATATTAGTCACCGCCTATCTTCCTGCCGTTTCTGCAGTGATATAGCCGTATTCGACAACGGCCAGATTGTCCAGCAAGGCAGCCACGAGGAACTAGTAGATATCCCAGGTAAATATCACGAGTTATGGTATGCACAAGCGCAGTATTATAAATAATAAACTTGTTTTATAAACGAGAATAAAAGGCTCTAACTCTGGTGAGTTAAAGCCTTTTATTCTTTTCTTTATTATAACTTGGGAAATGGAATTATGTACGGTATAAATTTAAGTTAAATGTATAAATTGTGGAGAAATTCATAAATTTCGTAGATTTCTTAATTTAATTCATATGTTATTATATTTTGTGAAAAGAATAAAGGCAGGAAATCATTATAACTCAGTTAAATAGTGCTGCTCTTTAAGTTTCTCATGGAAGCCATTAACTTCCTTAAAATATATACACTATAGTTAGTAAGGAAGTTCCTGCCAGTATAAAGAAATCTTTAAATTTTATAAGCTAGGGGGGGCGCAAATTATTTAAATGAAACACTAGTATTAATATTGCATTGTAAGATGGTCACGAAAGGAGGTTAAAGACAAATCTTTTAATTTTCCAAATTATAAAAAGGGGGAATATGCAAAATGAGGAAAGTTATATTCAAGGCAATCAGTGTGTTTACGACTCTTGCTATGCTTACGACTGCTATGCCGCTAAAATCAATGGCTGCAGATACATCACAAGCAACACAGGAGGCATCACAGAAGATACAGGCAGAATTTTTTGTTTCAACAATTGGTGATGACTCAAATCCCGGTACGTATGCACAGCCATTTGCTACATTGCAGGGAGCTCGAGATGCTGTGCGAAAAATTAATAAAAATATGACAGGCAACATAATTGTAAATATTGCTGCTGGTGATTATTATCTGTCACAAACGTTGGATCTTAATACACAGGATTCCGGTACAAATGGCTACAACATCATTTACAAAAGCACAGACGGTGTTGGTGCTGCCAAGCTGTATGGTGGCCAACCGGTTGATCCAAAGAGCTGGATCCTAGCAGACGACACCGATACAGCAAACTACGGTATGCTGTCAAGTATGGTGGGAAAAGTGTATAAAACCCATCTTGACCCTGCCAATAATTTTAACACATTGTATGTAAACGATTCTCGTGCAATGATGGCGAGAACACCGAATTGGGTGGAGATTCCTGGGTTCCCGGAAGCAAAGGATGGTTACAACCGTATGGCGGGTTGGGGTACCCAAGGCAAAAATGTTGTAGTGGCTCAAAGCAGCTTAAATGCCGAACAAGTAAATGGAATGAAGCTGGCGCAGCAAAACAGCGAGGAAGTTGCACAGGTGTTCTCCTGGGACGGCGGTACTGGTGGCGAAGGTGGTACTTGGGACTGGTTTACAGATACTTTCCCGATTACTTCAATGACTACAGAAGGCAGCAATTATATATTGGATTTTCCTGATAATTCAAGCTCTACAGACTTCTACACAAAGTATCAGTATTGGGCAAAGTATCAAATTAGCAATGGCTCAAGATATTTTCTGCAAGGAAACATCTCTTTCCTTGATGCACCCGGCGAATATCATTACAACAAGAAAACAGGCTGGCTCTATTACTATCCAAAGGCAATAGATGGCGAAGTTGGTACATGGAAAGTTGTTGCCCCCACAATGCAAACTGTAATTAACATTAAGGGTACTAATAAGCAAAATCCGGATGACAAGCCCGATATAGCGAAACAGGCACATAATATAGTAATTGATGGATTGGCAGTTAAGGATACCGAGTTTTCAGGCTCGTACACATACTCTACAAACTGGGGCGATGGTAGTGGCCCAATTAAAGACTATCCGCCAGAAGCAAAGGCAAATGGTGTTACCCTGCCGTCTTATTGCGAATCGGCAGACCGACCCATGTTCCAGGTTGGAAATATTCGTTTGCAGGATACCAATAACATCACAATCTCTAATACCAATGTGAAGAATGCCGGTATTTATGGTATTTTCATGGCTGGAGATAACCAGTATGACAAAATTAAAAACACTGCAGTTGAATATTGCGGCGATGGCGGTATATCGATAGACGGTGGATACCCCGGAGTCGGCAAATATAATAATCATAACACTTTTGAAAACATACTTATCCATGATGTGGGTCAGCTTGTCGGTCATGGTGTTGGATTTACAATTATGAGTTCCGGACAAAACACCTTTACTCACATGGAGATTTACAATTCACCTAAGCGTGGATTGCTGGTGTTGGGTGGGTACTCACGCAGCGGCAGTACTTCCTACGACAAAAATTACGATTGCGCAAGAGATGGCTACACTGTGGGCAACCACTTCTCGTATATTTATGTGCACAATTGCCAACAGGATGCCGGTGAAGACAGCTCAGTATTCATGTCGTGGCTTGATAGTAGTGAAAAGTATTGGTATGGGACCTCTCAGCAGCATGGCTCAGCTGATCTTAACGCACTGAGGACAAACCTTACCGACATTGACACATCAATTGACCGTTACAACTACGTGGATCAGATGCTTATTGCTGATATAGGTGCAAGCCCTTCAGTACATGAAAAGTGTTCAGTTGGTGCTTTGGATTGTGCAATGGGAGCAGCGGGATTCGTGTTTACCAATGTTCAGGGTATTAATACACAAGAGCATTCATTGGCAGTGCGTTACGATGAACATAACGAGTTGATGATTATGCAAAACTGCACAAACAACATTAATGGCACAAGTGATGTACAGAATTTTGACAAATCAAAGATGCAGTACGATCAAATAGGTCTCACAGCTTCTTTCCCCACTGAACTTCGTGGAACAAACCAGCGAACATATGCAAATCAGGAAAAAGCTCCATCAAAGATTTATTTCTCTGATAAATTCACAGCGCCAACGCTAGATCCTACAAATTGGGTTGTAGAAAAAGGTACTGTAGATATGACTATGGGTAATTTGGCTTCTGCAGAGGATCCGCGCCTTGGTAGCGGTGCGCTTCCAATCTATACTCCGTATAGTCCTAGTGGTTGTGTTGTAAGCCGGACATTTCCTACCAGCCTTAACAAGGTTGTGTCTGTGAAATTCTTTGACCGCCGCAAGGAATACTGTCCATCGGATGATGTAACAATTAATCCTAACGATTCAAGATTTGCACACATGTTCCTGCGGGCGGACGATGGCACTAAAGTACTTGGTATCGGTGCTGATGGTTATACATCAAAGGACTATTATGTAATCCAGAAGGACAGTCAGACAATCACAACAGATGTGCCTCGTTATTTTGGCTGGCATACTCTTAAAATGGACTATTCCTCCGGCAATGATGTAAAATTGTACGTTGACGGACAACAAGTTGCAGACTACGCTGCTAAAGATGAAGTTGCCACATCCTTCAATTATGTTGGTATGGGTGACTGGGGGACAACCTGGGCAGGGACAAAAACTACAGGAGGCTCAACATTCTTTAGCTATTTCTACATTTACGGTGGTCAAGATGCTCCGGCATTAACGCCTATACAAACAGTACCGCCAACAGAAGTTGTTAAGATGCCCTACACCGAAAACTTTGAAGGGTATAATAGTACAGCAACCCCCACAGGTTGGCATGACAGCCGTATTGATGCCGGAAATGGCACACCGTCTACATTTATCACAGTAACTGACCCGGACAAGTCAAGCAATAAGTGTGAGCAGATTAAGGTTCCTGACGGTATGGTCTACTACAATCTTGGTGATACCTCATGGACAGACTATACGTTTACTTGTCGTACTAAATTTGCTGCATGGGATGCAAAATCAGATGCTGAATGGGCAAACTTTGGTATATCTGCCTATGTACAAGAGAACAACAGCGGTAACGTAAACCGTTACGAGTTGCGTTACTCAAATTGCGGTGATACAAAAGGCCAGTGGTCAATCTACCAAAGAGGCGGTAACCCGACTGATAACACCCTTATTTCAAATATTAAAATGCCGGACGGCTTTAATATGAATAATTGGAATACCTATAAGATTGTTACCGGAAACGGAACTGTAACCTTCTACGTGAATGACACAAAAGTAGCTCAGGTAGATGCTGCTGCTAACGCAAGCGGTGGTTTTGGTTTTGGAGGATATGCTGCCGACTTCTATGTGGATGATATAAGCGTTGTTCATTCAATGGGTCTTGCGCCGCAGGCAAACATCTCTTCTGGCACCTATGACAGCCCTATAAGTGTTAAATTGGCAAACTCAGGCGATGCAATTTATTATACAACAGACAGTTCCGACCCTGTACTATGTGGTAAATTATACACAGGCAGGCCCCTAACAATAGCAAACACCTGCACACTCAAGGTTGTATCGGTAAAAAACGGAGTATACAGTGCGACAGTGGGGTATAACTATATAATCAAAGGCACAACTGCTATTAAGCAGGCAGCCGGTGTGAACAAGATACCGCTGCGTGATGCTATTAACTCTGCAAATACGGTTACAAAAGATAACTATACAGGTGCAAGTTGGGCTGCTTTTACTGCAGCGATAGCAAGTGCACAAAATGCTCTTTACAATAGCGAGGCAACTAATGCAGATATAACCAATGCGATTGCTGAGATGCAAAACACAAGGGTAAAGCTTATCCCTGTTTTAAATACTGCTTCATCAAGCAATATTTATATACAGGATTTCTCAAGCTTTGCAGCCGGTAATACTTTTAATAACGATTCTGCAAGCCTCGGAAGCAGCAACGCTTGGGAGAAGTACAAAACATCAACATTCAGCACGAATGTTGCAGCCGACCCGGACGATGGTAACAACAATGTGCTAGATGTGGTGCTAGGTGACGACGCCTACGTTGCATATCCTTATGACGCAGCTGCAACAAAATTACAGAATTACACATACTCATTAAGAGCGAAAATGAAGAACTGGACTGTAGGTAATTCCCAAGAGCCCTGGTCAAACTTCCAACTTGTGTTATATGCAGGTAAAAACATACCCATCGAGACAAAGAACCCTGTCTTATATGGTATAAGAGTTCAAATGAGTGATACAACCAAAATTGGACTTTATAAACGCCAAAACGCAGACATTGGTTATGGTGGTGGAACAAATCCATATAAAGTTTACGATCTGCCAGCAGGTTTTGATATTACACAATGGCACACATACAAGATTAAAGCTGATACTGCAAATACTAACACAAGCGCTAAAACGGCTGATGTTACAATAACGCTTTGGATTGACGGTAGCCTGATTGGTTCTTGGACCGATAAAGGTACAAATGTATACCAAGGCGGATTCGGGTTTAACGCATACGGACCGGAATTCTTGGTGGATGACATTTGTGTAACAGATAATTCGTCAACTATAGCTGCTCCGACAGCTGACATTGCTACAGGCACATATGCGGCACCAATTTCGGTAAACGTAACCCCCGGCGCAGCCGGTGAAAAAATGTACTACACTCTTGATGGTTCTGACCCGTCAACAAATGGTATGCTTTACACAGGAGCTATTGCTATTAACAACAGCTGTACATTGAAGCTTATCGAATTAAATTCAAGCAATGCAGCATCAAATGTTATATCTTATAGCTATACAATTTCAGCGCCGAAATCTGTAGCTCCAGTTGCAATAACAAATCCACGCTCAATGACAGTTACTGCCTCTCAGCCTGTGTCATTCCAAACATTGGCATATGTGACCGATGGCGGCACACTCACTTATCAGTGGCAAAATTCCGAAGATTGTGGAACAACGTGGTCTGATATCAAAGGCGCAACCGATTATTATTATGACACAGCACAGGTGACCGCAGCAGATAACGGTACCATGTACAGATGTATTATTACCAATACAAAAAATTCATTAGTAGCAGCATTCACAACTTCACCAGCTACACTTAACATAACAACACTATCGCTTCAGCCGGTTTCGAGCTCATTTAAACTAACTGCTAAGAATGTCGTACCGTGTGATAGCGTATGTAATGGTAAGAATGGACCTAAGGGTACAGCACAAGTAACATTCACAGCTGATACAGAGGGGACATATTACTATAAATTGATGTACTCTGGGGATACCTATGTGGATAGTGATGGAAAGCTATATATTGGTTATAATGACAGCAGTGTAACAACGGTAGATACCAGTGGTACGGGAACGCCGTGCGTTGTTGGCGATAACACGATTAGTTTGTCGAATATCGCGCCCTATGTACCCTATACAATTTACATTCAGGAAAAGGATGCCGACGGCAAGCTCAGCAATAAGTTAAAAGTAGATATTCCGGCCGGTAAGCCGAACTTGACAGTGGCAACCTCGGGAAATGGAATAGTAACACAAGACGTAAGCGGAGAATATGTATCTGGTTCAGTTGTAAAACTAGTAGCAACTCCTGCTGAGGGTTACCACTTCCTAAATTGGACATCATCAGATGGTGGTGTATTCCAAAATGCAAACAGTGCTTCAACCGAATATGTTACATCTTTCTATGATACAACTGTAACTGCAAACTTCTATCAGATAGCAAGCGCAAACCTGATCAAAATAACAACACCGGCAGCAATAACCGGATTGCCAAATGGAACAGCAAAGACAGCAGAAGCCCTCAGATTGCCTGCGAAAGTAGAATTAGTTACTGATGCTGGAAATGTGAATGCCAATGTGACATGGGATATAGATGGTTCAAGCTATGATCCGACTGTAAAGACAGGGCAGACTTTTACCGTAAATGGAACTGTATCCCTGCCAACAGGTGTGCTAAATACAAACAATGTGACATTGACAACAAGTATAGACGTAACGGTAAAGGCTGCTCCAGACACAGGTGATGATATTGTGCCAGATGAAGAAGATACAATTGAGATGATAAGATTAAGTGGTGCAAATAGGTATGAAACCTGTGTAAAAATATCACAGTCAGGATGGAAAACTTCTGATTATGCAGTACTTGCAACAGGAGAGGATTTCCCAGATGCATTAAGTTCAGCACCTCTTGCAAAGAAATATAATGCGCCAATACTTATTACAAATCATAAAACTTTAGATTCTTCTGTAGAGAAGGAAATAGGGAGACTGGGTGTTAAAAATATCTTTATAATAGGTGGTACAAAAGCAGTATCTCAGAGAATAGAAGATAAACTAACATCAAAGGGAATAAAATGCACAAGAATACAAGGTAGTGACAGATATGAGACCTCAGCTGCTATCGCTAACCATATTGGTACAAGCAAAGAAGTGGTAGTTGCAACAGGGGAAAACTTCCCAGATGCATTATCCATAGCTTCCTATGCAGCATTTAAAGGTATGCCAATACTGCTTACAGAAGCAGGTACATTGCCTAAAGCTATAAGTAAGTATATAGAAAAATCCGGCGTAACCAAGACCTATGTAATAGGAGGCATGGAAGTTATAAATGATAGCGTGCTTAATGTAGTACCAGGTGGAGAGAGACTGAATGGAAGTGACAGATATGCCACTAACGTTACAATACTTGAAAAGTTTGCATCAGAGTTTGATTTAAGCTCAATATATTTTGCAACAGGAGAAAACTTCCCAGATGCACTCACAGGTTCAGCATTTGCAGCGTCAATGAAGTCACCAATTATCCTTGTTAATTCTAATATAACTGATAGTACTTCAAAATTTGTGAAGGAAAACATTAGCAAGATAAAAACAGGGTATGCACTTGGCGGCAGTTCAGTAGTACCTGATTCTGTAAAAAACTTATTAACTAAATAGCATGTTGTAAATACATTTTGATGGGCTTTACCTAATGCTCACCATCGGAGTACAACATCATAAATTTAAGGGGCTGTTACACTAAGAAATGGTGTGCTACCCGTCAAGAGGACAATAAAAAATAATAAGATTTTTTTACCGTCAGCTGAATTGCAGCTGGCGGTATTTTACGCTGCTGCTAAATTTAGTATTAATATATAAGTATTGACCTTAACAGCAGACCTTATATAATAATATTATAGTAAATAATTTCTCAATAGAAGTAATCAATTAATGGAAGCTTTTTCAAACCGATGGAATAGAGGTAATGATATGGATTATAATGAAATCATGGATATTGCAATGCTAGCAGGAGAAATATTGATTAAAAACGGTGCTGATACATATAGGATAGAAGAAACAGTGAACACTATATGCAGCAGCAACAGCTTTAAATCTGAATGCTTTTGTATTCCTACAGGTTTGTTTGTATCGGTTAAATCAGAAGGAGGAGGAGGCATTTCATCTGTTAAGAGAGTAAAGCATAGAAGAGTTGATCTATACAGGATAGAGCTTGTAAATTCCTTTTCAAGAAGTCTGAAGGAATGCAATATGAGTTATAATGATGCAATGGCTAAGCTTCGTGAAATAGATAACGCACCTAATTTTAATTTTCCAACAAGGCTTATTGCAGCCTCCATGACTTCTTTTGTTTATACTCTTTTTTTTAACGGAAAATTGATAGATGCCGCTGCAGCTTCATTAATAGGCTTTTTTATATATTTTATACTCGAAAAAATATCCCATATAGGATTTATTGAATTTATACAATATTTTTTAGCCGGGTTTCTAATCGGCGGTATAAGCCTTCTTGCTAAGTCTTTTATTCCAGGCATTGATAAAAACGCTGTCATCTCTGGAGCAATTATGTTCCTTGTGCCAGGTATGGCTTTTACAAATGGAATAAAAGATGCATTATATGGAGACTTTTTATCCAGTATAGCAAGAGTAGGCGAAGCACTGCTGGTTATAATCGCAGTATGCGCAGGTATAGGCGCATCATTAGCATTAGGTATGAATTGGATGTGATATTATGCTTAAAGGAATATTGCTTGCATTTTTAGGGAGCGCATTTCCGGTAATATTATTTAATATAGACAGGAAAAAAATTATATGGGCAGGGTTATGCGGTGCTTTTGGATGGGCAGTTTATCTATTTGTATTTTCATATACCAACAGCACCATAACCTCGTCTTTTTGCGGGACATTAGCTGTGGGTTTCTATAGCGAAATAATGGCAAGAGTAAAAAAAACCCCTGCGTCTCAATTCTCCATCCCGGGGATATTTCCGTTAGTTCCTGGTATTTCTTTGTATAATACTGTGAGGTTTATAGTTGAGGGAAATTATAAATCGGCAGAAGCTAAAGCCTTTGAAACAGTAGCTGTAGGAGGTGCCATCGCCTTTGGCATAATGATTTCTACGACTACGGTAAGGCTTATTTTACAGGCAATAAAAGGCCGAGCAGAAAGGCCACAATAAATTGTCCTTTCTATCCGGCTTTGTCTTAATAAATTTCCTATTGTTCTTTAGTGCGGGATACACACCTTTACTCTCTAGGTATTCCCGGGTGCCTTCCCTGTATACCCATTTTCTTTCTTATCTCATACAATTGTTGCACTTGCTTGTCTGATAACTCATGAGGACCCCCTATCATAGTAGATATAAATGTAAGCTTTGCATAGAACTCTAGAGATTCCATTTTGTAATATGCATTTATGAGATCCGAGCCATATGTAAGTGCGCCGTGGTTCTCAAGGAGCAATGCATCATAATCCTGCAGGTATTTTTCTATAGCATCAGGTATTTCATCTGTTGAAGGTGTCCCATATTCAGCTATAGGTACGGAACCTAAGGATATTACCGCTTCCGGCATAATAGGCTTTACTAGGGGTTTCCCCGCAATAGCATAGCTTGTAGCGTATGGCGGATGTGCATGGACTACCGATTTTACATCGCCCCTATTATTGTATACCCTTATATGCATCCTTACCTCAGATGAGGGCTTGTATTTACCATTAGCTGAAATAACTTCTCCATTTAAATTAACCTTGCAAATCATGTCAGGGGTCATATATCCTTTGCTTATACCTGTCGGAGTACATAAAATCTCATTATCACTAATCCTCACAGATATATTCCCGTCATTTGCAGCAACAAATCCATTCGTATATATACGTTTTCCAATTTCACATATCTGCTGTTTTACTTCATCTTCAGAAACCATTTAATTTCCCCCTTGTAGTGGGATGGAGCAAAGCTCCACCCCCATAGTTAATATTTACAAATTGCAGTTAATGTCAGTTTTATTTCTTCCCATATAAAGGCCCGAAGTTTGCACATGCTCTATAGTCTGCACCCTCTAAATCCGATGTACCGAAAGCGCCCCAGGAACTTGGCCTGAATATTCTTTCTTCCGGCACATTATGCATAGCTACTGGAATTCTAAGCATGGATGCAAGAGTTATCAAATCTCCTCCTATATGGCCATAGCTTGTTGCTCCATGGTTTGCTCCCCAGTTATTCATCACAGAATATACATCCTTGAAGGCCCCTTTGCCTGTAAGGATTGGTGCAAACCATGTGGTAGGCCATGTTGGATCAGTACGTTTATCTAGTATTTCATTTACATCCTGAGGTAAATCCACCGTATACCCTTCTGCAATTTGAAGTACAGGTCCGAGACCATCTATTATGTTTACCCTGGACATGGTAACAGGCATTCCGCCCCTTGTCAGGAAATTGGATGAGAAACCGCCGCCTCTGAAATAGCCGGCTGCAGCAGGCCTCCAGGATGTTGCAGCAAGGCATTTATCTGCCTCGATAGGAGTAACTTCCCAGAAGGGCTTCATTGCAGGCTGTCCGTTTCTTTCCTGACGGCCTGTACCGTCTAGTGTAGTAGAACCAGAGTTAATTAGATGTAGTATACCATTTTTAGCCAATCCGGTCAATTCCTTGCCTGTAACTCTCTTTACAGCTTCAGGGCTCCAATATGTCCTTACATCTGAAAAAATCTGGGCTGTTCCAGACAATAAATGGCCAAATAGCATCGCTACTCCGTTAAGGCTGTCGTTTTCAGTAGCCACAACAAAAGGTTCTCTTATGCCATTCCAATCAAAGGATGTATTTAGCATTGTCTCCATGAAGTCTCCATTAGGGAAGTGGTCTGTCCACTGCCTTTGTCCCTGGAATCCAGCAGCAATTGCATTGTGTCCTAGAGCTTCCTCCCCAAATCCTAATTCTGCGAGTCTAGGATTGCCGATCATAAGATCCCTTGCAATCATGGTCATCTTTACAACCGTTTCCCAATCCTTGTCCTTCTTTTCTCTGGATAACCGTATTTCGGAAGGATTGTTGTCTATGCCTTCTTTACAATTTTCCTTAACCCATCTAAATGCCTTTTCGTACTCCTCTTTGTCATAGATTTCTTCTTCCATCCTGCGCACAAACTCGCTCATGTCTATGGATTCATTTCTTATGCCCAGGTACTTTAAGAAGAAATCTGGATTTACAGTGGAACCTGCTATACCCATGGCAACAGAACCCATGGACAGGTAAGATTTACCCCTCATATAAGCTACAGCAAGACCTGCCTTAGCAAATTTAAGAAGTTTTGCCTTTACGTCCTCGGGAATTTCGGTATCGGATGCATCCTTAACATCCCTCCCATATATTCCAAATGCGGGCAGCCCCTTCTGGCTGTGACCTGCCAGTGCTGCTGCAAGATAGACTGCTCCCGGCCTTTCAGTACCATTAAATCCCCATATTGCCTTGGGTATATATGGATCCATATCAAGTGTCTCAGTACCATAGCACCAGCAAGGGGTTACGCTTATGGATACTCCTACACCTTCCCTAGCAAACTTCTCCGCAGCCTCAGCCGCTTCAGCAACTCCTCCTATACAAGTGTCGGCTATTACGCATTCAACAGGCATACCGTTTGGATGCCTTAAGTTTTCTTCGAGGAATTTAGCAGCACTTTTAGCCATATTCATGGTCTGATCTTCCAAAAGCTCCCTTACTCCCCTGCGCCTTCCGTCTATAATAGGCCTTATACCTATTTTAGGAAGACTCCCATGCAGCCTATTGCACGGTGCATTTACCTTCATATCTTTGATATTAGCCATAAAACTACCTCCTCTAAGCATCATTTTTTACCAGCTAAACGTTTAGCTTTTAACTATATTATATGTTTATAAATACTATAAATCAATCCCTCTATTTGTTGACCGCACCTAAAACTCATGATAAAATCAAAATAAATGCAAGTAAAGATAAATATATAAATTAAATACATATTTTGAAGTGAGGTAATATTATGGGAAAAATGCTGGCATACGATTTTGGGGCAAGCAGCGGCAGGGGAATAATAGGAGAAATAAATAATGATATGCTTAAGCTTAGAGAGGTGCACAGATTTTCAAACGACCCGGTAATCTTTTCGGATTATTTGCAGTGGGACATATTAAGGCTATGTCATGAAGTAAAGCAAGGCATCTTAAAATGCAAGAATGCAGGTGAAGATATAGCAAGTATAGGTATAGACACCTGGGGAGTAGATTTCGGGCTTTTGGATAGCAGCGGTGAGCTGCTTAAAAATCCATACCACTACAGGGATAAAAGAACTGATGGCATGATAGAAGAATGCTTAAAATATATAGACAAAAAAGAGCTTTATAAGAGGACAGGCATTCAGTCTGCAAAGTATAATACAATCTATCAGCTCTTAGCCATGAAAACTCTTGAAGATAAAAGCCTAGATGAAGCAAGTACTCTCCTTATGATGCCGGATCTAATCAATTATATGCTGTCAGGAGAAATGGTATCTGAATATACAGAATGTACGACTTCGCAGCTATATAGCCATAATCTCAATGACTGGGATACATATATAATTGATAAACTTAATATACCGCAAACTATTTTTACAAAAATAGTTAAACCAGCCACGGTTATAGGAAACATTAGAAAAAGCATTTGTGAAGAGTTAAACGTATCACCTGCTTTAGTCGTTGCAGTCGCAAGTCATGATACAGCATCCGCCATATCCGCCGTACCTTCTGAAGGGGAGGATCACGTATATATAAGCTGCGGCACATGGTCGCTTCTTGGAATCGAAACAGACCAGCCAATAACATGCGATAAAGCTTTTGAGTATAATTTTACAAATGAAGGCGGAATAGATAATAAGATTACATTCCTTAAGAATATAATGGGGCTCTGGATTGTCCAGGAATGCAAGAGACACTGGGAAAAGGAAGGACATAATATTGGATTCTCAGAGCTTGTGAAAATGGCACAATCAGAAAAGGAGTGCGTTTCTTTCATAGACCCAGATAATTTGCTTTTCTATGCCCCTAATAATATGCCATCAAAAGTAAGACAATTCTGTATGGATACGAATCAGCCTGTACCAGAGACTTACGGGCAGATTATAAGGTGTATTGAAGAAAGTCTTGCTTATAAGTACAGGTGGGCTATTGAGAAAATTGAGGAAATTACATCAAAGAAGATAAATACCATACATATGGTAGGCGGCGGAATACAGGATCAGCTCTTGTGCCAGCTTACAGCCAATGCTACATGCAGAAAAGTAATTGCAGGACCTGTTGAAGCTACTGCAGCAGGCAACATATTAGCGCAGGCAATGGTACTTGGAAAGGTAAAAAGCATAGCTCATGGAAGAGAAATAATACGGAACTCATTTGATTTGAAGACTTACTTACCTCAAGATACAAATATATATGATAAAGGATATCAAAAATTCCTTAAAATATTGTCGTTAAAATGATGGAATAACCTAGTTATTCCATCATTTTTATCAATACATTTTCTTTATAGAATTGTTTACTATTATTTTCGCAGGAACTCTTACTATCCTGCAGCCGGAATTACTACCATCAATCCTGCTCAGTAAAAGTTTTACCGCTTCATTTCCTATTTCAGCTGTAGATTGGCTTACAGATGTGAGCTTGGGCTTAAATACCTTGCTCAATTCAAGATCATCAAAGCATATTATAGATATATCCCCCGGGATATTTATATTTTCTTCGTTAACCGCAATTACTGCACCCACTGCCATATAATAATTGGATATTAAAACAGCGGTACAGCCTTTATTCTCTACAAGCTTTTTAAATGATTTATAGCCGCCCTCAAGGTCATAGGAATCCCTAAAAATCAAATGATCACATACGGGGATATCGTAATCATCGAGTGCTCTCCTATATCCCTTCAGCCTTTCAGCTGCAGAAAATTCCTTATCTTCTCCTGTGATAATAGCAATTTTTGTATGGCCTTTTAATATAAACATTTCAGTGGCCTGGTACGCCCCGGAAATATTATCTGTTGTTACAAAATCACAATCGGCTTCGTTTACTACACAGTCTATAACTACAATGCTTACTCCCCTATTTATATAATGCTCCAGCTGCTCTTTTGTTATATTTGTCGTAAGTATAATAATGCCGTCCACACCCTTATTGAGTAGGAAATCAAGCTTCTCATTTCGTATCTCTTCCTGCCTCCTAGTTTCGCAGATAATACTGCTGTACCCTTTTGTATGAAGGCAGTCCTCTATAATGGATATGATGCTCGTGTAAAACATGTTTGTAATACTGTCAACAACAATACCCACCATCATGGATCTGTTTATCTTAAGCCCTCTGGCAAAATTATTAACCCTGTAATCCAATTCTTTTATAGCTCTCTCTATATTTATTCTATTTTCTTCCCTAACATTTCCGCCATTTAGATATTTTGAAACTGTTGCAATAGACACATTGCATACCCTTGCAACATCCTTAATAGTAGCTCCCATAATTCTCACCAGCTTCCTGAGAAAATATTAATACATAACGTTGGTAGTGTCAACGGGGGATAGTGGGCAACTAGTAGATGCCCCAGATAAATAGCATAAGTTATGGTATGCACAGGCGCAGTATTATAAATAATAAGCCTAGTTTTGCAAGCGAGAATAAAGGGCTCTAACTCTAGTGAGTCAGGACCCTTTATTCTTGCTTTTATGAAACTTGGGGAATGGAATATGGAGCAGCCTCATTATTTCCTTCTCGGATTCAAATACCCTTTCGGCAATAAAGTCCATAAATGGGCGATCATTTTTATGAGCTTGTTCAAGTAGACTTATATACTCTTGCCGCAAGATGGGAGGAATTATTGCCAGCATATACCCATCTTGTATAAGGGCTGTGTTCATTAGCAAGCGGGATATACGTCCGTTGCCATCAATAAATGGATGGATGAATACGAAACGTTTGTGTAGCTGTGCAGCAAACTCTACCGGATGATATTTGTCCCGATCGGAGGCTACCCACTGTAACATCCGGCCTATTTCGTTTTGAATCTGCTCTACCTTGCATACTGGATATTCGAAGCCAGTTATAATTACCGGCCTAGTACGATAACGGCCAGCCGCTTTGGGGTTGATATCTTTGTAAAATATTCGGTGCATTGTTAGAATATCAGACTCGGAAATTTGGCGATTATGCAGCAGCGAGAACATAAAATCATATGCCTGCGCATGACCAAGTGCTTCAAATGTATCCTTAAGTGGCTTTCCACCGGCAGTTAATTTATCCCCTAGAAGAACCTTTGTTTCACTTTCAGTGAGAGTGTTGCCTTCTATTGCATTGCTCGACCATGTAAGACCAATGCGGTAATAGGATTTGAGCTCTTCTAGCAGTTCCCCTTCAAAAGGATGTTGCTCATCGATTGCTGTTTTATAAAAGTCTGTTTTTTCGTATATAGTTATTTTATCACCCCTTATGGTATATTTCCTTTGTATGACTGACTTTATTTTAACACTTTTGAAACATTGTAACTATCTAAAATAATACCCAATAGAGTATATAAACTCTTAATCAATGGACTTAAGCTATCTAATTTTGTTATAATATTCTCAGGCTGATACAAAAACAGGGAAAAGATGATAGAAAAGGACATAATAAAACAATAAGATTTTTAATTAATACATATTTTATATTATAATTGAGAAATTATTAAATTGGGATGAGGGGGATTGGGATGTCTAATTTTGATTTTTTAAACAAAAAGTGGCCAGCATTGGCCAAGCTAGGGGCACAGGCAGAAAGTTATCTTCATACAGATAATAATGCATCAATGCTAAAAATGCGTATGTTTGGAGAACAAATAATAGACCACGTATTAACAGCTTTAAAGGTTGAAGTTCCACAATTTGCAACTCAAGATGAAAAAATTAAGCTTTTAAGATCTACAAAAATAAATCGGGCTATTCCAAATTTATTTGATATGGTAAGACGCTATGGCAATAAAGCAAATCATGGAGGGTATGAAAATAAAGAAGATGCTCTTGAATGTTTAATTTCCATGTATAAGGTATCAGCATGGTTTTACATTAAAGTAACAAAGGATACCTCAATAAAACCATTAACATACAAAATTCCAAAGCCAGTTAAAGTTAGTGCTCCTACATATAGTATTGATGAGTATTCTAAGGAAAAGGAAGAAATTAATGAAGAGCATACCAAAGAGGTAAATAAAGTTAAAGAAGAAATAAAAACAGCTGTTGTAACCGAGAAAGATAAAGCTGTAGAAAAAGAGGTTGAAGAAACTTTAAACTTTGACGAGGCAGAAACTAGGAAGAAGCTTATAGACATAATGCTAAAAGATGCTGGGTGGGATGTTAATAACAATGAGCTAGTGAAGGTAGAATTCCCATTAGAGAATCATAAAAAGGCTGGCAAAAAGGGATTTGCTGATTATGTATTATTTAATAAAAAAGGTAAGCCCATTGCAGTGGTTGAGGCTAAAAAAACTTCTGTTGATCCTATTTTAGGTCGTGAGCAAGCTTTAGAATATGCTAATACAATTGAAAGGGATTATAAAGTAAGACCTATAGTTTTCTATACCAATGGATATGAAATATATATGTGGGATGATAAGTATAGCAGCCCAAGACAAATTTGGGGATTCTATACTTTAGAGGATTTAGAAGAACTATTTTTTAAACATAAGTATATGAAAGATTTAAATAAAGTTGAAATAGATAAAAATATTGCAGGCAGACCATACCAAATAGAAGGTATTAAAAGAGTATATGAAAGCTATTCTAACGGGGCTAGAAAAGCTCTTTTAGTAATGGCTACTGGAACAGGAAAAACAAGAACCGTTATAGCTTTAACCAAAGGCATGATGGAGGCAAATTGGGTCAAAAGAGTATTATTTTTAGCTGATAGGGATGAACTTGTAAGACAAGCTAAGGAGGATAAAAATAGCTTTAAGACCTTTATGCCAGAGCAAATATCCTGTAGATTTACTGGTAAAAACTCAGATAACAGAGAGGCTACACTATATTTTGCAACGTACCAAACCATGATTAATTATTATAGTAAATTTAGTGTGGGGTTCTTTGACCTTGTGATTTGCGACGAGTCACACAGGAGCATATATAAAACATATAGAGACATATTGGAGTATTTTGACGCTCATATTATAGGCCTTACAGCTACGCCTGTGGATTTTATAGAAAGAAATACTTTTGATTTGTTTAATTGTGGAGATGGAGATCCTACCTTTAATTTCTCTATAGATGAAGCTTGGAATCATATGCCGCCTTATCTTATTGAACCAAGAATATTTGATGCCACAACTGACTTTTTAAGAAAAGGAATAAAATATAGTCAAATGACGGAAGAACAAAGAAGTCAGTTAGATGAGGAAGGCTATGATGGAGATGAAATTGAATTTGACAAAGATGCTTTAGAAAAGAAAATAACAAATAAGGATACCAACAGGTTCATATTAAAGACATTAATGGATAAAGGAATTAAAGTAGGTGATTATTTAGGCAAAACAATTATATTTGCTAAGAATAAAAACCATGCGAACCTATTGGACTCATTATTCAATGAAATGTATCCTCAATATAAAGGGAAAATGGCAGCAATTATTTACTCTGGTCTTCCAGAAAAGGAAAGGCTTATACAAGATTTTAAAGAAGAAGACTTTCCACGGATAGCTATATCCGTAGATTTACTAGATACAGGCATAGATGTACCTGAAATAGTGAACTTAGTATTTGCAAAGCCTATTTATTCAAAGGTTAAGTTTTGGCAGATGATAGGAAGAGGGACAAGAAGATGTGATAACTTATTTGGGGATGGAGTAGATAAAAAAGAGTTTGTTATATTTGACTCATATAAAAACTTTGAATTCTTTGAAATGAATCAAAAAGGATTTATTCCAAAGCCACAAAAAACCTCTATGCAAGTTAGATTTGAGCAAATGTGCAGGCTTTTGGAGATATATAAATTGAAGAATGAATATGATATATGCAAAAATTTTGTAGAAAAGCTAAAGGCGGATATTGAAGATTTGCCATCAGAAAGTATAGAGATAAAGAAAAACAGAAAAAGAATAGAACAAGTTAAAAAAGAAGAATACTGGAGTCGTTTAAGTGAAGATTTCATTAAAAAGCTAAAGCTTGAGATAGCACCATTAATACAATGGATTGAACCAAAAGATAATTTAGATGCTATTTTATTTGATAACTCGATTTATAGAATACTTGAAAGCTTTGAGACTAATGATAAAGATTCATTAGTTAGAGAAATAAACGCCACCATGGAAAAACTAGCAAGGCTAAAAACAAACTTAAATCAGTTTGATGGAAAAAGGGAGCTTGTAAAATCACTATTAGAGCCATCAGGTTGGGATAATTTAAGCTTCGAAAAGCTAGAGCAAATAAGGATAGATTTGAGAGACTTAATGAAGCATAAGGGAGCAACAGCAGGAAAATTTGTAGTAATTGATATAAAAGATACTGGAGCCATAATGAAGGAAATTAGTGCTGGGACAGTGCTTTATGGAGCTAATATGGAGCCTTATGAAAAAAGAGTAAAGAAAGCCATTGAAGATAAATTAAATGACCAGTTAGTGATTCATAAAATTAGAAGAGGGGAAAAGCTTTCTCAAATTGAAATTGAAGGCATTTACTCGATATTTGGTGAGGATTTTGTTTATAGCATAGATGAGCTTTCAAGTAAAACAGATATTGACAAAGAGGATATAGTCGGTATTGTTAGAAAGTTTGTTGGAGTAGATGAAATAGAATTAAACAAAAGATTTGATGAGTTTATTCAAAAGCACCATAGTAAAATGAATGCTACACAAATTAAAACTTTAGAAATAATTAAGAATGATATTGCTAAAAATAAAGGAATATCATTTGCAGCATTGTTTGCACCACCATATACATCCTTTAATCCAAATGGGGTGGATGGTATATTTGGAAAGATGGCGGATGATGTTTTTAAATTGATAGCACCATACAAAGCAAGCGTTATATTTTAAACTTAGGAAGGAAGAATACAAATGCTAAACCCAGAAATTAAAAGTACAATTGATAAACTATGGAATAACTTTTGGTCAGGGGGCATATCTAATCCTCTGACTGTAATAGAGCAGATATCATATCTTTTATTTATAAAAGGATTAGATGATAAGGATAATGTTAATGAAAAAAAGGCAAATAGAATGGGAATGTCTTATACATCTATTTTTCCCGAGGAAATAATGAAATGGAGCCAGTTTAGGCACCTAGAAGTAGAAAAAATGTTTGATGTAGTATCTCAAAAGGTATTTCCATTTATAAAAAATATGGGCGGAGAAAAATCAAGCTTTACAGCTGAAATGAAGGATGCTGTATTTATGATACCTAAGCCATCTCTATTACAAGAATCAGTTAGACTTATAGATGGAATAAACATGGATGATGCAGACACTAAAGGAGACCTCTATGAATATCTATTGTCAAAACTCTCAATATCAGGGGTAAATGGCCAATTTAGAACACCAAGACACATTATAAGAATGATGGTAGAGCTTATGGATCCATCAGCTGAAGACAAAATATGCGACCCTGCATGTGGAACATCGGGTTTTTTGGTTGGCTCATTAGAGTGTATATTAGAGAAATATACAAGACCTGAAAGCGTATTTACCGATGAAAAAGGAAACTTTTATAACAGAATTGGGGATATGATGACCATTGAGGAATGGGAGCATTTTAAAACTGAAATGTTCTATGGATTTGACTTTGACCCTTCAATGGTTAGAATAGCTTCAATGAACCTTATGCTTCACGGCATAGATAATCCAAATGTTAGACAAATGGATTCATTATCAAAAAGATATGAAGAAGAGAATAAATATACATTAGTATTAGCAAATCCACCTTTTAAGGGAAGCATAGATGAAGGGGATATAAACCCTACACTTGCAAAAGGGGCAAAGACTACCAAGACTGAACTCCTATTTATAAAGCTTATAAACAGAATATTAGACTTAGGCGGAAGATGTGCTGTTATAGTACCTGATGGGGTTTTATTTGGCTCAACGAAGGCACATAAAGAAGTAAGAGAGGCTTTGGTGGAAGAGAGCGCGCTAGAAGGTGTAATATCAATGCCTTCAGGAGTATTCAAACCCTATGCAGGTGTATCAACAGCCGTAATTTTATTTACTAAAGGCGGAGAAACAAATAAAGTATGGTTTTATGATATGGAAAGCGACGGATATTCTCTAGATGATAAGAGAAACAAACTTGATAATGATGGAGATATCCCAGACATAATTGAAAAATGGAGAGCAGTAAAGAAAGATAATACACTAGAGCCAACTAAAGAAGATAAATGGTTCTGGGTAGATAAAAAAGAGATAGAAAGTAATGATTATGACTTATCAATTAATAAATATAAGGAAATTGAGTATGAAGAAGTAGTATATGAAGAGCCTGAGGTTATATTGGATAAGATTGAAGCTTTAGAGAAATCTATTTTAGAAGATATAGCTGAGTTAAGGAGAATGGTGAAGTAGGATGAGGGATATTAAGTTACCAGATGGGTGGAAGATAGGTAAATTAGAGAATTTAGTTTCATTTACAAGAGGATCAGAACCAGGAAGTGATTCTTATACAGAAGATGATAGCTATACGAGGTTTTTAAGAGTCTCCGATATTTCAGGAACCAGTAAGAAAAAGGTATATACAGTTGCGGATAATTTAAAGTTAGTTAATAAAGGGGATCTACTATTAACATTAGATGGAACACCAGGCATAGTATCGGATCAATTTGAAGGGGCTATTTCATCAGGAATAAGAAAAATAGATATTGCAAATAGTAAATTATTACAAGATTATCTTAAATTTTACCTTAAAAGTGACAATGTACAAAGGATAATTTATAAATATGCAACTGGTGCAACAATTTTACATGCAAGTAAATCTATACATTATATTGATGTAGTCTTACCATCATTGGAAACCCAGAAAAAAATAGTTCAGGTTTTAGAAAAGACTAAAAGTGCTATAGAAAAGAAAAAAGAGGCTATTAAACTATTAGATGAATTAGTCAAATCGAGATTTATAGGGA